>NVTL01000070.1 GCA_002401565.1 Rhodospirillaceae bacterium
GCTTTGCGCTTATAGCCGATCTGCGCCTTAATGCCGGCAAGGCTGGTTAAACGCGCGACTTTGTTCGGGCTACAGGCCTCACCAAGTGAACGCAGGTCACCATGTAATTTACGATACCCATAACAGTGTCGCTAAGTTGCAAGCTCGCAGCTTGGCGTGTTGGGGAATAAGAAAGTTTTGTTTGAATTAAGAAGTTTAGAGCTCTGCCCTGAATTTGAATAGAACTATTCATGCATAAGCTCGGATTTGTTAGATAGAGAAAGCGCTATATCTACAGATTTTATTTTGCCAAAAAAGCCATGGTTAGTTCTTGTTGATAGATATCGATATGCCCTTGCAGGGCCTGTATGAGTTCGTCGATAGTTTGAGGTAGGTTTAATTCTGCGCTACCGGCGCTCGGCATAAAGCCCGGATCAAGCTTTGAATACGCACTTGGGGCCAATCTTTTGTAAAGTTGATCTTCTCCGTAGAACTCGTTTTCATTCTGGGCCGCAGCGAAAATATCTCCTATTGTTTTTCCCTCATGCTCCAAATAATACAAAAGATCAAAGCCATCTCGACTGTTGATCCGCTTTGTCAGAACACCACTTTTTAAGTCAAAAAGAGCTTCTTTAGACAAGACCGGAATAGAACCGATGTATCCGCTGATATTGTTTTGGAGAAAGTCTTCTCTTTTGCCTGTATCTGCTGCAAAGAAAGTTACTTTTACGCCATCAACATTCCAATCTTGATGGTAGTCTTCAATGTCAGAACCTTCATTTTCCCAATACATTTGGGTGTCTTCATCTGTAGCATTAATGATTTTGCATCCCATGGACTTTAGATGCCTAAGGGTTTTCATAATGTCTTTTCTGGGGAGCTTATGATGGGGAAAAGCAAAATCTAAATCCTCACTCATGCGATGACCAACATGTATAGCTAGGGCGGTCCCGCCAATAAGAACACCACCTTGAGGCAAGGGGGCTTGAGACATCAGTTGAAGTACTTTGTATGTATTGTCCGGTAGATTACGGCTATCTGGATAAATGGTTTGCATGTTTGGTACCGATCTCAATATTGTGAATCATGCGCTTAACGTTATTCGTGGAAGAGGGGGGTAAACTTATGTCTCTCAACACCGCTTTAACGCGATCGATACCGTATGTTGCACACACCTTTAAAAGATCGCTGAACGTCGGCTTTTCAAGTGTTGTGGCAATCAAGGTCTCATCATCAACCCCTGCTGGATTAGACCAAGTGCGGGAAAATGACAAAGCGGGCTGATCCGTATGTTTAGGTTCTTCAAAGACGATGCGAATATCCCGTCCGAGCGCCTGAGAAAGATTGAAAAGAGACTTTAAGGTGATGCCTGTATCTGTTGGGTCAAGCAAGCGATCCAATTGTTTTCGACTAGTGCCGATACGTGCAGCTATATTTGTTTTGGATGCCCCATCTTGCTTAAGCGCGCGCTGAAGGTCTTGAGCAATTTCTTGTTTTAAGATTTGAAGTGTGGCTTGCATCTTGKGTCACCTTTTATTTATGAGCGTACTAAAAATGATACACCTTGAGGTGGGTGTGTGTCAATAATGACACGAAGTAGCCTCGTCCAATCAATTTTTATTTTAATAAATGGAGCCAATGGTTGGATGCGCAGGGCCACAAAAATGGCAGACGGCATTGACCCACTTACATCAAGATTTATGAAAAACAATAAATCATGCGATCCGTTAAAAAGCTTTTTGAATTGCCGGAATTTTTAAGACTATCAAACTGATTGAAACTATTCCTGAAAGGCATAAAAAGTGTGTCAGCGAGTTTTAGAGCCGTGTCAGCGCAAGTTTTCTCAGATATGCGAGCAAAAAAGAAAGGGCAGGTCTAATTTGACCTACCCTTAAATTCATATAAGTGGTTGATATTGTTATTCCCACTCAATGGTCCCCGGAGGCTTCGAGGTGATGTCATAGGTGACCCGGTTGATGCCCTTGACTTCGTTGATGATGCGGTTGGATACGCGGGCCAGAAATTCCATGTCGAAGTGATAAAAGTCTGCGGTCATGCCATCGGTGGAGGTTACGGCGCGCTTTTCAAGGGGTTGAGCATCAACTGATCGCATAGTGCATTGTCGCCCGTACGGGCTCTCATTTCATTCAAATTAACGTTATGGCCGAAAGCGAACCCACAATTCAGCCCACAGTCGACCCACACACAGCGACTTTTCGACACACAGTCTGACACAGTCACCATGGGGTGAAGATTAGGTCGGCATGATCTAATTGACAAGGGTGGTCGTGGCATCTTCAATTGTTTGTGCGGCTTGGTCATAAATATCATCGAGCGCTGTGCCGTAGCCGGACTTGCACGATGCAGGGTCAACACCAAGCCTTTTGAGAGCGCTGTTGCGTTTGTCTTCATAATCATCGTCAGCACGATGTCCGGCTAGTTGCCGTAAGTCGTTAATGGCAAACAATGCCCGGATGGGCTGATCGGGCTCGCCATCGCCAGTTTTAAGTCTGCGATAAACTTCATCACCTTGGGATGCCAATTCCAAACCTGTTTCAGTTGCTTTTGCTGCCATACGCACGAGAAGGTCCAACAGTTTTAATGTTCGATATTCACTGATGTCGGCCTTTGGCACGCCAAGGGCAATAAGCAGATTGCGTAGGGAGCCTTCCTTTAGCCGTTCAACAAGAAGGTTGACTAGTTTTAGGCAACGGGTAAGGAAGGCGTCTTCGTCCAGATCAAAAGGAATATGACGTGCAATTTTTTCAGCGTCGGAGAGGGACCACCAGCCATTGTAACGAACATCAGCGCGACAAGTGTTGATGATTGTTTCAGTCGAAAGTTTCAGTTGGGGGAATGGTTGGCTGATATCGGCAATAAGTTCGCCGAGAGCAATCAGTCCATACGTCATTCGCTTAGTTCGCTTTGCAACATTGTTGGCATGCAAAATTTCTGGATACGCACGGTCGACGGGAGGAGCGACCGCACAGCTGTGCCAGTGCTGAATGACTTCTGCAGGGTTGCCTTCATAGAGTTTGCGTATCTCAAGGCGAATAAGGTTACGGCCAATGCGATTGCAAAAGCCCACTCCCCACTGCCCGCCTTGGCCGACGGAGCCAGTTTCAGGGTTGATCGTAAAATTTACATTACCTTCATATCTGGCGAGCACAGTGTCGCTGACATAAACATAATCCATTCCTAAAGTGTGAGCCGTGGCATTTGTCACGGGCTCTTGTATGCCGGGCCATTCGAGCGCCTCGGTATCAAGAGGATTAATGCTAATGGGAGCTGCCCCTGGTTCAGCAACAACGCGTGCGCCCCACACTTGCGCGAAACAGCGAGTTTTGTCGATCATGTCGAGCCCAATATGAATGGAGCGGTTAGTGAAATCATGACGCAATGATTCGTCTGGGCCAAGAAGGTCTGCGACTTCCTCGCTAACAGGCCCCCAGCGCTTTTCAAAATATGACTGAATCAGTGCCATGTTTCTTATGGTGAGATAGTCTTGAAGATGGTCTTTAGTAATCCTTACTTCGGCTGGTGATGTATCAGGCGCATCGTAAATAGATGGTGGAGATACCGTAACAACATCGTGACGTGGTAGTTGGGGGTCATCCCAATGAATGTAGCCGTCTTGATCGAGAACGCGGGGAATCAAGCCGTATGTCATCAAGAACCCCTGATCAGGTTGCAGTGTTGTTCGATTGTTTGACTGCCAGATATTAACAAGGGGCTCGTATTTGCCACTCGGTGTGCCGTCAGCGCTCACTGAAAAAAGCGGGGTGAATGGATCTCCGTCTTTATCATGATACGGATGCGGTCCGCTTGTTCTCACCTCATGTGAGAACTGGCGAAGTTTTGCTTTGCATGCGTCGAGTTCATCAAAAGGCACAAGCGCGGAGATCGTGAAACGGACACCAGTTGTTCCGTCATCAAAGCCACGACGTTCTGCGACCATCACGTGGTCGTCATTCCATGGGGTCTCGGCAGGGATATGGGCGAGAAGGTCCGGCCACCAGTCTTCGTGTAAATCTTTAGCCATGTTAGAACCTTAAATTATTTGAATTAATTGCACCAGCCTATAGGCTCTGGTTAAGAGAAAAAAATGTCTTTGTCCACATGGCGTGCAGACGACCTCTTTATCTATATAATAAAATTTAATAAGGGGAAATTCGGATGAAACCCACCACCACTTTGATCAAAGTCAGAACCATTTAAATCTAATGGTCCTCGCCAATAGTGCACATTTCCATTTTTGTATTTAGCAATTCCAGCGGGCCGAAACATTGTTCCATAAAATGAACCATACTGAATATTTCCTCCGACACCTTCGATATTTGTGTCATCAATGACTGATTGAAGAAAATCGATCACTGACCGTTGATTTGGTTGAATTGTTTTTTTCATTTTATCGGTCACATCGTTTGATCCAAATGCTTATGACCTCATAAATATAGTTGTAAAACAATGGTGGCGCTCGTTGACTGCACCATTAGCCAACTGAAATCTACGAGCGTTAGCGTGAATACAGTTTGTTTGATTGGGAAACATGCTGAGCGGGAGTGAGGTCTTCGATGCCAATCAGTTCGCACATGCCAAAGGCTTGCTCTTCAAAGCCTTCAACGTTCTTTTTGAAATTCTTGCATGAGCTCCACTCTTGATCGCCCACTAGGAAGTAACTTAGGCGCTTGTGGAAGAGACGGAAATCACCAGTTCTGAAAATTGTAGAATGATTTCCGTTGGTTTCGATCTTGTCCATATAGCTTTGAGTGACCATGGATGGGAACATGCCACCATTTGCCAAAACATCAGAGTTTACAGTTACGAGAACTCCTCCATTCTGTTCTTTGGTATCAATTGTATAGAACTGTTTGCCGTGCGTTGCCGCTAAGATGGCAAAAGCTGTGAAGTATCTTGATGCCACAAGTCTATTACTGCGAATTTCCATTTCCATATCTGTTTTATCGATATGGTTTAGCACTTTCTCCGCCGCAAAAAAGACGTCCCGTGCTGTAATGTTTGGGTAAAAGTGTTGGGAGGCTTTAATACGCGCGTCGCGTAATATTTCTTTGTCTGCAAGTGATTGCTTATTAGTCGTTGCACATGCAGATAAGAGCAAAGCCGTAATGATTAAAAGCGATGGAGCTTTCATTTTAATATACTCGCATTCAATGTTGTTGGTGTCAGGCTGTTAAATTATTCATTGTAAACAATCTATTGCATAAATGCACAATGTGGTCAGATTTTTTTGTGTATCAATCTGCTGACTGAGGTAGCAGACCAGAAGTGGCCACGACTTGTTCTAATGCCGCGCGCATCCAGAGCTGTAGCTACGCCCCGTAGCGTTGTTATCCCCGCCCTCTGAATGTCTTCTATGATTGGTGTTACATTCGCCGCGAATAATTTGGCTTGTGCTTTCTTGACGGTATTTCCAGCGGCAGAGCCTTTGCTCGGATCGGGGCTACCAAGACGCACGCCTCTAGCTTTGGCGGCGCTTAGAGCCTCTTTGGTTCGCTTGCTAATCATCTCTCTTTCATGTTCTGCGAAGACGGCCATCATTTGCAACATGGTGCGGTTCGCGTGCGGCATGTCGGTGGCGATGAATTCGACGTTGCTATCCATTAGGTTCGCGATAAAAGCGAGATTACGTGATAGGCGGTCAAGTTTTGCGATAACCAGCGTGGCTTTCTCTTTCCGACATGCGGCAAGCGCTTCCGTCAGCTTTGGACGATCATTCTTGCGTCCGCTTTCGATTTCAACGAATTCAGCACAGAGTGTCCAGTCGCCGCCGTTGAGATAATTTGTTACAGATTGACGTTGAGCTTCAAGCCCAAGACCGGAGGCACCTTGTCGATCAGTTGATACGCGATAATAAGAGATGAATTTTCCGTCGGCCATGTCGATTTCCTTGTCTTGTTACAATCCCAAACGCTCGTTTGGGTTCGATACACAATGTAACAAGGGGCTGAATCGGTGTCGGGTGTTATTCCGGAAAAGTTGGATTAAACAATTGGGTCGATTTTTTCGAACCCAAGCATGTGTTCATTTTGTTCAAGCCACGCTTTGCGCTTTTCATAATCTGGCATGATCGAGCCGACCAAGGACCAGAAGCTTTTATCGTGATTGCGATAGCGTAGATGGCAGAGCTCATGCACCACCGCGTATTCTAAAATGGTTTTGGGGGCGAAAATCAGATGCCAGTTGAGATTAATGATGCGATCTTGTCCGCAACTACCCCACAGATGCTTCTGTGCCTTGATACGGAGTCCATTGGGGCGCAAGTCGAGGCTTTTGCTGTATTGGCTCACAAAGGTTTCGACGTCGCTTCTCAGGCGCTTTCTAAGCCATAGCCGTAGGGCATCTTCGATGAGAGCGTCACGGCTGGCCTTAGCCGTTGTCGCTGGCACAGATATAATAAAGCCGTTGCGATATTGAACATCCACAATGGTATCGTCTGTCGTCTCGATCCGTAGACGCATTTGACGACCGCGATAAGGTATCTTTGCACCCGTGACAAACCGAGCGATGGTGTTGCGCTGGGCCAGTCGTTCTTTCATTATTTCGGTTTCGTCAAAAATCCAACGCCGCTTCTTATATATGAAGGCTTCGTCTTCTTCGCTTGTGCTGGACTCCGGTGTGATCAGCTCAACCCTATCCGGCGTGATATGCACGCGGCGACGCATGGCTGTCTTTGATCGCCTCACCGTATAGGGAATTAAAGTCTTGCCGACGACAAGGGTGTGGTTAGCCATCATCCGTATCAATCCGTTTTCGCCATGTGTTTGACGGTATAGTTTTCAACACGATCTGGAATGTCTTTTAAATTGGTTAGGCCGAAGCCGTGCGCAAGCTTGCGAACCTGTTGGCGAAGGCCTTTCATCAGTTCCGGCTTGTCTTGCCATCGTGCTGGCGCTGTTGCGTCGTCTTTATAGAGTGCGGTGATATCCGCTGCCAATGCCTTTAGGGCATCGCTTGCTGTTTGGCTGTCGGATAAGAAGGTTTCCAAAATACGATAAATGCCGTGACACGCGGCTGACATGTCGGTGCCTTCGTGTGCTTTGTCTTCCGCATCAATGTCCTTGGCGATCTCTTCCGCTGTTTTCAAAGCTTCTGCCCAAGAAATTTGGCTGTTGTCGAGTTTTAGCAATAACGCCTTGAGCCGCTCTGAAAATTTCATGAATTGAAGTGGATTATCATCGACCTTCTCGGCGGTGACTTTGCGAAGCTCGGTGGTCTTGCGGATCGCGGCCGTTTTAATCTCAGCTTCCGTCATGTCCTCGGTGTTGAAATCGTTCCAAAAATCAGGATCGGTGAGGTGCCGTAATTTTACGGTCATGCTTAATCCCGTTACGTCGAGATGCTGTTCCAGCATGGCGCGGATTTTTTCACTATATTCAAGGTGGTCAAAGGCTTCGCGTTTTTCGAAAACCTGTGTGCCATAGCGCAAGAACGAACCAACCCATTTCAGATCATCGGTATATTTCAAAACTTCGACGTCGGGACTTAAAGCTTGGTAAAGGCTGATGAACTCGCGGGCTTTACGGCGAAAGGTAAACCAGTCGTCTTCGTCCTGAAGCTGACCGACAAGTTTGTCATATTCGGCCTTGAGATTACCTGTTCCCCGCTTCACACCTTTCATCAAGGCCATGACGGACGCATGGGCCGCCCGCAGTTCAGAGCGTTGATCGTCAATGTTGCGCATGGCGTTCTTCACGTCATCGGCACGATATGATTCCAACGCTTCATCAAGATGATTAGACACACCAATGTAATCGACAATCAGACCATTCTTTTTTTGTGCATCGGCAACACGGTTGGTGCGCGCGATGGCCTGAAGCAACGAGTGTTCTTTCAGCGGCTTGTCGAGATACATGACGGCTTCAACGGGTGCATCAAAACCCGTCAGCAACTTATCGCACACAATCAAAAGTTCCGGCTGTTCACCCTTCTTACCAAAGGCGGCTTTAACAGTGGTTTCCGCATCACGGTCAAGGTAATGGGCTTGCAGATCATCGCGCACGCCTTGGATATGCTTGTCTTCGGATGGCTTGCCGTCTTCTTGGGACGCCGAATACACACAGGCCGACATGGATGATGCAAATTTGGCATCGCCTAAGTCTTCGGCGATAATCTTGTCCAGCGCGCGCTTGTATAAAATTATGGATTCCCGGTCGTAACAGACGATCTGTGCCTTAAAACCATCGGGCCGCGCGAACGCCTTAAAGTGGGTCCAAATATCAAAGGCTATCAACTCGATGCGTTTGGGGTGTTTGACCAAGTCGGCCAAGGTCACGCCGCGCTTTTTAAGCTCGGCCAGCTTGTCATCGGGCAGTTCGGCAAACCATGTATCAAACAAGACATCGATTTTGCCTTCATCGATATGCCAGTCGGTTTTGCGTCCGGTGTAATAGATCGGCACCGTCGCACCATCGGCGACCGCATCATCAATGCCATATTTGTCGAGATAGCCTTCACCTTCGATACCAAAATTTTCATAAGTATCTTTGTCGTTCTTTTTGATTGGCGTGCCCGTAAACCCAAAGAACCGCGCATCGGGAAGCGTCGCGCGCAGATAAGCGCCTAAGTCCTTTTCTTGCGTGCGGTGGCATTCATCCACCATAACAATCCAGTTTTGGGAATTGGCAATGGGCTTGTCGGAACCTTGAAATTTAAAGATGGTCGATAGCACCGTCAGCCCATCCGCGCCCGCGTGCATGGCTTTGTGCAAATCACCGATGGACGCCGCGCGATCTGGGTTTGGCAAACCACAGGCGACAAACGTCGAACTGATTTGATCATCCAGATCAATCCGGTCGGTCAGCACCATAATATTCGGATTTTTAAGCGCAGGCGTATCAAGGGTATAATGCATCTTCAGCTTCAGCGCGGCAAAGACCATGGTCAGCGATTTGCCAGACCCCTGCGTGTGCCACACCAAGCCTTTGCGATGTTCACCATCGATCACACGTTGAACGATTTTGTTGACCGCCCGAAATTGTTGATAGCGAGAGATTTTTTTAACCAGTCCGTCTTCGGTTTTCTCGAACACGATGAAATGCGCGATCAGGTCAAGCAGCCGCGATGGTTCCAACAGACTCCACAACCCTTGGCTCAATGCATCGCCAAACTCATCAGCCTTGCGCGGCCATGGGTCTTTCCATGTGGCAAAGAATTTAGACGGGCTGCCTGTTGCCCCATAAATACAATTGGTGCCATCGGTCAGGATGGTAAAGGCGTTGGTGTAAAACAGACGTGGGATGTCCCGTTCATATTGTTTGATCTGTTCAAACGCTTCGCCCGTCTTGTCTTTGTGGTTCAGCGGAGATTTCGCCTCGATCACCACCAAAGGAATACCGTTCACATAAACCACCACGTCAGGGATGCGTGTGTTCTGTGATTTGACACGAAGCTGATTGGTGACGGTAAASGKMKTGTTSTCGNNGGMYTRWYWRMWKSMMTWMYGNGGNYGGYMKGYWTGKYCGCCTGACCGCTCACCGTGCGGCTATAGTTGCCACGTAAAATTTGCGTCCATTCTTCATTGTCGGACTTGCTCAAAAGATCAGTATAGGCCGCGCGCGCATCGTCTTCGCTGATGCCGTTGATGCGCTGGATGGCTTCTATCAAATGCGGGCGAAACAAAACATGGTTCTGCCCATCGCGTAATTCATCATGCTGTTCAGGCCGCACACGACCATAACCGAGGGCCTCTAAGCCCTCGATACACGGCTTCTCTGCTAATTGCCATTCGCCCCCCATATTTCCCCCTATTTATTCAAAAATTGACTGTGGGATATATCCCATATATACTGAATATCAATGGTTCGGGCTTTCTCGAACGGCAATTGGGTTTCGGGATTTCTCGAAGCCCTTTTGTTATTTTTGGCGCTTCTCATTTTGCGGATTCTCATGGGAAGACCTTCAATCCATTGCCATGGACCAAACCCGTTGGTCCCTTCATTAATTTCTCTTCCAAGGCTTCATAAGCTTTATTTGGTTGGTCTGGTTTTAGGACGTGCCGGGCAATTGGGTGCGCCGAAAGGTCGGCCAGCTGTAATCCGCTTGAATTCGATTGTTTCGATGAAAAACGAATATCAAAGCTCTTTTTCCAACCCTGTTTAGCTTTCATGATGTCATAAAATTCGGCTTTCAAATCGGTGTCTTCTTTGCGTCCACGCGCTTCCACGATGATGTGGGTATGTTTGCCGTCCTGTCCATTCGCCATCAAAAACTTGTAAGCTCGTTCCATACAAAACAGCAAGGCAATGTCATAAGGACTGTAAGGCGTCGCATACTGCCCTTTTAAATCATTTTTGTTAATGACTGTGGCAATCAATGTGAATGGGGCGTCAACAACGACTTTCGAGATTTGTTCAAGAAATGGCCCCCTGATTTTTGGATTGCGCAAAACCCGAAAGTCATTTTTTTGTTTGCGAATTTCATGGCTGTGTAAAACCACCATGTCATGGCCAAAAGTATCGAATTTCAACTTTTGAATGGCGGGTGATATGCTCTTTGCATAATCAGATTTGCGCACAATACAAAAGGCCAAAACAAATAAGGGATTATCGGGGTTCACCACTTTCAAGCTGTGATCGCCGCTTTCATCCACATAAATGATGTAATCTCCAAAGGCTTCGGCATCGCTCGTCATGAAGCCACCTTCACCCGCACCCGCCCGGTCAGAAGATCGGACATGAGGCCGGCTTTTAGGGTTTTGAGTTGGGTTAGTTTTTGTTCGTGCAGGAACAGTAACTCGTCCAGCTCTTTCATTTTTTGACCAACACGACGTTGTTCGCTGATAGCTGGAATAGGAATGCCGAGCTTTTTGAAAAATGACAGGCCAATGGTTTTGATGGTGCTACCTGCGCCAATGTTTAAAAAAACTGGTTTCATATGTTGGAGCCAGTAATAAAAGTAATATCGATCTAAGTCAGGCCCGCAGTCCCAAGCAATAAAGTGCTGGCTTACGGCCATCGGCTCTGTGGTTATGGCACTTTTCCCAACTGTGGCATCTCTTGAAAGGACAACCATGCCTTTGGGGTGCAGAACGGCTGATGAGTTTGTAATGCCAAGGTCGCTAATTTCTGCTGTGGTTTCCTTGATGTAGAGGCGATCTAGCTTCTTTGTGTCTTGGAGCGAGACCCATTTGATACCCCCTCCCCAATATTCGGTTTTTTTCTTATTAGGCGTGTGTCCGCTTCCGCGCTTAGCTAGATCATCAAGGAGCCGAACCTCAAACTCATCAGGGAGCGCCTTGTCTTTGTTCGGTTCCCAATCTCCACGATGAAAAAACTTTTGGAGGAGGCCTTTTTTGACGGTGCGGGTTTGCTCGATCACGGCCTGAGTGGCGCGGATGGCCTCGTCTACGCTACTCAGCACCTCGGCAATTTTCTTTTGCTCTTCTAGAGGAGGGCGGGCAATGGGAAGGTTCACCATGTCACGCTGAAAAATATGTGGGATAGAGCCCCCGGAAATTCGTTCTTTCACCAGTGTTTTGAACTGAAATCCGCCTAATTGTTGAAATAAATAAGCTGGATCTAGTTTTTGTGTTTCTGGTCGCAAAAGCATCATTGTGCCGTTAATAGTCGTTTTGTCAGGAAGGGCTAAAATATGGGCGGGCCTGCCAATTGTGCCATCCTTTGACAGGATTACATCACCTTCTTGAATTTGAATTTCAGGAGATTCGTCATACCGCCACTCTGATATATGGTCGCAATTTCCCCACAATACTTGACCGTCCCGGATGTGTTTTCCGGCGATTAAAAAAGGACCATCTTCAGTGTATTCATTAGCTGATAGCCCTCTCCATCCAATGCGAGCCTTGATTTTGCAGATTTCTCCCAGCTTGCAGGTTTCCCAGCCCTTCGGAAACTCAGTCATCATAACCAAGCTCCTTGAGGAAGGTCATCATCTTTGCTTCGGACGCATTGCGCTCTTGGGTCAGCTCTTTCAGCCTGGCGACCTCTGCGGTGACGTTGATGAGTTCTTCGTCTTCTTCGATGCTGACGTAGCGGGTGATGTTGAGGTTGAAGTCGTTTTCCGCGATTTCTTTCATGTCCACGACACGGCAGAACTTGTCTTCATCCGCAAAGGCTAAAAAGGCATTGGTCAGGCGGTTTACATTGTCGTCGGACAGGTGGTTTTGGGCTTTGCCTTGGACCAGTTCTTCGGCTCCGTTGATGATCAGCACGCGGCCTTTGCGCTCAGCAGGCTTGTCTTTGCGGATCAGAAGGATCGCGGCGGGAATACCCGCGCCATAAAACAGGTTCGAGCCGAGACCGATGATGGCTTCGATCAGATCATCATCGAGCAAACCCTTGCGGATTTTTGCTTCCGATCCGCCGCGAAACAAGATGCCATGGGGCAATACAACGCCAAGCCTGCCATCTTGTTTCAGGCTGGCGACCATGTGTTGGACAAAGGCTAAATCGCMATAAGATTTGGGCGGACAGCCATAGGTGTCGCGGCCGAATTTATCGCCCGTGCTCCATTCATCATGACCCCAGTTTTTCAGTGAAAATGGCGGGNTTGCCAGCACCCGGTCAAAGGTGCGAATGCCTTTGCTGCCATTATCCGTTAAATGCTTTGGATCACGCAGGGTGTCGCCGCGTTCGACACTGCAATCGTCAATGTCATGCAAGAACAGGTTCATTTGGCAAATGGCCCAGGTATTCAAGTTCTTTTCTTGACCGAACAGGCTCAACGCGCGGGGGTTTTTGCCTTGGCGTTCAAGGTGGTGAAAGGCTTCCAACAACATGCCGCCCGAACCACAGGTTGGGTCATAGACGCTCATGCCTTCGTCAGGTTCCAAACATTCAACGATCAGCCGCACGACTTGTTTGGGCGTATAAAACTCGCCGCCTTTTTTACCCGCGTCATCGGCGAATTGCGCAATCAGGTATTCGTAAGCGTTGCCCAGCATATCGGCTTCGGCATCCACACGGCGTAGACGATGGATTTCGAAATGCTGTAACAGTTTTTCTAACATGGCATCGGGAAACCGCTGTTTATTGTTGAAGTCCACGTCTTGGAACACGTCCTTCAAGCGAAAGTTAGCATCTTCGATAGCGTGGAAGGCGGCGTTTAAGTGCTCGCCGATGTTGGACGTATGCTTGCGAACGTCTTTCCAAAAATGACCTTCGGGAATGTGGAAGCGATGCTCATCAGGATCGGCGGCAAGCTCGGCGTCATGGTATTGATCCATGCGTTGCTCAAATTCTTCTTCCCACACGTCGCACAGCCGTTTGTAAAACAGCAAGCCAAAGATGTAATGCTTATAGTCGCCCGCATCGATGGAACCACGCAAGATGTCGGCGGCGGTCCAAAGGTGAGATTCGAGCTGTTGTAGGGTGAGCTTAGACATACGCTTGACGGTTCCCATGGTGTTGTTGATGTGGGCGATTATGGTTGAGAATGGGTAATGTGGCAATGGGGTGTAAGATAACCGATGGCTGTGGTGCTGGATTGGAATGCAATAAAAAGAATTGAGCGCTAAATCGGGCTGGTGGGGTTCAAAATGGCGCCAAAACACCGTTCAATTCGGGCCGCAAGCGTTTGATATATCGACAAAGTGAAGTTTTCTAAATTCAGCGCTTTTGGGATGGACCAAACTTATACTTAGTTCGTTGCGACTGATTTTAAAGACCGAGAGCTAACCAAGCTATATGGACATGCGTTTAAACGCGCAACCTGATTCGCTGAGTCACAAAAAGCGTTGCTGAGCGGGCATCATAGCGAAAATAGGCTCCCGCGCGTTCTGAGTCAAACCTGAGCGGTTTAGAAGCAACTGTGCGGAAAGAACGATCCGGACATACTGAACGCCATGTATAAGAAAAAAATTCGGCACGAGAAAAATACATCAATCCGTGCGGTTGTGAAGATGATCTACGGTGACATTGAAGAAGGAAGAAACAAGCCCTTTGTATAAGGAGCCACCCTTGGACGGTTAAACTCTGCCTGCATCCCCCACGAGGATGTTCGAAACCTCTAGGACTTCTTTATTTTGAACTCCGCAGCTCATTCCCCATCCCGAGTGTTTTTCAGCAGGGTGTCACACTTCCCGTATCTTTTTAATTATTAAGTTAAGAAGGATATATATATCTAATAGATATATTAAATATATAGGAAAGTGTGACACGTTTTTTGGGAGAATGGAGCTGAAAGGGCTCGGTTTTTGTTAGGAAATACTTTTGGCTTTAGCTTTTTGTTTGGCACGGCTACGGCGTTTTCGTTCTCTATCATTCTTCCTTTTGTTTTCTAACCTCGGATCGTCTGTGCTGTATTCTTCATCAAGAATTTTGCGACCAACGTTTACAAGCTTACAGCACTCCTTTGAAAACGAGCATTTCTTGCACCATTCTTCATCTGTTGAATATGCATGGGGTAAACCATAACAGCCCGGCCGAATAGCTCCGGGGTTTTGATCAGGTCCTGAATCATCCTTATGGAACGCCTCTTCGTTACGGGCAGTTTCGACAAGACTTTCCCCAAAAGCCTCAATAACTTTTTGTTCGGGCACCAAACGATCTTCAAAACACAATTGAGCAATATGAAGTGGGGTGCGGGCTTTGTTGCGACGGCGGATAATATCAATTACCCATTCATGGTGTTCGTCCTGATAAGGGTCGCCTTGATAATGCTCGTTTCGGTATCGAGGGTCTTCGGCCAGAAAGGATCGGGCTGTTGGGTCTTTGCTTTCTGCGGACCAAGCTTCATCTACGGCTTTTAAGGTCTTCTCATCATGCAGTTGATTCGGGCGAGGGAGTTTCTTTCGTGCGCCTCGTTTAAGAAGGTGATCAAAAGCCCTGCGGAGATAAAAATCGTAGGGAACACCTATGTGGTCGGCATACTGGCGCGCTTGCCACAGACTGGTAAGAGATCTGAATTTCATTTCAAAAAGCTTTTTAGAGCTCAAGAAACGCATTTTCTCCGCTTCATCTATATCAAAGTTTCGGCTATGCACCTCTTTTGAAATCTCAACGAATTTGTCAGCAAATAGCTGAGTAGCATCGAGAGGGTGCATATAGCGATAGTCGAACCATTTCGTATAAAATAATGGCCCTTCGAGCTTAAGGCGGTCACCTCTGATTTTAATGCAGGCTTGAATGTTCTTTGTGACCTGCTCAGTAGCGTCGCTAAGTAGCAAGGTGGTTTCATTGTCATCGTAAAAATATTTCTTTTGACCATTTGGGAGTTGCACTACGGCAAAGGATGATGTTGTTGTTGGGTCAAGATTGGATGTCATATGTGGGGCTAAATTTCTTTTTGGGTTTTATGAAAAGTTCAAGGCTACCTTCATAACATGGATTTGGCTCCAGTGAAGCTCGATTACTTCAAGATCACGCTCATGCAAAAGCTCGGCTTCTGATTGTGCATCCTGATCATAGACAGGCATCCTCGGGCGGTCGTTCGGAGCAACCGTGCCTCTTGAATTTAGCTCTAACGAAATCGCATTGTATTTCCCGCAGATTTCTTTGAAAGCTGGTGAGACGATAGGTTCGTCGGTGTCCCTTAAACCCATAAGAGCAGTGTAGAGGTCCATGATATGAACGAGAGTTGCATCGGGAAAATGAGGCAAATCTAGATCGCAGTGACCTTTTGTTAGCGTATGTTCACGAGGCATTGTCATCTCCATTGTCAGGCGAAAGGACTGAGGCTGTCAGGATGCGTAATTATATCATCGTAGTGGATGAGATGCTTGTGTTGATATTCATTTTTATTGTTGATATTCAATTAGATAACCATATGTTTTAAATACCAGTAGAACGCCGTCAGCACGAGACGCACCATACCCATCAGCATGACGTTGACAGCGCCCAGTGAGCCACTGAAGGCCGCTGGGCGGGCGTCAACAAGTTCCTAACACCCGCCGTCCCTATCACTCTTCCAGCGCACTTATCGCATCATCATATGTGCTTGGTGATAAGTGAGCATAGCGTTGCGTCATTTTGATATCAGCATGACCAAGGAGATGAGACACGGCTAACAATGGAACACCGCGCATGACCAGACGGCTGGCAAAGGTGTGGCGAAGATCGTGCATGACGATGTCTGCAATACCAGCACGCTTGCAGGCGGTCTTCCAAGTCCCGTGTGGTTGCCCAAAGGGAACGCGATCACCGCCATGGAAAGGTTGATATAACAACACATGCTCTTCACCATCGGGCTTTGATTTCTTCAACTCACGGAGCATCGTCGYGACACGTTTGGTCAATGGGACTGAGCGAGGCTTTTTTGATTTGGTGTTCAGAAACGTGACGATTGGGCGTAGTCGATGACCTAGGTGAACGTTGGCCCATTGCAGGTCCAGTGCTTCGCCTTTGCGTGCGCCAGTATCGACCAGAAACACGATCAAATCTCGTAGGTGCGGGGATGAGACTTTGAGAAGTCTTAGCTCTTCGTCATCTGTCAGCCATCGGTGTCGCATGTTGTCGAGCGGGAGCAGTTTGAACGTCGGCACCGTGCTTAATGCGCCCCATTCATGCTTAGCGCGGTTTAGGACGGCCCTAACAGATGCGAGGTGACGGTTGACCGTTCCCGGTGCTTTGTCTTCTGCGAGCATGTTGTCGCGGTAGTTGACGATGGTGGGCGTTGTCAGCAATTTGAGCGGCGTATGCTCACCCAGCGCGTCTTTGATACGATCCAGCGCATATCGATCACGTTTAGCTGTGCGTGGGTTGCTCTTTGGGAGGAGAACGGTGGTGTAATAGCGATCAACGGCTTCGCCAAGCGTCATATTGATCGGACGGCCCATAATGAGCTGGCCGTGTAACTCGTCTTCCCAGCGCCGGGCGAGTTCCTCAGCGTCCCGTCTGTTCTTGGTTCCAGATGAGCGACGGATGCGGTGCTCGCCTTGTTTGATCTCGATCTGCCAGACCTTCGATCCTTTGCGTTTGTAAATCGCCATAATTGGTTTCTCCCGTTGTAAGGAGAACCCACACTTTGACACACAATGCACACTTTGATCAGCTTGCGTCGTAAACCTGACACAGTCGAAAAGTCATTTCGATGGCCGCTAACCGCTTGAAATCATTCCCACTCAATGGTCCCCGGAGGCTTCGAGGTGATGTCATAGGTGACCCGGTTGATGCCCTTGACTTCGTTGATGATGCGGTTGGATACGCGGGCCA
>NVTL01000071.1 GCA_002401565.1 Rhodospirillaceae bacterium
CAATATAAAGTTGCACGCCTTGGCGCATGGACTGACCCGCAATCGTAGCGGGGCCAGATTGCGCGCTGACCACCGAAATCCGATAAAAATCGGCCTCATTATCGGAAATAAGCGTGAATTTTGTAAGGAGGGAAAACAGCCCGCTGATAATCAACAGAACGACAAAAATCGCACCAAAGATGCGCTTTGCATTTGGCCGGTTTCCCGAGCCAAAAAGCATTGTTTTCACTAACGACGACATGTATTTCCCCCAAGTGTAACTTCTGTCACTTTTGATTTCTTCAACGCATAATATCAAAATTATACAGAAATCAAAGCAG
Organism: Rhodospirillaceae bacterium; assembly: GCA_002401565.1. Classification (GTDB taxonomy): domain Bacteria; phylum Pseudomonadota; class Alphaproteobacteria; order Rhodospirillales; family Magnetovibrionaceae; genus JANLGW01. Next base: position 321 of record NVTL01000071.1, read on the forward strand.
ACTTTGTTTTAYTTACACCACGTCGAACGTTATCGTTTCATTTGTGGTGTTATTATTGGTATCCGTGATGGTCACCACAAAGGTGTCCGCCCCCAAATCCCCATCATTTGTATAGGTGTATGTATTGCTGCCCGTATCCAACGCAAAGATTCCGTTGGTTGGGGCCGTATGCAGGCTGTAAGTCAACGCATCGCCATCCGCATCCGTGCCCAAAATCATGCCTTTGTATGTGGTGCCACCCGCCACCTGAATATATTCCAAGTTTTGATACGTTGCACCATTATTTACGGAGCCGGTATTTGACGCCGTTGACTGGTCAATGACCTGAGCCCCCGTGCCTTCGTTAAAATTCCAATACCCGGCAAGTCCGGTTTCATCCCCGTTCAATTGTCGTGCCATATTATCGTTGATTTCTGTGCCTGAGCGAGCTGTATCCCACACCCGAACCTCATCAATGGACCCTGAAAAAAAATCAGTGCCAAAAGAACTGTCGCCAATGTAAGCAGCATTTGTCGGCGCCAAAGGCGTCCATGCTGTTGACCCACTAGTGATTGCTTGCTCAACACCGTTCGCATACATTTTCCAAGTACTTGAATCATATTCAACCGCAATATGCGTCCATGTATCGGCCTGAATGGAATAGGCAGTGCCCAATACGCCAATACCCCCTAAGTTTGCCATCATTAACAACGATCCTCCGCTAACTTGACCACCTAGAAAAACACCATTCGCCGAGGAATCTCCGATGGCCCCCATAACCTGTATCGAATTATTCGTAGAACCATCCCATAGGACCCAACCTTCTAAGGTTACAGCGTTGGTTATGTCAGCCACTACACTGGAATTAATTGCCACAAAATCGTTCACGCCATCAAATTTCAGCGCGTGATTGGTATCGATGGGAGCATCGGGGGAATTGGCTGCAACACTCGTCTCGCTGACCCACGCGGGGGCATTGGTCAGTGTACCGTTCACCGCTGAGCTTGAGGTATCGGTTGCTGTTGTGCCACTGCCTTCATCCAGTTGCCAGTTTCCGGCCAATCCAGCTTCGTTCCCCACCAATTGAACGTGCATATTGGTTTGAAGCTCAGCCTGTGTGCGAACATCATTCCACACCCGAACATCCGAAATTTCGCCAGAGAAATGTTCAGAAACCCCCGAAAGACCATCGTCACCAATGTAAGCCACATTGGATGGAACAATAGGCACTATTGTTGAATTTCCATTGGTTATGGCTTGCGCGACACCATCGGCATAAAAAGTCCACGTCCCGGCATCACGAACCAAGGCAATGTGCGTCCACGTATCAACGGCAATTGAATAACCTGTTGCAAGCACGCCAACGCCCCCAAGGTTAGCTGTCAACTGCAACGTGGATCCAGCGACAAGCCCGCCAAGCCAGACACCATTCGCTGTGGGATCACCCAAAGTCAGCATTAATTGAGCCCCATCTTTCGTGGTACCATCCCATTTAACCCAACCTTCCATAGAAACATCGCCCGTCAGATCATTAACGCTGGATCCAATATTTACGACATCATCCACACCATCAAATTTCAAGGCATTGGTCGCTCCATTCGGTGCGGATTCGGTCGGGTTCACCCATTCGGCACCGCCAACGCGGGTGCCGTTTAAATTGTTTGCGGTTGCATCATCAACAACACCACCCGTGCTTTGATTCAGTTGCCAATTGCCGGCTAAGTTTGCTTCATTGCCAACCAAGGTATTGTTCATATTGGTTTGGATTTCGGTCTGGCTACGGGCATCATCCCAAATCCGCACATCGGCTATCGAACCGTTTAGGTGCGTGCCCAAAGAGCTGGCATTTTGATCGGCTCCAATAACAGCCTGAACATTAGCCGTTGTAATGTTGCCGGTAATAGAAATGACTTCGGTTTGTTTAACACCATCAATATAAATACTAACTTCGGCACCATCATAAACGCCGGCAACATGATACCAGTCGCCCGTGGGAACGGTGACATTGGAATTAACCACTTGATTAACGCCACCAATGACAACCGAGAAATAAAATTTATTGTTAGCGTTCACGCCGATCGCATAACCGCCCGACTGAGTCTTTGAAACAATCGAATGAATAGCCCCGTCCACCGTTCCAACATTTGCCCAAGCTTCAAGGGTGATGGTATTGCCAATAATATCCAAAGGTGCAGCCGCACCAAGCGCGACATGACCACTGGTGCCATCAAACGTCATCGCATTGCTTTGCCCATTTGGCGGAACGTCTAAGCTGGCAAAGCTGGCTTGATTGGTCAGCGTACCTGTATTGTCATTTCCTGTACGATCATAAACTTGTGTTCCCGTCCCTTCGTCAAAGGTCCAGTTGGCGGCAAGATTTGCATTCGCCGGGTCGTTAACATCCACGGTCGTTGACATGTTTTCAAGGATTTCAGACGCCGTTCGAGCATCTGACCAAATGCGAACATCGTCGATTTTGCCCGTGAAATCGGAATCATTTGCCGCACCACGACGCCCTATAATCACTCCGGCACCCGTGCCAAAAGACGAGGGTGTCGTTACGGTCCCCGTGCCAACAGCCGCACCATCCACATAGAACGTCAACGCGCCTCCGCTTGAACTGACCGCCACATGATGCCAAGCATCGCTTGTCAGAACATTTGCAACAGAGGCCGAATTTGTATTGTTGGTTTCATAGGCCAGCCCTGTGCCGCCCGTTATCCAAAAATTGTATCCCCCGGTGAGATCAGCTCCGACATTATCGCGGGCAATAATTTGCTGACTGCCCCCTGCTGTCGTATAGACCCAGGCTTCCAATGTGAAGTTTGTGGTGACATCCAAACTGGTGCTGCCCGCAACAACCATATAATCGTTAGTGCCATCCAAAACCAAAGCATCATTGCGTCCGACCGGAGCCGCACCAGACGTCCACGTTGGCCCGTTTGTCAAAGTAGCTGTTTGGTTATTACCAGATATGTCGGCAACCGTAGTCCCGGTGCCTTCATCCATTTTCCAATAGCCTTGAAGATTGGCTTCTTCGGCTGGGTTTATTGTGGCGTTCATGGATTGTTGGATTTCGCTAGCCGTGCGGGCATCATTCCAAACACGCACTTCGTCCATTTGACCGTCTAAAAACCGGTTTGCAGCGGCGACATCGTTCCCCATGACAAGGTCTACGGTTGGTGAACCTAACCAGCCTGCACCGACAACGTTTGGTGTGCCCGCAACACCATCAATATAAACCGTCATCGTATTACCGTCATAAACACCCGCTACATGATGCCAAGCTCCATCTGAAATATCCGTGGTGTGAGAAGCCCTAGACCACCCAGCCGTTCCCTTACCAATATCAAAAATAACGGATTGTCCACTAGCATCTAGAACCAACTTATATCCAGAGTAATTTCCACCTGTTTGATCCATTTTCTGGACAAGACCATCATAAGCAACGCCCTCATCAATGCGCACCCACGTTTCCACAGTGATCGCAGAGGTTGGTGACAACGCCACAGCATGGCCGACCGTAACCACATCATTCACACCGTCAAAATGCAAAGCTGACGGATTGTCATACGGGGCTGGCGTATCTTCTACGGCGGTTACGCTGGTGCCCAAAGTGACACTGCCCACGGAAATTTTTGACGTTGCATCAACCGTTGAAAGCACAAGGTTATCAATCGCAACAGGGGTCGGGTTGCCACTTGAATCGCGCGCATGAATAACAATCATATCAGCATCGTCAAAGGCTGAATTGGTAAAGGTATAATTCGAAGAACCAAGCACCTGAACCCGAGGAATATCTCCGGCCCGATCTTCTGACCCTGTTTGCACGCCATTTTTATAAGCATAAAACGTGGTGGTGGCGGTGGGGAAATTATAGACTTCCATCAAGTCGATACTTTGAAAACCAACCTCGCGCCCATCGGTGGTGCGGATCACGTAATAGGTCGAACTTGGGCTTTGCGACAACATTTGTCCGTCGCTGTTGGGCTGCGTAGACCAATATAAAGAGTTCCCGTCAGAAGTGGTCGAACCCAAAACCGCATTGTTCAAAAACTCTAACGTGCCATTGTTCGCTGTCGTGATGGTTTTGACCGTTGCGGTTCCGCCAACGGCAGAAAAATTGAGCGTTTCTAGAGTTTGTGTGGTAGCCGTTTGGCGTGTTGTTCCCGACGTGAAAGTCGTGACGCTGGAATTATCCACCGCATAAAGCGTCAGCGGAGGTGGCGTTCCGTTGTAATCGGCTTTTCCAGCAAAGCGAATTTGTGAACTTGCCGCTAACAGCAACGACGAAGCTGTACTAACTGTTCCCACGCTATACCAGTTCGTTCCATCCGTGCTGTATTGCCAAGCCCCATCTGTCGTGATCAAATTTTGTGAAATCGCAATACCCGCTAATGCATTGCCATCCAGATCACTAAACTTTGCATTCAACAAGGACGTGACCGTGGCCCCTGCAGGATCAGCGGTATCTTCTACGATCGCCGTCAAGGTCGCCGCACTGCTGAACGTTGGCGCATCATTAACCGCCGTGACGGCTATGGACCGTGTCGCGGCTACGCTGGTGCCAGACGCCTCGTCGGTGACCGCGAAGGAAACCGTGCGGGCCGTGGGGGTTGGGGTATCGCTGGAATTATTATAGGTCACTGAACGTAACGCCGTTTGGTATTGGGTCACCGTGGCAGTTCCCGTCAACGTCAACACACCCGTTGTCGCATTATAAATTCCCGAAATTCCGTTTTGTGTGGCCACGGCCAAAACGTCTTCGCTGGTTTGGAAATTGACCGTAATGGAAACGGTGGCCCCGCTTAAGTTCGGACTATCCACATCCTCCAGAACAAGCCCCGCATCAATGTCCGTCGTCGCATTTTCGGCATAAGCCAGCGTAGAACCACCCACGGTCACGGTTGGCGTATCGTTAATCGAATTGATCGTAACACTTACGGTTTCCGTATCTGAACCACTTGTGGACCCGGCCGCCGTCACGGTAAAAGTATCGGTGCCAAAATAATTGTCATTGGGCGTATAGGTCCATGCTCCCGTTACGGCATCAATCGAAACCGTTCCATTGCTACCATCTGTTTTTGAATACGTTGCCGTCCCCAAAATATCATTATCAATCATAGTCCCGGAAATGGTGTGATCTTCATTGATCGTCACTTTTGTTCCCAAGACCGTTGGCGATGCCGTATTGACAATCATTCCCGTCAAAACACCTTGCTCATTGGTTCCTGCCGTATCGTCAACGATTCCCGATGTTACATTGTCCAATGCATAATCTGCAACCAACCCAGCTTCATTTCCATTCAAAGATTGATTGTAATTAGCTGCAATTTCAGCATCGGTACGAACATCATTCCAGATCCGTGTTTCAGATACTTGACCGTTAAAGTGATCACGACCATTTGCACCAACACCGATGTAAGCGTCATCAGCTGTGGTTTGTTGAGTGACGCCCGTTTGCGTTTTGACCAACGTTCCATCAACATAAAGTTTGACCGTATTCGCCCCATCATGGGTTGCGGCAACGTGGTGCCATTCACCGTCCGCAACCGTCGTGGCCGAAGCCGCAGTCGTCACACTGCCAAAGGCACTTTGGCTGGCATAAACCAATTTACCATTCACCACCTGCAAACCATTTTGCAGGGCTACGTTAGTGGCCTGAATGTTGAGGTTATCAATTTCTTGGGTTGCCGTTGCAGTATCTGCCCGACCGCCAACAATATATTTATAGGAGTCCTTAGCCGCATTTTCATAATCTGAAATAACAAGGTTTGAAAAGACAGAAACACCGCCAACCGTGACGTTCAGTCCTGTGTTGGTATATTCAATAAGAACACTTTTTCCAGCGGCATCGGCAAAGGTCTCTCCGGAGCTGGTCGCAATTTTCGTACCATTAAACCAAACTTCAATACCTTCAATATCGCTTCCTGCACCATCATTATCGTTAATATCAAAGGTGACGCTTAAACCCGAAGTCAGTCCGTCTTCGGCCTTGCTTCCCACAAATCCGACTGTGCCATAGTTAAAGCTTAAACCTTCGCCACCCGTTCCCGATTTGATGTACATATCAAAAGTCGCAGAGAAATTCGTCGCCCCAATGGCATCCCCCGTGGGTGTAACTTGGGCCAGACCGTTTGGCCCCGTACTGGCGTGTGTGGTTGCTGAAATTGTATAATTTTGATCAAATAGATTGCCACCTGTAAGGCTAACAAAATAACTGCCTGATGTTGTGGGCGTATAACTGATTTGCGAAGCATGGCTTCCAACAACCTTGGCCCCGGAACTGCTATAGAGACCATCAATACCAACTGAACTATCTCCGGTTTGATCAAACCTGTACGTGACATCAGCGTCCAACGTGACCTTAAACCAGTCGTTAGATGTCACCGCACCAGTTTTACCCGTTGCCGAACCTCCAACGGGTAGACGTCCCGATGTTCCTGTGCTTGCCGAGAAATTACTAAAAAGCCCACCTTCGGAAACTGACGTTCCTCCGGGGTTAGCCACACTTTCATCCGTCAGGCGCAAACGTCCGTTGATGATTGAACTGCTGCTCAAAGAAAGACCCGTCGCATTGGCCATGGTCGTATTGATGACCGAGGTCGTCGCTGTGGCTGGACCACCCGCCGAGATTATATTTTGCGTGCCCGTTGTTTGCGAAGTCTTGATCCAGGTTTCCCAAGTCGTCGCATTGGCCCCACCCGCAAAATTGGGTGTACTGCCCAATAAAACGGCCGTAGAACCGTTTAGGTTTGCCGCTTGACCCATTGTATTGATAAAGACAGGATCACTGGAATCTGCGGTGGCACCTGTTCCCAATCTGCCAATATTATTATTCAACGATTGATCTGCAATTGTCTCGCTGCTTAGATCGTCCATACGCCAATTGCCTTGGAGACCGGTTTCTGTTCCAAGTAATTGTTGATCATAAGAGCTGGATATTTCCGTTTCTGTACGCGCCGTGCTCCACGCCCGAACTTCATCAAGTTGGCCATTGAAATAATTGGTATTGCCGTCAGAAGAACGGCCAATAACTGCATTTCCAGAACTGAGATTCTTTACCAGTCCGGTTTGCGTTTGCACCAGTGCACCATCCACATAAAGGTTCACGTTGCCCGCCGCATCATGGGTCGAAGWAACATGATGCCATGTTCCATCGGCCACGTTAGAGGTCGACGTCATGACAACGGTTTCATTAACGGAACTGTCACTGAGGTACGATAATTTTCCATTTACCACCTGCAAGGCATTTGTCGATTCCGTGGTGGGAATGGTGATGCTCAAGTCGTCGATAACTTGGGTGGTGGCCTCAGCTCCAGAACGTGCACCGAAGATAAAGCTGTAACCACTTTTATTCGTGGCTTCATAGCCCGGAATGGCCAAGTTCGAAAACAGTGTCACCCCGCCGACGATGACGTCCAAGCCGTTATTGTTATATTCAACAACCACAGACTTAGGCGCAGCACTGGCGAAAGCCTCACCCGCATGGGCTCCTATTCGAGCTCCATTAAACCAGACCTCAGTTCCTTCTATATCGGTTCCACCATTACTGAAAATGTCGAAGGTTATGCTGAGCCCCGTCGTGAGCCCCTCTTCGGCTTCATTGTTTCTAAATCCAGCCGTGCCGAAATTAAAACTAAGGCCATCGCCTTTTGTCGCGTCACCGATCGCCATCGTGAAAGCAGCTTTAAAGTTTGAGGTCACCGCACCTTTTGCGATAATCGCTTGGCCTTGAATACTTGCTGAACCATCGGTGAGCTGTAACGCCCCCCCCGTAACGGTGGCACTACCGGAAAGCGCAACACCTGATGCATTGGCAAAGGCACTGTTAAACATGGCCGTATAAGCGGGCCCCGCACCAGCGGCAAAAATAGTCTGTGTGCCGGTTGTCTGCGAGGTATTGATCCAAGCTTCCCAGGTGGTTGCCGTTGTTCCGTTCACCAAGGTGTTTGTCGTGCCAAGTTCCACATAATCGTTGGCGCCATCGAATTGCAATACACCACCGCTCACATCAACGGAATCATCAAGTACGGAAGTGAGTGTAATATTTTTAGCCCCCGGCGAGACCGAATAAATTTTACCGTCGCTGGCTGACCAATTGAAACTTGTGGTTCCATGCCAGTTTTCTGTTGGGTGAAAAGTCAAGTTTGCAAGGTCCGCAGGTTGAATAATCTGCCCCGTTGTGACACTTGAGCCACTGAGTTTCAACACGCCATTGGCCGGTAAACTTGAAATTTTCACCGAACTCAGAGCACTCCCTTCGGCATCGCTATAGCTAGACGTAAAGTCCGCACGCGAAAATCCAAACACCACATTTTCCGTACCATTAACCGACCCTGCACTGATGACAGGGGCTTTATTTACCGGTGGAGCTGGTGGCGGTGGTGATGGTGATGGCGCTACATAAGTTGATGGTGGCGGTGGTGGTGGTGGCGGCGCAACGTACACAGGTGGTGGCGGTGGTGGCGGTGGTGCATAAACAGGTGGTGGTGGTGGTGGCATCACAAAAGGCGCCGGAGCTTCGGGTGCTGGGGCTGGAGCTTCTGGGGCTGGAGCTTCTGGTGCTGGAGCTTCGGGGGCTGGTGCTTCGGGGGCTGGAGCTGGTGCCGGTGCTTCTGGTGCTGGAGCGTCCGGTGGTGGAGTGGCTTGTGTTACAGCCGTGAGTGTCGGATCAGGAGGAACGGATGTTTCCTGCAAAGCCGCCTCTTGCGTTTGCTGTGTTTCATTTGCCGTTTGTTGGGCCTCGGCAGCACTTTGCCCCGCAGCCATCGCTTCCGCGACAAGTTCGCCATTATCTCCGACAACACTTTCAACCCCATCACCGCTCGCAAAAGCTTCTAAGGTTGCATCGCCACCACCGACATCAGCATCAGCAACAGCCTCCGAAAGAACAGCGGCAACAGTTTCAGATTGTGCGGTGGCCTCAGCAACAGAGCCACCCTCGGCAAGAGCATCCTGAAAGGCTTCGCCGTCGCCAATCACGTCATCAATATTTCCATCACCGACCAAGGCGGCAAGGAGTGGGTCAATAGGGCCAGATTCAGATTCGGCATCCCCAACAGTTTCAGCCGTTTGCTCCGCATCCTGCACCGCATCATCAAGAGAAACACCATTTTCCAGAGCCTCTGCCAAAGCTTCTAAAAACGCGGCATCATCTCCAATGGCATTAAGATTATCGCCAGAGGCCAAGGCCATCAGCATTGGATCGCCGGGGGTTTGTGTTTCGGCCTCGGCTTGATCTAGGTCAGCTTGGGCTTGATCGGCCTCTGCCATAGCGTCGCTTGCAGAGGCGCCTTCTTCTAAGGCCGTAGCAAGGGCATCTTGAAAACCTTCGGACTCGCCGACCTGATCACCCAGATCATCACCACTGGCCAATGCGTCCATCAGGCCACCGTCATCGGTGCCGGGGGCGTTGGCTTCATCAAAGGCGTCGGACAACTGGCCTGCGTCACCTTCGGCACCCAACAAGGCGTCGCCAACAAGTTCACCATCGGCCAAGTTTTCGCCCAAGGCGTCTTGAAAAGCTTCGGCGGCGGCGGCCATTTGTTCTTCGGTCATGCCTTCGGTGTTCATCAGATCACCAACCGCACCCTCAACATTTTGCCCCGACGCCAAAGCCTCCAAAAGAGTATCGGCCGGGGCGGATTGTGGCGTTGTAATCGGCGGAGACAAGAACACCGATTTGGCTTGTTCCAAAGCTTCTTGAGGAGAATCACCCGAGGCAATACCGTCCATCAAGATTTCAGAAAAGCTTTCAAGATACGCGGCAACGTCTTCGAGGGGCAGACCGCTTTCAATGGCTTCGGCGGCGGCCTTTTTAAAAATGGCCAACGTCGCTTCATCCATTTCTCCGCCTGACGAAACAGACGCAATCAACAGTTCTAAGGAGCTGAGTTCAGTGCCTTCACCCGGCGGGGTTTCGACAAGTGGTTCAAACGGAGCATCTGGGTTTTCACCCACAACACCATCTTGGGGGACCTCATCAAAAGCATCATTTTGAATATCACCCGCGATTTGCGCGACTTGGATAGGCTGACCGGAAGACAAGCCCAAACGTACAGTTTGGGGCGTGATGGTTACACCAGACAACGTGATCAACACCGGCGGAGAAGAAGCAGAAAAATAATCTAAAATGACGATTTCGGACCCATCGACGCCAAGCACGATCAAATCCGAACCGTCTTGAGCAAAGGTCACAAAATCGGTCGTAAAATTAGGCAGAGGCTCGCCTTCAGCGAACGTTTTTACGTTCCCTGCAGTCTGCTCCGCATTTTGACCTGCGATATTTTCGCTGTTCACGACCATGATCTGAAATATACTTTCGCCTGCGTTCGTTTTCTTAAGCTGGCTTTATTGACCCGCGCCCCAAGAATTCCTCAAAAGATAATTCTGAGCATTCCCTTTTAATACCCACAATATATACAATCTTTTATGATTTTATACTGACAAAAAATTAACAAGAACATACAGTAAACAAAGCATGTCTTCCCGAAGACCAGTAAACCCTTATCATAAAGGGGTTTTTGTCGTATTCCCCCCTTTTCCTTCACCGACATAAAAAACAAAATAGGCAAAGATTGTCCTTAAAGCACAATAGATAATTTTCTTTTGAGAACATTTTCTGAGTAATTTCTTGTCAATTTTGCTAAATAACATCTATATAGACAACGGTTGGTTATAATTTTAACGACGGGTTTGTATGTTTTTTAGGGGGCTAACACCACTTTTAAAGGTAAGCATCTCGACTGTAACACTTTTTTCTTTGATTTCTGCGGCAAATGCGGAAAATCCGGGGAAGATGATTACAGACGTGGTGGAAAAACACGCCCGCGTTTTGTCCGCGAAAAAAGGCGTCGAAGCCGCGCGTTATCGGGCCAAAGAAGCTTTGGGCGCCTGGTATCCAACCCTGACCCCCACCGCCAATTATGGTCGTGAATTCACCAACGCCAACATCACCGATAATGTCATTTTAAACTTCCGCGAAGTTGACTTGTCACTCACGCAATTGTTGTGGGATTTTGGCAAGACCGATGCGGCGGTTAAAACCGCACGATTGGTCGTTGAAACGTCTGACGCGGCCTTGGTTACGGCCCGTCAGGGGCTTTTATTAGAAGCCGCCACGGCCTATGCAAACCTGATGCGCAGTTACGCCAGCCTTGCCTTTGCCAGAGAATCAGAAGGCAACATTCGCCAGCAAACCGAATTGGAAAATGCGCGCGTTGCTGCCGGAGATGGCTTGTCAACGGACGTTTTACAGGCAAAGACCCAACTGGCCAGCGCCCAATCGCGCCTGATACAATCCGAAGGTGCGCTGACCACCGCAAAGCATCGTTTTGAGGCGATCTTTGATTATAGGCCCGTTGACCTTGCTAATTTTGAAAAGCTGACGTTGGCCAATCGGCACCTTCCCGACAGCTTAAAACAGGCCATAAATATCGCGTTGATCAACAACCCGCGCATCCTAACGGCCAAGATCGAAGAAGAAACTGCTTTACAATCCATTCGCGAAACCAAAGCAACCGAATTCATGCCGGTCATCGAAGGCACGGCCGAACAAAAATGGAAGCATAATGTAGCGGCCGTGGCAGGCCCAAAACGCGAAAGTCTCATTAAGGTTGAAATGACCTTGCCCTTTAACTTAGGTCTTTCCGGTTTGGATTCCCTGCGCGCGAACAGAAGCGACGCAACCTCAAAGGCTTTGGCTCTGGTTGATCTGCGCAAAACCATTCGTGAAGAAGTCTCGAACGCTTGGACAGGCTTGCAAACAGCCCAGCGCAATGCCGATGCGTTACTGACACAAGCCAATATCTCTTCGGCCTTTTTGGAATTGGCCCGCAAAGAACGCCAATTGGGGCAGCGATCTTTGATTGATGTGTTGTCCGGTGAAACCAGTTTGATCAACGCGCAAAGCGATGCGTTGTCCGCCGAAGCCGACATCACCATTGCCAAATTCACATTGCTCAGCGCCATGGGCATGTTGGAATACGCAAGCTTAGAGGCCGACCCCCTACCCTAAGCGTTCTTCCTTAAAGTGAATGAAATCAATTTTATTCAGTGTTGATCCTTCAAAATATAGGCTATCTCATTAGGATCAGGTAACTTTGGACCGGAATAATAGGACATGAAAGAATTAATGCGCCGACTTTCCGCTCACCCGTTTATTACGGGTGAGTTGCTGGCCGCGTCCTTTTTCGCGAACCTTTTGGCCTTGGCGTCGTCCTTATTTGTGATCCAAGTGTTGCAGCGTTATGTCAGTTATGGCGTGGATTCCACGTTGGCAACCTTAACGGTGGGCGTCATCGCCGCCATTGTTTTGGAATTTATCTTTCGCCAAGTGCGGCTGATTTTGGTGTCTGAACACCTTAGCGAAGCCGATGAACGCTGGGCGATTGGCGCCTTTGGCATTATGACCACGGCCAAAATCACGGCGCTGGAAAGTCTTCCCGCCGGGAAACGCCGGGAAATTTTGCGGGGGCTTGATCAAGTAGAAACGACCTATAACGGGGCGAACATTTCAACCCTTATGGATATTCCCTTTGCTTTTTTGTTCTTGCTGGCTTTAACGTTGTTAAACACAACTTTGGGCGCCGTTGCGTTTTTGTTTATCCTTGGCGCAAACGGATATCACCTATACAGCCGCAAACGCTTAGCCGAACCCACCCGCGAACTCAGCGAAACCGCGGCGGTTGGCAATTCTTTAATCGCAACATCCAACCGTATTTCCGACACCATCCGGGCCTTTAACGGCGGCAATCTTTTGATGCAGGCGTGGGCCAAATACGTCAAAAAATCTCAAGGCCTGCGCGCGCACATCGGTCGCCGTCAAGGTCAAGCTCAATCGTTTTCGCAAAGCTTACAGGCCTTAATGGGCGTTGCCATCATTGCCATCGGCGCCATGTTGGTGGTCGCCGGGGATTTGGACGTCAGCGTGCTGATCGGTGCAAATATTATGGCGGCGCGGGCCTTAGGCCCAATTTCACGCTATGCCCAGCTGAACGAACAACTCATCAAAGCCACCCAAACCATTGAAAACTTGAATGAACTGACCGATTTGGATGTTGAACGTGACAAAGGAACGCAAATCAAAAACTATAAAGGCGGCATCGAATTTAAAGACATGAGCTTTGCCTTTGGGGAAAGCACCTCGCCGTTGTTTGAGGCCCTATCGCTTAAAATCAATCCGGGATCGGTGATTATGATCACGGGCAAAAACGGCACCGGAAAAACCACGCTTTCCAGAATGTTGGTGGGATTGTTAGACCCCACACGCGGGAAGATTTTGGTCGACAACGTTGATTTGGCACAAACCGTTCCCGCATGGTGGCGAACACAGGTGGCCTATCTGCCCCAAGAACCCAATTTCCTCAATGCCAGCATTCGCGACAATCTTTTGTGCACCAATCCGGATCTGGACAACGAAGCCCTGAACCGCTGTATTCATGACGCGGGGCTGGCAAGCTTTGTCAATGAAAGTGCCGATGGATTAGAAACCCAAATTACCGATAACGGATACACCCTGTCTTTGGGCATTCGCCGGCGTTTGGCTTTGGCGCGAGCGTTGACGTCTGCGGGCAAATTGGTGATTTTTGATGACCCCACCGAAGGCCTAGATGACGAAGGCCGCGCCGCCGTTTTCACCGCCATGCAAACCCTATCCAAACAAGGCCGCACCATGATCATCACCACGGCTGATCCACAAATATTGCGGGGAGCCCGGCTGATTTTGGACTTAAATTCTAAACCTGTGCCCACCTTAAAACGGGTTTCCCCGTCGGCTCGGCCCAAGCTGGTCAGCGAGGAGCAATCATCATGATTAATGTTCGAGAAATTCTCGCCAAAAGCAAAGCCGACAAAACCCTTGGCACCCACGTGTTTCTGATCAGCTGTATTCTTTTGGTGCTGACCTTTTTTGTTTGGACAACGGTCGGCACATTGGACGTGGTGAGCACCACCACCGGGGAAGTCATTCCGTCTAGCCGTGTCAAAAGCGTGCAGCATTTAGAAGGCGGCATTATCCGCGAAATATTGGTCAAAGAAGGTGAACGCGTCAAAAAAGGTCAGGCGCTGATTAAACTGCAACCCACCACCAGCACGGCGCAAGTGGATGAATTGCAAGTGCGCCTATCGTCTTTGAAAGTCAAAATAGCCCGCTATGAAGCCGAAATTGCCGGGAAAGAAGCTCTGGAACTGACCGCAACCCTTCATTCCAATTTAATGTTGATCGAACGCGCCAAGGACCTGTTTTCCATCCGCCAGCAACGTTTGGCCAGCCAGATTAACGAACAAATGCAACTGATCACCCAGCGTGAACAAGAAGTCATTGGTGTTAAGGGGCGCANTGGCAACAATCAAAAATTCCTGAAACACGTCGATGAACAACTGGCCATCAGCACAAAATTGCTGAAAATGAGCCTGACCAACCGCATGCGCCATTTGGATTTGGAAAAAGAAGGCACGCGTTTGCAGGGCGAAATCATTGCCGACAAAACCATCATCATCCAAACCCGCGCCGCCGTAGAACAAGCCCGCGCCCGCCTATCCATGATCAAAAATGGTTTTAAGGAAGAAGCCCGCATGGAACTGGATGCAGCTCAGGAAAGCTTTTTAGAGCTGACCGAACGTATGAAAAAGTTTGATGATAGCCTCAGCCGCACCGTTTTGCGGGCTCCCGTTGATGGCGTGGTCAAAACCCTTCACGTGGCGACCTTAGCCGGTGTCATCAAAGCCGGACAAACCGTGGTCGACATCGTGCCGTTGGGTGACAAACTGATCATCGAAGCCAAACTGAACACCGGAGACATTGGTTTTATTCAGCCCGGACAAGACGTTATGGTCCGTTTGGCATCTATGGATGCTGCCCGTTTTGGGGCCATTAACGGCACCGTTGAACACATCAGCCCCGATACTTTGGTGACCGAACAAGGGGCACCATATTACAAAGTGACCATCACGCCGGGGCAAAACTTCTTTGAAAAGGGCACGTTGCGTTATGATCTGGTCCCCGGTTTGCAACTGCAATGCGATATTCTGATCGGCGAACGAACCGTTCTTGAATACATGTTGTCGCCGTATCTGCAATCCATGGATATGGCTTTGCGGGAACGTTAGGGGCCTAGTATTTTTTTGTTCAATAAATATTTATATATGTCAGTATAGTGTCATAAATTGAAACGAATTTAATTTGGATACACCGTATGTCATTCTTCTCTAAACTGACCGGATCTGATGACAAAGACAAAAAACAACAAAAGCCAGTGCGGCTTCATGATCGCATCAAGGCCGAGGGTGAATTTGTACGTATTTTCCCGTCCAACAAAGACTACACGCTTCTTGATTACAGTCTTGGTGGATTTTGTGTCGGAAATTACGACGGACGCCTCAAAGGCAATCAGTATTTAGAGTTTAAGTTTCACGGACAAAAAGACGGCGAAGAACTTAAGATCGAAGGTGTCGCCGCCGTTGTTCGGGCCAAGGGTGAAATGTTGGCGGTGAAATTCCCGCCCCAACCCAAGCTGAAAAAATTCCTGCGAAACTATRTCGAATAAATTCATCAACTAATTCAGTCGATAGAAATTTCAATCCGTTCAAAACAGAATAAATCAACTGTGCTTATTTTTTGGGAAGCGGCAAAGGATGTGTGCTGAGGTTATAGGCTTTGCCTTCGTCCAGCATTTCTGCGGTAACATCACCGGAACTGATACCGCCAAAGCGTTTGTCTTCGACTTCGTCGGTATGGCCCACGGGATTGTAGATGTCGGACGAAACGCCCAAACGTTCAATCAAGGGGCTGCCAATCGCGGCCAGAAGTTCATAAGACGCAACGATTTCATCGCGCTGGACTTGAGCCAGATTGATCTTTGAATTTAAGAATTCCTGTTCCGCATCCAACACGTCCAAGATGGACCGGGTGCCAACATCGGCTTCTTCGCGAACGCCTTCCAAAGCCATTTTAGTGGCTTTAATCTGTCCACGGAACGAATTATTGCGGGCCTGAGCCGAACGCAGAGTTTCCCACGCATCCAAGGCTTCTTTAGAAGCATTCCGGCGCGCTTGCGTTGCTGTGCGGTGTTGTTCGGCTGCGGTTTGACGCACGCTGCGCAATTTTGAATATTCCAAACCTTTTTGATAGATCGGAACGGACAAGACTAACAATACGCCATAATCATCAACACGGCTGGTTTCGCTGCTGCCTTGAAGTTTACGGCTGGCAGACCATTCCAAATCAACGGAAGGCAACAACACGCCTTTTTGTTTGCGGATGTCGCTGGTGGCGGCTTGTGTATCAAAATCAGCGGCAATTACACCGTAATTATTTTTAAGGGCGTTTTCCATGGCCGTATCACGGCTGTTGGGCAAGCCCAAAGGCAAACTGGGCATGGTGACGCTTTCGGGCAAATAACCGATCACAGTCAAAAAAGAAGACCGCGAAATTTCAAGGTTACGTTCCGATTTAATACGGTCCGCAACGGATTGGTCCAAACGTGCGCGTGATTGATGCACGTTGGTACTGGTGATTTCACCAGCCTCAAAACGTTGAGTCGTTGCGTCCAATTGGCGGGTTAATACGGCTTCGTTGCTATTGTTCAACGCCAAAATTTCTTTATCGCGGTAATAATCCATATACGCCGTGACGGCTTCGACCACGATGGATTGTTCAGACACACCCAAACGCGCCCGT
>NVTL01000002.1 GCA_002401565.1 Rhodospirillaceae bacterium
TTCTCAAAACGAAAGGCTCTACAGTGGCGACATTTTACGCCGCTACAATCAGAAAATCTGACCGCTTCTGTGGGGTACTATTGCTCCGGAATTTACACGGCGCAAGGTTACGAGATCAAGGTGCTTAACTTGATCGACCCCAGCCAAAGCCACGGCTACAACCCGCTGGCGAACGTTCATAATTACGCCGACGCGGAACGCATCGCGCACATCCTGACCAAAGGGGCAGGCGGCGGTGGACACACCCACGAACCAATCTGGGATGATGGTGCAAAACGGCTGGTGCGGATTTTGGTGCGCGCGCTCAAAAACAGCCCCGAGGGCGAAACAGTTTCGCTCGTGGACGTACTCTATTGGCTCAATCATTTTGACGCGCACAGCAAAGGCGGCAAGTTGGATAAATTCATCATCGACAACACGCTGAACGACCAAGCTACCTTTGAAGACTACCAAGGCTTCACCAACACCGCGCCCGAAAAAATGATGCTCTCATTCGTCTCCACCGCTGCAACGTCCTTGGCGCTGGTCGGCAACACGGACATCGCACAGGTGCTGACCAAAAATGAATTCGACTTCGCCGCCATGAAAGAAAAGAAAACCGCGCTGTTCGTCATGGTGCGCCAACAAGACATGGAAGCATTCGGCTTCATCCTGTCGCTGTTCTATACGGAACTCTGCAACACCCTCCTGCAAGACCGCGCAGGCAGGCTACCCGTCTATATGTTCTTGGACGAATTCGGTCACCTGAAAATTCCGGGGTTCGACACCTTTGCTACAACCGCCCGAAAATACCGTGTCGGATTTTGGCTTATCGTGCAATCCTTGGCACAACTCGTCGATAAATACGGTGAACAAGGAGCGCGAACAATCCTCGGCGGCATCGGCACAGAAACCTATTTTGGTGGTATGGATTTGGACACAGCTAGAAATATCTCAGGTCGTCTTGGTACGGCATTTCATTTGGATATATTCAACCCGTCAGCAGGTCTGCACGAAAAACCGTTAATGAGGGCTGATGAGTTGATTCGGTTGGATGATAACGATTTACTTGTGCTGCATACAAACAGGAAGCCTGTGCGGCTGAGGACTGTCCCGTATTATCTGCGGGGGGATTTGAGGAAGTTTTCTGTCGTTTCTATAGAGGAGTTACCATAAAGTTGGAGCGAGAGTTGTATTAATTATCCTAATAAATTCAGTTACTTACTAATTTTTATTGTCTCAAGCAGGCTAAAAAAAAACTTGAAAAAGACAGCATCACTCCAGCACACAAATACAACTGTGGCTGTTGTGATATAATTCTAGCAACTAAAAGAGTTAAATATATTGACAATTTCATCCTAGGGAGTATTTTATTCATCATTCAACAATTCCTATGAGATTTTCAAAATTGGCAAAACGCACCAAAGAATTTCGCAGCTTAAGAGCCGCAGCCCCAGCTATTCGAAAGCTCGTGGAAGAAACCTCTCGTCTTGATAATCCTGAATTATTGTTATGTGTTGGTCGCTTTTCCAAAAATATTGACAAAGTCCTTGAGCTAACAAATAGTTGTGATTGTCATGTGAAAATTCGTGCCATTTTAGGGCCAGAGGTGAGGGAGTTAGTTTTAGAGACTCTAAGTAAAAACACCAATTTTGAAATACTTGATGTTGTCACGCATCCAACAGGTCATATACCGAACTATTTAGTATCAGAATGTGGAGCTTATCTTCAAAACGGTCTTGAGTTTGAAGATGCTATCGTTAGCTTTGAGAGAAATGACCTTATAAAATTTCTGCGTAATTTATATGACGATGCATACGGAGAAGCTGCATGACTGAGCTAGCTCGTCTTTTTTTCATTTTTTCATTTGCAACAATTGCATTCTCTCAATACCTAAGAACTTCGGCTTCATCAGCTGTCAATGAAATGCGTAATAATTCTAGATCGTATGATGATAGTCTGCGTGCTTTGTGCATTGGTAATGATGAGAAATATATACAATTAACCAATAATGAAGAATACAAAAACCAGAAGAGCGAACTTTTCTCTCAGGACTGTAATGTTGATCACAATTGCAACTGGTTCTATTTCCTCCTCTCATATCTTGCTTTGTTAATATTTTCCTATTCTTTATTGATGTTCTCTGATGCAGTAGGGGCCAGAGAACATTTGGAATTTATATATTCACACAAGCAAGAGCTAACAGGTGCATATTGTTTGATGGGTTTAGTTATAAACTTCTTTGTTTTTCGTAGTGGCTGGAAAGCTATTAAGCCCCGATCAAATGCAAGAGATGCTCATTCGTCACTCGAGCAGGCATACAGAACGCTTACTTATACAATATAGCCTTAAGCATTTCCCTCTTGGTTCATACCTTCCTTTCTTGTCATTTAGAACAATGACTTAAATAGAGGTGAGTATTAATCATAGTTCTAGTTATCGAAGTGTCCCGCCCAATCCCGCATCAAGACTTTCCGCTTCTCAAACAAATCACTCCGCATATAAGCAGCCTCCACCTTATTCCCGACTGTATGAGCCAACGCAGCCTCGGCAATTTCGCGTGGAGCATCACTTTTTTCCGCCGCCCAATCTCTGAATGTTGATATGAAGCCGTGGACGGTTATGTCTTTGCGTTTCATGCGCTTGAGGACGGCTAGTATGGCGGCGTTTGAGAGGGGGCGGCTGGCTTTGGTGCTGGGGAAGATGAAGTCAGCTTGTGAATCTTTTTAAGGACGAACACAGCTAGCGGAGCAAGAGAGCTACAGTGTATTTTTACCTAGGATAGCCCCAAGAAAAAACCACAATGATCTATCTCGCTGACTCTGAAAAAGGCTAGAGACAAGGTTTCCACCCTCGCGACAACCAATATTACACTCCTAGTTGCTCAAACGCCCAATTAATATCTTTCACCCTTTCCTCCGCCAATTTCTGAATTTCGGGCGTGGTTTGGTGGGCTTTGTCGGGGTGATATTGTGAAATCAGTTTGCGGTAGGCTTTTTTGATTTCTTCTTTAGTGGCGTTTCGATTAACGCCTAAAACCTCGTAAGGATCACCGCGCTTTGATCTTTCGGTTTCTTTCTTAGCTTCCTCGCGGTCACGGCGGGACTGTTCTCGTTCTCTTTCCATGCGTTCTCGGGCTTCTTGCTCTTCTCGTTCAAGGGCTTCCCGTGCAGCCCTGTTTTCATCTTCAATGCGCGCGTTGTTTTCTTGATGTTGTCGGGCGAGGTCAGCTTCAGCATCCCGCTTCATGTGCCTAACGGCCAGTCCTGCTTCCGAGATCATGGGGGCATAACGATCCCGTAGCATCAAGGCCACGGCAATAACAATTCCGGCCAGCATTGCTTTGTCTGGGGAGGCGACTTTCCAAAAGCCGTTATGGGCGGCTCCGAAATTAAACCCAAACTTGTAATGAAAATCGAGTAGCAGGGCTAAGCCTCCACCGATGAAGATCACCTTGCCAAGCAAACCCCAAGCCGTTGTACGCACAAATCGATAGCCGAGAATTCCGGCTCCGATCACGGTCACGCCATACAGAATATCGCCGCTTTCAAAGTTCATTATTTGCTCCTGAGTTAAGCAAAACAATGGCCTTAAAACGTGCAATGATCAATCATATTTCTAATCAGAGCAATACGCCGCCCAAGCCTCCATCAAGCTCTTCCGCTTCTCAAACAAGTCACCGCGTCTGTAGGCGGCTTCGACTTTGCTGCTGATGGTGTGTGCAAGGGCCATTTCGGCGACTTCGCTTTGGACCTCTGTGAGGTCGGCACACCAATCACGAAAGCTGGAGCGGAAACCGTGGACGGTGATGTCTTTGCGGTCCATGCGTTTGAGGATGGCAGCGATTTCGGATATGGGGCTGTTGGGTTTTGTGCCAGCAAAAACGTATTCATTGCTGCGCTCTGTGTGCAGTACCTTTAGCAGAGCCAAGGCTTGCGGCGACAGGGGGACCCGGTGGGTGGACGCCATTTTCATACGTTCTGCGGGGATGGTCCAGACGGCTTGTTTGAGGTCGACTTCATCCCATTTCGCGCCCAAGACCTCTCCCTTACGTGTGGCGGTGAGGATCACGAAGCGCAAGGCCTTGGCTTCCATGCCCGATTGCTTGCTCAGCGCCGCATAAAAGTCTGCGACTTCAGCGTGGGGCAAGGCGGCATGGTGTTTGACTTTGTTGATTTTATTGTACGCAGGTAGCAAGTGCGAAAGGTTGCCTTTGAGACGAGCCGGATTTTCGCCCGTGCGATAGCCCCTCACCTTGGCCCAATCCAAAATGTTTTCAACGCGACCGCGAACACGCTTGGCGGTTTCAAATTTCTTCACCCAAATTGGCTCAATCACTTTTAAGACTAAACCCACGTCAACCTCCGCCACGGGCAGGTCGCCAAAGACGGGGTTGGCATAGGTTTCAATGGTCGAGGTCCACTGTGCGGCGTGCTTGGCATTCTTCCAGCCGCTTGTRTGGGCTTGGATATAAGCCGTGGCACAATCAGCAAACGTCATGGCCTTAGCAGCATCCAATTGGGCCGTCACACGGCGCTTCTTTTTTGCATCGATGGGGTCAATGCCATGCAAACGTAATTTGCGGCATTCAAGGGCGGCATCGCGAGCCTCGGCAAGGCTGAGGATGTTCACAGAGCCTAAGCCATGATCGCGAAGACGACCATCGGCACGATAGCGATATATCCAAGACTTTGTGCCGCGCGCGGTAATTTGCAGATACAAGCCTCCCCCATCGCTGATTAAACCGCGATTCGTAGCTTTCGAAACCTGAAGAGCTGTAAGCTTTCCCATATAAAAGGCCTTATTATGATAGTTACCCGCAGAACAATGCTTATTAACCCATACTATAGCCCATACTTTACACGCGAAAGCAGGCAAACGCAAGCGAACCCTGACGAATAGCGTCAGGGTTCAACTTGTTGTTTTTACTCTTATTTTAAGGTATTTGCGAACGTGCGCGAATATAATTATGGCGGAGAGAGGGGGATTCGAACCCCCGGTACGGGTTAACGTACACACGCTTTCCAAGCGTGCGCCTTAAGCCACTCGGCCACCTCTCCTTAAGCAGACGCCGCAACCTAACGAAAGGCTCAAAGGAATTCAAGTGATCTCTCGCGATCTTGGTGGTTTTTCTTATTGCCCCTTGGCGTTCGGCCTTTTGGCCTTTAGAATTGCCGCCATGAAACAAGTCTTTTCCCTAATCGGCAAACTTCTTTTGGTGCTGGCCTTTGCCTCTGGCATTGGTGAACTGGCGGCCCATGGTATTCAGGCTGAGCTCAGTTCGATACCGTCCAGCGGCGAGGTCTGGGCCGTTTTGTCCCCGGATCGCTTTGAAGCCTTTTCGGCAACACATTCCGGATTATTCTGGCAAACAATACTGAGCATTCCCGCGTGGGCTTTGTTTGGTATTCCGGGTTTTGTCATCGTCTTTGTCTTTCACGACAAAACCGCCGGAGACGAGGCTGAGCTTGAAGATTCCCTATTTTTATATGACGAGCTGACCAAACAGGTCAAAAATGGGGATTATGAAAATTTTGGGGAAGCCGAAACCCGTGCAAAGCAAGGCGACATGGACCCCAGAGGCGATGTGCGCATCAGTGTCGCCGAAGAGCGCTATAGCGAAAGCGTGCTGGAACCAGAATTGGCGCCCAAACACGACTATCTTTTCAAAAACAAAACTTAAAGCTTAATCGTCGCCCATTTTCAAAGCGTTGATAAAGGCACTTTGCGGGATTTCGACTTTGCCGAATTGACGCATTTTCTTTTTGCCCTTTTTCTGCTTTTCCAACAGCTTTTTCTTGCGGCTGATATCGCCACCATAACATTTAGCCGTCACGTCTTTGCGCATAGCTGAAATGGTTTCGCGCGCAACCACCTTGCCGCCGATGGCCGCTTGGATGGGGATTTTGAACAATTGACGCGGAATCAAGTCTTTCAAACGTCCACACACTTGACGTCCACGGGTTTCCGATTGTGAACGGTGACAAATAAAGGACAAGGCATCGACAACCTCGGCATTCACCAAAATTTGGATTCTCACCAAATCATTTTCCGTATAACCATCCATTTCGTAATCAAAGGACGCATAGCCGCGCGTGATGGATTTCAGCCGATCATAAAAATCAAAGACCACTTCGTTCAACGGCAAACGGTAAATCGCCATGGCGCGGCTGCCCACATAAGTGAGTTCCACCTGAACGCCGCGGCGTTCCGTACACAAACCCAAAACCGCGCCCAAATATTCATCGGGCACCATGATGGTCGCTTTGATCCACGGTTCTTCGATGGCTTCGATTTGGGTGGGTTCGGGCATGTCGGCCGGATTGTGCAGATCAATGTTGTCGCCATTGTTCATTTGCAGCTTATACGCCACCGATGGCGCCGTGGTGATCAGGTCCAGATCAAATTCGCGTTCCAAGCGTTCTTGGATAATTTCCAGATGCAAAAGGCCTAAAAAGCCACACCGAAAACCTTGACCCAAAGCCGCAGACGTTTCGACTTCAAATTCAAAACTGGCATCATTGAGACGTAATTTACCCATGGAATCGCGAAGGTCTTCATAATCGGCGGCATCAATTGGGAACAGCGAACAAAATACCACCGGAACCGAAGGCTGAAAGCCCTCTAAGGGTTCTTCTGCTGGGTTGCGTTCATCGGTAATGGTATCGCCCACGTTGGTATCGGCAACGGTTTTGATGGACGCGGTGAGGTAGCCCATTTCTCCGGGGCCAAGTTCGGCCAATTTGGTAATTTTGGGGGAAAAGATACCGACTTGATCAACTTGATGGCTGGACCCTGACGACATCAGACGAATTTTTTGACCTCGTTTGATWGTGCCATCGACAACCCGCACCAAAATCATCACACCCAAATACGGATCGTACCAACTGTCCACCAACAACGCGCGCAACGGCGCATCACGGTCGCCTTTTGGAGGCGGCAATTGGGTGACGATGGCTTCCAGCGTTTCCGCGATGCCAATGCCTGATTTTGCCGATACTTCCAAGGCGCCCGAAGCGTCAATACCGATCACGTCTTCGATTTGACCGCGCACCCGATCAGGATCGGCGGCGGGCAAATCAATTTTGTTCAAAATCGGCACAATTTCCAGATCGTTGTCCATCGCCATATAAACGTTGGCAAGGGTTTGCGCTTCGACGCCTTGGGAGGCATCCACCACCAACAACGCGCCTTCGCACGCGGCCAAGGACCGGGAAACTTCATACGCAAAATCAACGTGACCCGGCGTATCCATCAAATTGATTTGATAAGTGATGCCGTCTTTGGCTTTATAACTTAAACGCACGGTTTGGGCTTTGATGGTGATGCCGCGTTCGCGTTCGATATCCATGTTGTCGAGCACTTGTTCCGACATCTCGCGATCGGTCAAGCCACCGCAATGTTGAATCAATCGGTCCGCCAAGGTCGACTTGCCATGGTCAATGTGCGCGATAATGGAAAAGTTTCGAATGTGTGAAAGATCTGTCATGTGCGGCTTTTAGCACCCTCTGCGCCCCTTGGAAAGACAGGGTTTTCAGGAAAGCGCTTGTGATCTGATTTTAGGGGGAAATTCAGGCCCAAAAAGAATTCTCAAACGGTTTTATGAACTTTAAAACGAACAATTTTAATAGGTTGCATTTAATCTCTTTTCCCGTGTGATCATTTGGACTAGAGTGGGCAGAATTAGTACTAAGCGACAAAGCACCTAATTTAATTGTGGTTTATAATACATAGCAACTATGCTAATAAATGCGTCAAATATAAGTTATACTGTTTAAAAATAAGAAACATTGGGCAAAGAAAACTCGGGGAATATCATGAAAAATTTAAAGATCAGCATACGGGCTGGACTCGCCTTAATTTTACCAATTCTTGGCCTATTGTACTTCTCAGGTTCCTCGATACTTGAAAAGCGCCAGGTCGCCAATGAAATGCAACAGCTTCAAAACATTGCGACATTGGCCCCTGTGATTAGCGACCTGATCCATGATTTGCAAAATGAACGTGGCACCAGTTCCATCTTTATTGGTTCTAAGGGTAAAAAGTTCAAAGCCGAGATGCCCGCTCAATACGCCATGACGGATGCAAAAATTGAAACCCTGATGACAGCCTTTCAAGCTTTTGATTCCGAAGATTTCMACCSAGNAAWSCATGGCYGYCGCMAAAGARKCCGCARMTKCWKCCAAAAAAGGYGWMRTKGTCACCGAGCAAACYGAMGAYAATGAAGTCGACGATCCCCTTATTGTCAAAATGATTGCCGCCGTAGACGCCCTAAACGTTATCGAAAAAACGCGTAAAAAGGTCGCTAAAAGAAGACTTACCGTCTTAGGAATGGCCAAGTATTACAACACAACCATCCTTGACTTAATCGCTATTGTCGAAGAAATGACGGTGATGAGCTCCGAAGCCAAGGTCACGGTTGCCATCGCTGCCTATACCTCATTCCTGCAAGATAAAGAGCGCTCGGGTGTCGAACGCGATATTGGTGGTGCAGGCTTTTTGAAATCTTCCTTTAGATTCTTTGCCCACAAAAAATTTGTTGAGCTGATTGCCCAACAAAAGGCCTTTATGGAAGTCTTTGCCGTGAATGCCACGCCAGAGCAAAAAGAATTCTATAAACAAACCGTCACGGGTACAAACATCGATGAAATCAAATCGATGCGTATTCGCGCCATCGCCAGCATCCAAAAAGAATTTAATACCAAAGGCGTTACAACAGACCATTGGTATCAACAAAGCACACAAAAAATGGAACAGTTGAAAGTCGTAGAAAACAAAATTTCTCAAGACCTGATCCATTTGGTCACGTCCATACACGACAAAGCAAACAACGCCTTTACGGGTCTCCTCATCATTACTTTGGTGCTGTTGATCGTCACGGCTATTTTCGTGATTTATGTCGTCCGCGGCATCACCGGGCCAGTTGCCGCAATGACCGTCACCATGTTGGAATTGGCCAAGGGTAATCTTGATCTGGACATTCCCGGACACGGTCAAAAAGACGAAATTGGACAAATGGCCACGGCCGTTGAAGTGTTCCGCGATCGCGAACGTGAAATGCAACAAATGGCMAARGATCGCSMWGYCACACGKGAYAAAGCCGAACAAGAAAAACGTMAAATGATGCTGGATATGGCKGAYGATTTCGAAARCAGTGTCGGCGGYGTTGTWAAGGGCGTCKCGACSGCGGCCACCGAAATGCATTCWTCGGCTCARTCRTTRTCCACCACRGCCGAAGAAACATCSCGTCAATCTGAAACCGTTGCGACCGCKTCRACCAATGCYACCAACAATGTGCAAACSGTTGCSGCAGCSGCYGAAGAACTGTCCAGTTCTATTCAGGAAATTTCACGCCAAGTTTCACAATCCACTCTGATTGCCGGAACCGCGGTGGTTGAAGTTGAATCCACCAACGATAAAATCCAAAGTCTGGCCGAAGCCGCCAACAAAATTGGAGAAGTTGTCGCGATGATTACCGACATCGCCGACCAAACCAACTTGCTGGCCTTGAACGCCACCATCGAAGCCGCGCGTGCCGGTGAAGCGGGTAAAGGCTTTGCGGTTGTGGCGTCGGAAGTGAAAAACCTCGCCAATCAAACGGCCAAAGCAACCGAAGAAATCAGTTCGCAAATTTCCAACGTTCAGGGTGCCACACAAGATGCGGTCACCGCCATCGGCAGCATCGGCAATACCATCTCGCAAATTAACGAGATTTCATCCAGCATTGCCGCCGCCGTCGAAGAACAAGGTGCGGCAACGCAAGAAATCGCCCGCAACGTCGAAATGGCGGCGGGGGACACCACCGAAGTTTCCACCAACATCGCTGGTGTGACACAGGCAGCGGACGAAACCGGAAACTCTGCGGATCAAATGTTAGGGGCTTCTGACGAGCTGTCTCAACAAGCCGAAACACTGCGCACCGAAGTCGAACGGTTCTTGAACCAAATCAGAAAAGGTTAAAACCTTACCGATTTAAGCAAACGAAAAAGGCCCCCAGATTTCACATCTGGGGGCCTTTTTTAGGCGTCATTCATTCTTATCATTGAGGAAACGGGGATACGCCAATCACCAGGGTGTGGGCTCCAAACAAAATGCAATACAAGGTCAGCCCACCCAATCCCGGAACCATCAGCATATTGCACCAATCAAATTTAGTGCGGCGCTGCAATATTGCCAAAAACGGTATATTGGATGTGGGGCCAGATAACTTTAGCCATTCTTCTTCACCCAATTGACGGCGCTGTTTTATGTCCAAGCTTTTTGGCCCAACCAAACCTAAGACCAAAAACAAGCCAAAGAACACCAGCGATGCACTGTCCCCGTTAGGCACAATATGTGAACCCGCCCAAAGGATAAAAGACCAGATCAATGGATGGCGCGTAATGGCGACGACGCCCGGCTGGCTGGGCTCAAACTTGGCCGCCTTCACACCCACCGACAACGGATTGGGGTGCGTTAACGCCCCCACCAACAATACACAGGCAAAATACAGAGCCACGATGGGCACCCAACGCATCCACGGCTGTTGCACCCATACCAAATCACTGTCGGCACGGCCATAAGCCAAACTGACCCACACCAACACCGCAATCGACAAGGCCGAATAACCGATGATATAGCCGGGTTTGCCCACGGCTGAAATCAAACGGGTGCGCACCGGGCCAATGGCCGGAATCAAATGAAACAGAATAAAAACGGTGAGACTCAGCAGCAGCTCTTGCACGTTTGGACCTCTTGTTCTTAAGGTTCAGGAATGCCTTCGATGCGGCAGCACGCGGTGACCGTGGCCGACAACAAGACCGCGATGGTCATGGGGCCAACGCCACCGGGAACCGGCGTAATAGATCCCGCAACTTTGGCCGCGCTGTCATAATCCACATCGCCCACCAAACGCATTTTGCCTTCGCCGCGTTCAGGGGCAGGAATGCGGTTGATGCCCACATCAATCACGCACGCGCCGGGTTTAACCCAGTCGCCCAAAATCATTTGCGGACGACCAACGGCGGCCACCAAAATATCGGCGCGGCGACATTCTTCGGCCAAATCTTTGGTGCGGGAATGAGCGATGGTCACGGTGCAGTGTTCGTTCAACAACAATTGCGCCACCGGTTTGCCAACGATATTAGACCGTCCAACCACAACCGCGCGCAGGCCCGACAAATCATCACCCAAGGCATGCTTGACCAACATCACACAGCCCGCGGGCGTGCACGGCACCATGGATTTTTGCCCGGTCGCCAGTCGCCCGGAATTGATGACATGAAAACCATCCACGTCTTTATCAGGATTGATCGCGTTGATCACGCGGGCTTCGTCAATGTGACCCGGCAACGGCAACTGCACCAAAATACCGTGCACCGAAGCATCTGCATTCAGTTCTTCGACCTTCGCCAGCAAATCATCTTCGCTGACGGAAACGGGCATTTTAAATTCAAACGAATTCATGCCGCATTCTTTGGTTTGCACACCCTTGTTGCGCACATAAACTTGAGACGCCGGGTCTTCGCCCACCAAAATCACCGCCAAGCCCGGCGTGATGGAATGGTCGGTTTTGATTTTTTCAACGTTGGCGGCAATCTGTTTGCGCAGATTTTGGGCAAAGGCTTTTCCGTCGATGCGTTTCGCTTCAGTCATGAAAGTATCCTTTGCGTTTGGCCCAAATCTGTACTGTTTGCGCCAGTTGATTTGCATTCCCAGAAAGGTGCAAGATTTTATTGCGGCTGGTTTGGCCTTGTAACACTTCCAGGGTGGATTTTGCCAGCTTCCATTCTTTCGCCAGCAATTTTATCAGGGCCTGATTGGCTTTGCCGTTTTCAGGGACTTGGGTCACGGTGGCTTTTAAAACATCTAAGCCCTCCACATTTTGCATCACACCGTCGGTGCAATTGGCGCGCCCGGATGGTTTTAAGCGGACCCGTACATTCACCCCATTTTCAACAAGCGTAAAAAATTTACATTTGATAGAGCACATCTCTCAACAGGCCTTGAATAAAATAAAGCCCCAGCAAGACGACGATCGGCGATAAATCGACGTTGCCAAAATTGGGGAGCACATTACGAATGCGGCTGTATAAAGGTTCGGTCAAGCGATAGGTGAAATCCATGACCATATGCACAAATTGATTGGACGTGTTGATGACGTTAAACGCCACAAGCCAGCTGAAAATGATATTGGCAATGATAATATAATAATAAAAATTAAGGGCAACGACCAGCACCTTGAGTAAATTGACGACAATGATATCCATGTGCTTCACCACTTAAATTAAAAACTGTACCCAGAACTTATGTCGCCAAGGCTTTGTTCGCAAGTGTGAGAATAAGGATTTTATGTTTGCTTTTATACGTCTATAACAGGTGAGCAATATATCGTCGTTATAAAGTACGGGGGAAATCGCACTAATGAGTTGATACAGTTATACAATTGCTTTTTTAAGTAAGGATTAAAATTCGTGGGCCACATAGATTTTGCCACCCTCATTGGGTTGATCATCGGGGTAGTTGTTGTTGTTGCAGCGATTCTGGTGGGCTCGGGACTCGATATTTTCCTCAATCTGCCCGGTTTTTTGATCGTGGTCGGCGGCACCATGGCCGCAACGTTTGTTAAATTCCCCCTCAATAAAGTGTTTATCGCTTTAAAAACGGGCGGCCAAACAGCGGTCATGAACGTGCAGCAAGATCCCCGTGCTTTGATCGATACTTCTTTGGAGCTTGCCGAAATCGCCCGAAAAAACGGTGTTTTGGCCTTGGAAAGTGTCGAAATTAAAAACCTCTTTTTCAAACGCGGCATTAAACTTTGCGTCGATGGCCACCCCGCAGACGTGATCCGCAGCGCCATGTTGCGTGATATGGAACTGTCCATTCACCGCAACGAAGAAGGCTCGCATATTTTTTCGGCCATCGGCGATAGTGCTCCGGCGTTTGGCATGATCGGAACCTTGGTGGGTTTGGTGCAGATGCTGTCGGCCATGGATGACCCCAAATCCATCGGCCCGGCCATGGCGGTGGCGCTGTTGACCACCTTGTACGGCGCGATTATTGCCAACCTGATTGCCCTGCCGATTTCCGATAAATTGGAATCCAAAACCGAAGAAGAACGCCTCACCAAAGAGCTGATCTTGGAAGCCATTATGCAAATCCAAGCGCGCCAAAGCCCGATGATTTTGGCCGATATCTTAGAAGGCTTCCTGCCGGAAAACCAACGCGGACGTGTTGGCGATGATGATGACGACGGAGACGAAGAAGAAGACGCAGCATGAGCAAAAAGAAAGCCGCTGGTGCGCCGCTGTGGATTGTGACTTTTGCAGACTTGATGAGTCTGTTGCTGACCTTTTTTATCTTGTTGCTGTCTTTTTCAAACATGGAAGTTCAAGAATTTAAAAAAGTTGCCGGCGCCATGCGCAGCGCTTTTGGCCTGCAAACCCAAGACCGCTTGGCGGGCCTCATTGAACTCGACGGCTTTACCGAAAGCAAAGCCGTCAAACACGTGGTGCAAATTCCGTTACCCGAACAAGACATCACGGATATGGTGATCCCCGACCAAGAAGACACGCTGGATGAAGGTGAGGACGTGCCTCAGGGCCCGCCTGCTCCACCGCCCCCCAGCGCCGAAGAAATCGCCAGCAAAAAGTTGTTTGGAGATCTTAAAGACATCATGACCGATGAAATGAAATCCGGGGCCTTGGAACTTTTTCAAGAAGGCAATTCCATTGTCGTGCGCTTTCCCGCCGAACATTCTTTTGCTTCGGGGCAAAATGGACTGTTGCCGGATATTCTTCCGGTCTTGACCAAAGTCTTGGATGAATTGGAAACGTCCGGCGGGCAAATTATCATTGCGGGCCATACCGACAACATTCCCATCACCACCGACCAATACAGATCGAATTGGGATTTGTCGGCGAGCCGAGCCGCCTCAGTCGCTCACTATATTTTAGATTATACGGGCATTCCAGCCAACCGCATTACGGTGCAGGGCTTTGCCGATTCACGCCCGCTGACCAATAACGACACGGTTGAAAATCGGGCCAAAAATCGACGCATCGAACTGATCATCGATAAGTTCACAAAAACCATACCAACCAATCCTTAAGGGTTTTTATGGATGGCTTCACGGTGCGCCGTATAGATTCCCGAACCGACAATGATTGCGGCCCCAACCCACGTCCAAGTATCCGGTGTTTCAGCAAAAAAGACATAGCCCATCAAGGCAATAAACGGAATTTGCACAAATCCAAAGGGCGCGATAAACGACGCATCCCCTCGAACAAAAGCCCGGTTTAAGGCCAAGTGCGCCGCCGTTGCCACCAATCCCAAAACCACCAACCACGCCGAAGTTTCGACGCTTGGCCATTGCCATACTGGTATTGCAGATGGCAGAGAAAACAATGTCATGAAAAAGCCCATCCACACCACCATGGCGTTGGGGTTTTCAGTTTTGGCCAAAGATTTGTTCGACAACATCGCGCCCGCAATCAACACCGCACATAAAATCGCGATCAACTGAACCTCGCCAACGTCACGAAAACCGGGGCGAATAATCACCAATACACCAACAAAGCCCATAAAGGTCGCTAACCAGCGCCGGGGTCCCACTTGTTCGCCCAAAAACAGGGCCGCGCCCAAAGTGGTAAACAACGGGGCGGAAAAACTAATAGACGTGGCTTCGGCCAAGGGCATTTTTGTGATCACCCAAAACCACGACAACATGGCCAAGATGCCAAAGATGGAACGGCGAATATGTGCCCACAAACGATCCGTTCGCATCACCGCAAAACCAGCGACAATCAACCACGGCACCATTAATAAAAGCTGGGCAATGTTTCTGAAAAAGGCAATTTCAAAGGGATGAAGTTCACCGGAAACCTGGCGCACCAAAAGGCTCAAGGTCGCCAACAGGCACGCCGCCAAGACCATCCAAGCAGCCCCAGATGCGACCCGCGTATTCGAATTTGATGCATCAGCCTGTTTCATAGAAGAAACCTACGGCGACTTTTCTAAGAAGACCAGTGCTTTAAACGCAGGACTGGGTTGCGCAGATTAATCTTTGTCTGATTTTTCGCCAGGCTTGGCATTGCGGTCGCCTTCGGCGGTGGCGCCTTCGGCCAACAGTTCACGGTGACGCAAGTGTTTGGTCAACGCCAGCAATCCGGCAGAACTGTGCAAAACAATATCAAACCACGACATGGCAACCATGCCTTCACCGTTATAGATGATCATGATTTTTTCGATGATATGCGGTTCGGGCGCAAACGGCATAAGGAAAAAGACCGTGCCAAGAAAAACAGTTGGCCCATAAGCCATTTTGTCTAAAATTTTATTCACGTACTTAATTCCTCGTATGTTAGCGTTCGATAAATGAGCTTATAACAAGCTTCTCCTAAAAAGACCACCATACGGATTCAAACCTATGCCGACACTTTCGCTATACATCACCACCGTGCTGATTTGGGGCTCGACGTGGTATGCCATTAAATTGCAATTGGGGATCGTGGCGCCCGAAGTTTCGGTGGCTTACCGCTTTGCCATCGCCGCTATTTTATTGCTGTTGTTCAGTGTCATCCGCCGCAAAAACATGCGTTATAGCCGCAAAGAGCATGGCTGGATGGCGATTTTGGGCTTTTTTCTGTTTTGTTCCAATTATGCGGTCTTTTATGTGGCAACCGGGTATTTAACGTCCGGCTTGGTCGCCGTGGTGTTTTCCACCGTGGTCTTTTGGAATATCTTTTTTGGGCGTATTTTATTCGGCACACCCGTATCTGCGCGTGTTGTCTTCAGTACTTTTTTAGGCATCGGCGGGTTAGCTTTGGTGTTTTGGCCTGAAATCGCTGACCTGCAAGGCGATGGAGATGTGATGCACGGCCTGACGTTGTGCATCTTTGCCACGGTTTTGGCTTCGCTGGGCAACATCACGTCTGGGCACATCCAACGCAAGGGCCTGCCCGTGTTGCAAAGCAATGCGTATGGCATGGCCTATGGTGCAGCGTTTACGGCTCTGTATGCTCTGGCGGCGGGTTTGGACTTTAACTGGGACCCCGCGCCCGCATATTTAGGATCGTTAATTTACTTGGCGATCTTTGGCTCTATTTTAGCCTTTGGCGCCTACCTGACATTGTTAGGCCGCATCGGCGCGGGCAAGGCTGCGTACGCCGCCGTATTGTTCCCGGTCGTGGCCTTAACCATGTCGGTATTTTTGGAAAGTTATGCGTTTACGCCGCTGGCGGGATTGGGCGTGATTTTGGTTTTAGGCGGCAATGTTATTGCGCTGACCAAGATCAGGGCGTCAAAGCCGCCGTCTCTAACCGACCCAAAAGACGCTCAAACAAAACCTGTTCTTTCGCCAAAAAGCGATTAACACGTTCAGACGTATCGGCGTCTAAATTCGCCAGATTCTCTTCCATTTCGGTCAAATGGCCCTGTTCTTCGGCCAGCAGGCTTTTTAACGACAGCTTGATCCCCGCCGCATCCAAACAGGTCTGGTACAACCCAAATGACCACACCGCGCGAAATTCGATAATCATCGACATATACAGGTACGCAATACGCAAAGGCTCGGCTTCGTCTTTGACGTCCAACGCGATATAGCTTTCCAGACGTTTAAAATACATGCGCGCAAACGGCGAGGCGATCATGTCTTCGTCGGCGTATTCCAAGGATCGCCCGGCCATTTTATCGGCTTTGCGTTTGAAAAAGAACGCGTGGCGGACTTCTTCGGCCATGTGTTTTAAGGTTTCTTGGCCCAGACCCGCATTGCTTTGCGTGATCATGATGCGCCGTGACCCCATGTGTTCCATCATCGACAAGGTATTTAAAAACCGCGCATGGGTTTCCTTATCTTGGACAATGGTATCCATACAAACGCCTAATCTGGCCGCAAAGGGCTGATTGGCGGTCTCAAAGTCCAAGTAGGTCGGGTGCGTTTGAAAGGGCATGATAAATCTTATCCAAGTCGTCGTCGGTCACACAGTACGGAGGCATTATATAAACCGTGTTTCCAAGTGGACGCAACAACACATCGCATTTTTGAAAATAGTCGTACAGTTTTGGCGCTATATTTGACAGATAACCTTGGTCGGGAACCGTAATATCCACCGCCGCAATTGTACCGCACTGGCGCACATTTGAAAAATGCGAATCCATGGACAGCTTGTGCAAACGGTCAGCCTGACGCCCCACCAACGTATCGATGCGTTCACGCACAGGCTCATTTTTCCACACTTGAGTATTCGCATAGGCCACCGCGCACGCAATTGGATTTGCCGTGTACGAGCTGGAATGAAAAAACATCTTTGCCCGGTCTTTGCTGTAATGGGCATCATAAAAACGCTGATGGCATAAGGTCGCCGCCAACGGCATCAAGCCGCCCGTCAAACCCTTGGATGTACACAAAATATCGGGCACAACGTCCGCTTGTTCACAGGCAAACAAGGTTCCGGTGCGACCCCACCCGGTCATCACTTCGTCGGCGATAAAAACCACATCATCGCTTTCGCAAACGGTTTTTAAGTCTTTTAAAACAGAGGCTTCGTACATTAACATGCCGCCCGCGCCCAACACCAAAGGCTCGACGATCAGGGCCGCGATTTGCCCTGGATTATCGACTAGTAGTTTTTTCAAAGCCTCGGACGTTTCCTTTTCTTTGCCGGGGCTTGGAAACGGAATGGTATCGACTTCAAACAGCAACGGAGCATACGCCGCGTTATAAACGCCGCGTTCACCCACCGACATGGTGCCAATGGTATCGCCGTGATAGCTGTGGTCCATGACAACAATGCGTTGGCGTTGGCGTTCGCCCAAGTTGTGCCAATAGCCCAAGGCCATTTTTAAGGCGACTTCCACGGCGGTTGAGCCGCTATCGGAAAAGAAAATTTTGTCCAGACCGTTTGGCACCATGTCCATCAAGGCGTCGGCCAGCTTTTCGGCCGGGTCATGGGTGTGACCCGCAAAAATGACTTGATCTAAGGTGCTTACCTGCTCTTTTGCGGCCTCAACCAGAGCCGGATGACAGTGCCCATGGGTCACCACCCACCACGATGAAATAGCATCAATGATTTGACGATTATCGGGAGCATACAGATAGGCGCCTTCGGCCCGGTCAATTTTGGTCATTTGGGGCATCAAGGCGTGTTGGGTGAAAG
The DNA here is from genome assembly GCA_002401565.1 of Rhodospirillaceae bacterium. GTDB lineage: Bacteria > Pseudomonadota > Alphaproteobacteria > Rhodospirillales > Magnetovibrionaceae > JANLGW01. The sequence goes on from NVTL01000002.1 coordinate 18,114, forward strand.
GATGCCAAATATGTGATAAGGTCATTTTTATATACTAAAATCTTGGATGTTAAAATTACGGTTAAAAACTTGAATGAGATTTTCTGCATCCAAGTTAGTCAGCAAAGGCAAGCGCCCAAGCACCTTTTGCCCACTGATTTGGGCAATCGTTTGCATATTATCTTCATTTTCATCACCCACAAATATAAGACCGAGCACATTCATGTCCCGCGCCCGCAGCGCTTCCAAAGACAATAAAGTGTGATTAAGGGTGCCAAGTCCGGTTCGGGCCACCAAAATAATCGGTTGATTCCACGTTTTAAAAAGGTCAATGAAAAGAACTTGTCTGTTAACGGGCACCATAAGCCCACCGGCACCCTCGACAATTAACATGGGCTCGTCGGGTGGCGTCAATTGGCTTAAATTAACCTCAACACCCTCTAATTCCGCCGCCCGGTGTGGCGAAAGCGGGGCTTTCAACTCAACGGGGCTGGGCAATATACGATCAGGCCCCAAACCCGTCATACGCCGAACAGCTTGCACATCTGTTTCGGGGTCTGTTCCGCATTGGATGGGTTTAAAATATTTTGCCCCCAAAGCCAGCGTCAACATGGCCGCAACCACGGATTTGCCAATATCGGTGTCGGTTCCGGTGATAATCACGATATCACCGCTTTCGCCAAATCCTCAATATCGGTTGGAGTGACGTTTAAGGTGATGCTGAGCCGCAGCCGCGCGGTGTTTTTTGGCACCGTTGGGGTGCGAATGGCGCGAATGTCAAAACCCTGCTCTTGCAGGCGTTTGGCCTGTGCAAAGGCCGCCCCATCGCCGCCGATGATCAACGGAATAATTTGCGTTTCCCCCGGCACGTTTTTAAAGGTCCCATGGGCATGGCTGATCAAGTCCAGTAATTTCGCCCGGCGATCCGGTTCATCGCGCACAGCTTTTAACGCGGCCTCAACCGCGACTGCCATCAGGGGCGTCGGGGCCGTGGTGTAAATAAAGCTGCGCGCCGTATTGATCAGATAATCTTTCAACACAGCCGACAAGGTCACCAGCGCACCCGCTTGGCCCAAGGCTTTTCCACAGGTGTGCACGGCGATCAGATTTTCAGCACCTTCGAATACGGCGCTTAATCCGCGTCCGTCCGGACCATGAACCCCTGTTGCGTGGGCTTCGTCGACAATCAGATACGCGTCATAACGGTTCGCGATGTCCATCAATTGGGCCAGCGGGGCCATGTCGCCATCCATGGAATAGACGCTTTCCACCGCGATCCAGATGTTTTTGGCGCCCCGGTCCCGTGCACGTTTCACCGCGTCTTCACAGGCGCTGGCGTTGTTGTGGGCGAATTTTGAATGTTTAGCCGGCGAGGCATGAATGCCTTCTTTGGCGCTGGCGTGCACATATTCATCAAAGATGATTTTGTCGCCGCGTGCGGCCAAAGCCGTAAAAACCGCCAAATTTGCCAAGTATCCGGTGGACATAAACAGGGCGGCCTCGGCCCCAAAAAAGTCTGCGGCAAAGGATTCCAAGCTTTCATGTTGGGGGTGATTACCACGCAGCAAGCGCGATCCGCCCGCACCCAACGCAATATCGCTTTGCAAATGCTCAATCAGGTTTTGACGAAGGCCCTCATGGTTTGCCAGACCCAAATAATCGTTCGAGCTGAAATCGATTCCATTTGCCGAAATAAGAGCGCGTCGTTTATTCAGCGCCGACAGCTCGGTCAGCTTGTCCTGAAACAAATTCATCACGGGCAACATCCTGATTTTGGGCTTGAGGCGTTTGCGGGCCTTGCGGTTTTAAATCAAGCCGGGAAAGAAGGTCCATATCGTTGGCCGATTGGACATTGGGCGTGGTCAAAAGCTTTTCACCAAAGAAAACTGAGTTGGCGCCGGCAAAGAAACACAGCGCTTGCGTTGCTTCGTCCATGCTTTCGCGCCCGGCCGATAAGCGTACATACGAATTGGGCATCATGATGCGCGCAACCGCCACGGTGCGAACAAAGATGAATGGATCAATCTTATCTGCGTTTTCCAAGGGCGTGCCTTTGACGCGCACCAGCAAATTGATGGGCACGCTGCCGGGGTGTTCCCCCATATTTGCCAATTCCATCAAAAGTGCCGAACGGTCAGATTCACCCTCACCAAGGCCTAAAATACCTCCGCAACAGACATTTATACCTGCGTCGCGGACTTTTTCCAGCGTGTCGAGGCGATCTTGGAATTTACGCGTGGTGATGATTTTTTCATAATGTTCGCGTGATGTATCCAGATTGTGATTGTAATAATCCAGCCCCGCGTCTTTTAGGGCACGCGTTTGATCTTCATCTAACGATCCCAACGTCACACAACATTCCATGCCGATACCTTTGACACCGCGGATCATGTCCAAAACCATGGGGAAATCGTGTGAATTTGGATTTTTCCACGCAGCACCCATGCAAAAACGCGTGGCGCCTCTATCTTTGGCGGCGTGCGCCTGTTCCATCACCTTTTCAATTTCGACCAGGCGTTCTTTTTCCAAATCCGTGCCGTGATGTGCACTTTGCGGACAATATCCACAATCTTCGGGACAGCCACCCGTTTTGATCGACATCAGGGAACTAAATTGAATTTCGTTTGGGTCGAACACAGCTTTGTGAACCGTGTGGGCGCGATACAGCAATTCCATAAACGGTAAATCGTAAAGGGACTGAACTTCGTCGAGTGTCCAGTCATAGCGCAAAGTTAAATCGGTCATGGATTTAGCGGCCTATATAGAGTGAATAACAGCCCTAAGGTAGGTTTGTGGCAGCACCTGAGCAAGTTAATTATGACAAAGTCTTGAAAAATCCCCGCCATTAGGTCATTTTGTCGCCAAATTACAATTGAGGAAGACTGTATTATGAGAGGTTATTTTGGCGTTGGAGCCGAGGGCATCAGCAAGTCCATGAACGTTGGGGCGATTTTTCGCACCGCACATGCGTTCGGGGCCAGCTTTGTCTACACCGTAAACGCCGCTTATGGGCGCAAACAAGGTGGCTGGGCAGACACATCTAAGTCTTTGGAACATTTGCCGTTTTATGACTTTCCGAAGATTGACGACATGCTTTTACCCAGCGATTGTCGTTTGGTCGGCGTTGAGCTGACCGACGATGCGGTTGAATTGCCCAGTTTTCGCCACCCCAGCAAATGTGCTTATGTGTTGGGTCCGGAACGCGGGTCGTTGTCCCCCGAAATGGTCGACAAATGTGAGTTCGTGGTGAAGATTCCCACCAAATTTTGCATCAACGTTTCAGTTGCCGCCGCTTTAATCATGTATGACCGGACWATTTCMATGGGKCGTTTTGCCGARCGYCCGGTGCGYGCGGGTGGYCCMRTCCAAGAMTTRGCCGAACACCAACACGGKCYKCAATTGSTTAAAACSGCYGAAAAGTTTTTRCAAACGCCGCCYATGGGCGAAGGCTTTGATCCCGATGGATACAATGACTAATCATTCAAAATCTGCTAGGTTATGCTTATGAAAATTTTGCACCACTTTATGTATAGCGTTGTTTTTGGACTGTACGCAGCCCCAAGTTTTGCCGCGACCACCACCCATGGCGACTGGTTGGCATATGCCCAAAAAGAAAATGGCAATCAGGCCTGTATCATGTCCGGTGAGCCCAGCAAATCAGCGGGCAAATACACCAAACGAGGACAGGTTTACCTGATCATTTCGCACCGTCCCTCGGAACAACGCTATAATGAAATAAGTTTTCAAGCAGGCTATACGCTGAAAAAAAATTCTACTGTTTTGGCGATCATCGACGGCAAAAATAAATTCAGCCTGCAATCGAACAAGGGCCACGCGTGGACCATCGATGCCGACACCGACGCAGCCATGATTAAGGCCTTGCGGTCGGGCACAACTTTGGTCATCAAAGGTGTGTCATCGCGCGGCACCGCTACCACCGATACTTTTTCGCTGAAGGGCTTTACGGCCGCTGTGAAATCCATCAACAAAACCTGCAAAGTTAAGTAATCTTTATAATGAACAAAAATCTCACAAACCTCGTCGGCCTTGATCGCGATCAATTGATTGCGGTGCTGGCCAGCATCGATGAAAAACCCTTTCGGGCCAAACAGCTTTGGCATTGGATATATCACCGTGGCGTGACCAATTTCGAAGACATGGCAAACATCGGCAAACCGCTGCGCGCCAAATTACAAGACGGCTTTTATGTCGGGCGCCCGGAAATTGTCCAAGCCTTGGTCAGCAATGACGGCACGCGAAAATGGCTGCTGCGGTTAGAAGACGGTAACGAAATCGAAACCGTGATGATTCCCGACGATGGTCGTGGAGCCTTGTGTGTATCGTCCCAAGTGGGCTGCACTTTAAACTGTAGTTTTTGCAATACCGGTACGCAAAGATTGGTGCGCAATTTAACGACGGCCGAAATCATCGGGCAGATTTTAGTCGCCCGCGATCAAATGGAAGAATGGCCGTCCGGCGTCGAAGGACGCATTCTCACCAACATCGTGATGATGGGCATGGGTGAGCCGTTAATGAATTTCGATAATGTCAAAGCCGCGCTGAACATCACCATGGACGGCGAAGGTCTAGCCATTTCGTGTCGCCGCATCACCCTATCCACATCCGGCGTTGTACCCATGATGGACCGCGCCGGGCATGAAATCGGCGTTGATTTGGCCATCAGCCTGCACGCGCCAAACGATGAATTGCGCGATGTGTTGGTGCCCATTAATAAAAAGTATCCGTTGGATGTTTTGTTAAAAGCCTGTGCGTCTTATCCAGGTGCCCGCAATGCGCGCCGCATCACCATGGAATATGTGATGATCAAAAACTTAAATGATCGTCCAGAAGATGCCAAAAAATTGGTGTCCTTAATGCGCAAATACAAAATTCCGGCCAAGTTCAATTTGATTCCCTTTAACCCTTGGCCCGGCACAGATTATGAATGTTCGACCAATAATGCTGTTCATCGTTTTTCAAAAATCCTCAACGACGAAGGATTTTCGGCCCCCATCCGCAAACCCCGTGGCCGTGACATTATGGCGGCCTGTGGGCAATTAAAGTCTGACAGCGAAAACAAAAAACTTTTAGAACGCCAAGCCAAGCAACAACAAAAGGCAACATCTGAAGTCGCCTAATCAACAGCTTACTAGAAATTTTCATAATAATTTGGTATTCTTGACCGATCAGTTAAAAACCAGGAATTAACATGGCCCGCCCACAAGCCTTTGAACGCTCCGAAGTCCTTTCATCTGCGCTGCAGGTGTTTTGGCAGAAAGGCTATGATGGCGCGTCAGTTCAAGACTTGGTGGATGCCACGGGGCTAAATCGCGGAAGCCTGTACAATTCATTTGGCGATAAAGCCGAGCTGTTTGGGGAAGTTATGGAACTTTATAAAAGCCAATCGCCCACCAAACCAATGGTTATGGCCCCAGACGATGCTGATGTTTCACTGTTATTTGCTAATTTCTTTCAGAAACTTGTTGATCGTGCAGATTCAGATATCGACCACAAAGGATGCCTTTTCACCAATACAGCGGCCGGATTTTATGGCTGTTCTGACGAAATGACTCAGTGGGTTTGTGAAACGCTGGAAAGCATGGAGGCCCTGTTTGTCCGTCTGATTGAACGTGGACAAGAATTTGACGACATCAGTTCAGCGGCTGAACCTGTAAAACTCGCCCGATTCCTGATCGCCGCCGCACAAGGCCTTAATGTTATGGCCAGAACGGGTGCGGATACGCACATGTTACAAGACATTGCCGACCAAACTTTGGAAGCCCTTAACACCTAACGCTGTTATTTTGGAACGTACGTTTTAAAACTACTTGACCTTTATTCTCCAAATGCTAATGTTTAATCATATTTGAACGAACGTTCTATTATTAAACCAGCATAGGAGCTCACCATGACATTATCGACCTTACATACCCTAGACACCACGCCGGACGGTTCGCGGCCTGTTCTTGAAGCCTATCAAGAACGGTTTGGATTTGTCCCAAACATTGTTGGCCTGTTGGCGGAATCGCCCGCCGCCTWAAACGGCTATTCAACGACTTACAATTTGCTGGGCGAGACAGATTTCACGCCACCCGAACAACAATTGATTTTTCTGGCCGTCAGCGTCGCCAACAAATGCACCTATTGTGTGGCTGCCCATTCCATGGCGGGTAAAATGCTTGGTCTTGATGATCAGACCATTAAGGCGGTCCGCAATGGCGAGACCGTATTGGATTCTAAAAATGCGGCCATCGCCGACTTCGCCGCAAAGATTGTTCACGCGCGCGGTTTTGTCAGTCCCGACGACATCAATGACTTTCTTGCTGCGGGTCATACGCAAGCTCAAATTTTGGATGTGTTGCTGGGCGTTTCGACCAAAACCATCAGCAATTATGCCAATCATATTGCCGACACACCCTTAGATGAAGCCTTTGCCCCCATGGCATGGACGCCACCAGCGAACGACATTCGCAAGGCGTCTTAATATTCGCTTTCCCCAGCGATACTTCCCTTGATTGTTTTTTNCTTTSCYNTTTAGGTAAAKWCAATCRAGGGSRTTTTWWNARYGAGGATGTTTTYATGAAATCYGAKACGGATATCGTTAAYGCCTACACCTATCAAYTRGGRCCGGGYCGACAYATTTTGTATTTTGGCGAYCCCATGTGTTCATGGTGTTGGGGATTKSCCCCNGYCRTYAAYSAAATGMTCAWSRCCACMCARRSKAAATCTTCCTTTCAAGTCATCACRACGGGWCTTCGCCCCGAAGTTTTAGAACCTTGGGACGAACAATTGCGGGGATATATTCGCCAACATTGGCAAAACGTCCTCGCAAAATCCGGCCAGCCGTTTGATTTTGATCGCTTAGACGATACAGGCTTTATTTATAATACAGAACCCGCGTGTCGCGCCGTCGTCACGGCTCGCAATCTTAAACCAGAGGCCACATTTCAGATGTTCGAAGCCTTGCAAAAGGCCTTTTATGCCGATGGCCAAAACATCACCACGGCCGAAACCTTAAGCGAAATTGCCAAGTCTTGCGGCCTGGATCCAGATAAATTTCAGCAAGAATTTTCGCAACAAAGCACCCAAGATCAAACCCGTAAAGATTTCCAACTGGCGCGTATTTTTGGGGTTCAGGGTTTCCCAACCGTGTTGTTGATGAACGATCACGGCATCCAAACTTTAACCACAGGCTATCAGCCGTGGGACTCTTTGCAGCCGCGCGTCGAAGAATGGTTGAACGCATAAAGTTTTCGCCTATACTGCGCCCGCGTGGGCCGTATAAGCTGTGTGGCCCTCACATTATTCATTCAAGGAAATTCGAACATGTCTCGCGATATCAAAAAAGTCGTTCTTGCTTACAGTGGTGGTTTGGATACATCCATCATCTTGCGCTGGCTTCAAGAAACGTATGGCTGTGAAGTTGTAACGTTCACCGCCGATCTTGGCCAAGGCGAAGAAATCGAACCGGCCCGCGCCAAAGCCGAAATGATGGGCATCAAAGACATCTTCATCGAAGACATGCGCGAAGAATTCACCCGCGATTACATTTTTCCCATGTTTCGGGCCAACGCCTTGTACGAAGGCACATACCTTTTGGGCACATCCATCGCCCGGCCCTTGATCGCCAAACGTCAAATTGAAATTGCTCGCGAAGTCGGTGCGGACGCTGTGTCGCACGGCGCCACAGGCAAAGGCAACGATCAGGTTCGGTTTGAACTTGGTTATTATGCGTGCAATCCGTCCATCAAAATCATCGCCCCTTGGCGTGAATGGGATTTGAGCAGCCGTACCAAGCTGATTGAATACGCGCAAATGCATCAAATTCCTGTGCCCACCGACAAACAGGGTGAATCTCCGTTCAGCCAAGATGCCAACCTTTTGCATATTTCTTCGGAAGGCAAAATTTTGGAAGATCCTTGGCTTGAACCAGATTATGACTTGATTTTGACGCGCATGGTCACGCCCATGAATGCCCCCGACAAAGCCACCGAAATCACCATTGATTTCGAAAAGGGCGATCCGGTTGCCATCAACGGCGAAAAAATGTCTCCGGCGACATTGCTGGCTAAACTGAACGATTTGGGCGGCAAAAACGGCATTGGGTGCATCGATATCGTTGAAAATCGCTTTGTCGGCATGAAATCTCGTGGTGTTTATGAAACACCGGGCGGCACGGTCTTGTTCCAAGCGCGTCGCGCCATGGAAAGCCTGACGCTGGACGGGCCAACCGCTCATGAAAAAGACGCCATGATGCCCCGTTATGCTGAAATGGTTTACAACGGATTTTGGTTCGCACCAGAACGCGAAATGTTGCAGGCCGCCATCGATAAAGCCAGCGAACGCGTCACCGGAACCGTGCGCATGAAACTGTACAAAGGCAACGTCATCATTACGGGTCGTAAATCACCGTTCAGCATGTATGACGAAGATGTGGTGACGTTTGAAGAAGACACTGTTTATGATCAAAAAGATGCTGGTGGCTTCATTAAATTGAATGCTTTGCGTCTGCGTTTGGGTAATAAATAAAGCCTTAATCGCCTGTTTTAAAAAACGCCCCCGCTTGATATTTCAAGCGGGGGCGTTTTTTTGTTGCCAAAGACCCTTGCCTAAATCCAACAGATGCTTTTATGTACTGTGCTATCTAGATATTTCAAGGGACTATTTCATGACTGACAGTAAAAATCCACAAACCCAAGTTTTGCACGCAGGTTGGCGCGCCGATCCGACCACGGGGTCCGTTGCCGTACCCATCCACCAAACCACGTCCTTTCAATTTAACAGCACGGAACATGCGTCCAATCTGTTTGCGTTGGCGGAAATGGGCAATATTTATACGCGCATCATGAATCCTACAAATGACGTGTTGGAAAAACGCATTGCAGCGCTCGAAGGCGGAGCCGCGGGCTTGGCTCTTTCATCGGGACAATCCGCCTCCGCAATTTCCATTCAAAACTTGGCAAAAGTTGGCGATAACATTGTCAGTTCGACCGATTTATATGGCGGCACGTGGAACCTTTTTGCCAATACACTGAAAGACCAAGGCATCGAAGTCCGTTTTGTTGACCCCACTGACCCCGAAGCTTTTCGCGCGGCCACCGACGACCGCACCCGTGCGTATTATGCGGAAACCCTGCCCAATCCAAAATTGCGGGTATTCCCCATCCAAGAAGTCGCCGACATCGGCCGCGAAATGGGCATTCCGTTGATTATGGACAATACCGCCGCGCCAACCTTGTGTCGTCCGCTTGAACATGGCGCGGCTATTGTTGTGTATTCGTGCACCAAATATATCGGCGGTCACGGCACGTCCATTGGCGGCATGATCGTGGATGGCGGGAACTTTGATTGGGAAGCCGCCGGAGCTGACCGCCAGCCCGCGCTAAACACACCCGATGCCAGCTATCACGGAGCCATTTGGGTAGAGGCCGTCAAACCGCTTGGCCCGGTGGCCTATATCATCAAAGCCCGCACCACATTGTTGCGTGATTTGGGGTCTGCTCTCAGCCCGTTTAATGCTTTTCAAATTATTCAAGGCATGGAAACGTTGCCGCTCCGCATGCGCGAACATTGTGCAAATGCCAGCAAAGTCGCTGATTTCCTCAGCAAGCACGATGAAGTCACCAAGGTTATTTACCCCAGCCTGCAAGAGGGCGAAGACAAACGCCGGGCGGACACTTATCTTTCCGGCGGCTATAGCGGTCTGTTAGGTTTTGAATTAAAGGGCGGAGCCGATGCTGGAAAACGCTTTATTGAGGCGCTCAACATGTTTTATCATGTGGCGAATATTGGTGATGCGCGATCCTTGGCTATTCACCCCGCAACCACCACACATTCGCAATTAACGCCCGAAGAACAGCAGGCCAGCGGCGTGAGTGAAAATTATGTGCGGTTATCCATCGGCATTGAACATATCGACGATATTTTGGCCGATCTTGAACAGGCCTTAGACGCTTCATAAACGTTAAGGCGCCTGCCGAGCAATTAATGACAAAAGCCGAGGTTTCCCCTACAGAAGCCTCGGCTTTTCAACATTTTGCAATAAGATAAGTTTGATAGTCTTAATCTTTATATCTATCATGCTGAATATAATCGATAAATTAATAACCTCTTTTTAATAGTCTTAAATGAATTTATGAACGGCCTATTCTCAGCAGTGCAGGATGCCTCTTAAAAAACGTTTGAAAAGGGTGCCACTCGTCGTTTTCCAAGAGCTGAAAATCACTCGACCTCACAGTGCACGACCAAAATATTGGCCTAACGAGCCTGCCTTTTACAAAAAAGGAATATTGTTTTGGCGTCAGAATTCAAGCTTCTTTAAAAGTACCAAATGCAAAACGGTCGTTAACAAGCTTTATAGCACTTGCTTATGATGGTACATGATTTTTCAGGCATCAGAACTAAGGCTGCAGAGATTATCTTATTAATTTTTTATAACCAACTGTAATTAAACAATCAAAATCTTAAGCACTATATAAACTCCTTAAATACGGTCTAAATTAGGGCATGAGTAGGTATTTTGCACACCCGCAATGCCCATATTAAAGATTAAAAAGAAAATCTAATTAGCCGACCCCGTCAACAACACCTGACCKACCGCATAGCTCCACACAGAAACGGGCATAAAGCCGATTTCGTGATCCCCGACAAAACGTTTGCCGGACATATTGCGGGTGAGCGCTTTTGACGGCGTGCTGGGGTTGTTTTCGTCTAAGAATTCCAACATATCGCCCAGAACTTCGTGCGGGCGAGCAATGGCTTTGTTAGACCAGTCCAATTCGATGCATTTCACAGGCTTATCACCCTTTAACGGCATTTCGACCAAGGCAACATGTTTGTTTTTGCGGCCTTTTTTCCAAAACGCATAAAACAAGCGCTGAAACGTTGGGGAATGCATAAATTGAGAAATCACCGCAGTTTCGGCAAGCCGCGACATGGCGTCGTCTTCGGCCGCCGCCGGTCCGGTAAGACCCGCGCGCATGGACGGTGACGTCAAATAGACCTTAAAGCGAGTTTGACGTTGGAACCGTTTGCCCTTGCCGTCAATCCGCCAAATGCGTTTGATCAGATAGGCAGATTCCAAGAATTCCAAGTACTTACGAAGGGTATTTTTCGCAACGTTCATGTCCTTGGACAAGTTTTCGATGCTGGTTTCTAGCCCCGATTCCAAGGCCAAGCGGGTCATCWRTYTNKKYCAMTYCRCGGTGATCCGCAATGCCACACAATCCGGCTAAATCCCGGTGGATGATTTTAGAGACCACATCCACATTGTTCACCTGACGACCAACGGAAAAGGCTACTTCGGGAAAACCGCCCCAATTCACGTAATCAACAAAGGCCGCATTCAGCCCCTCTAAATCTTCCAACTTGCCATAAGAATCAAAGAGCTTTTCGCGAATACGCAAAATATGCAGATATTCAGCAAACAAAACCGGGGGCAAGATGGTTTGAATAAACGGACCGGGCTGATCCTTTGTATTTTTTTTCGCCTGGTCGATGCTGATTTCGGTCATTTCTGATGAGGGCATCAACGCCGAAACGGCGGTTAGGCGGCATTCAGGGTAGTTTTTAGCGGTTGCATGCAGCACATGTTCCCATTCTGGAACGTTATGCATATCGTCTAAAAAGACATACGCGCCCTTGCCACCCGCCCCAACGCCAGAGGCGTCAAAAGCATGGTCCAGCAATTCAACCATATCCATATTGGAAAAAGCCGGGTTATCCAGGCGCACATAAATCAGAAATTTAGGATCGATTTGACCCTCAAGCATTTTCGCGATGGCCTGTTTGACCAAAACTGATTTGCCCACGTGTCCGGGTCCGGTTAAAATCGCCGCAACGCCATTTCCACCCTGCACACGTTCTAAAAAGGGATTAACGAAGGCCCGGCGCGCTAAACGCTGCACCTGAACTTCAACAGCCCCGGTGGTCCACCAAGGATTGTCCAAAATCAATCTATTTTTTAGTTCAGAATCAATCACTTGCATCCCCCCAGAAGGATTACGATTAATGCGATAAGCCAATATGCTTGTCTATTTAAGCAAATCTATATGATTTTATTTGTTCAATCAAGTCTTAATGCGACCAAAACAAAGGGTTTATTGCAATCTTTGCGTTATGAAGACGTTCGCCCTTATCTTGGAGTCTTTATAAAAATTCATTGGCGGTTCAGCTGCAATCCTTCATGATCTTTTTTTTACAATATTTACGCTTCAAGGACCCGACATATGGCACGGACGTTTCAAATTGGTTTCAGTATTGTTGTTTTGGGAACGCTTGGTTTTGCGTGGACACTGTTTAACCCCAAAATCACCAGCGTAGACGAGCAAATTATTATCGCGGCGGCAGTCTTGGACCGCGCCCGTACCGACCATACGGTGCGCGTCTTGGCGGATGTAAACTGGACGATCTTGCCGTCGGTCGAGACGTCCAAAGACCGCAAAACATTGTTTATTGCCAAGATGTTGCCCCTGATCGCGGAACAAAATGAACGCATTTTAATTCAACGGGCGCGCGCCGAAACCGCGGCGGCGGGTTCGGCGGCCTACAACGGCCTGATCCATGATTATGGCCTGAAAACTGGGGCGTCCAGAAAAGCTTTGCTGGCGCGCATTGACCGTATTCCTGAATCCTTAACTTTGGCCCAAGCCGCCATTGAATCGGGGTGGGGAACGTCGCGGTTTTCCCAACTGGGTCACGCTTATTTTGGCGAGCGCACCTATAACAAAGATGTCCCCGGCATGGCCGCGCTTCGGGCCACGGGCTTTAAGGTGAAAAGTTTTCACAGCACTTCGGGCAGCATTCGATCGTTCATGCGCACCTTAAATACTCACCGTGCGTACAAAGCGTTTCGCGCCCGGCGGGCCAATTTGCGGGCTCAAGGTCAAAAAGTCACTGGCGCAGACCTGGCCATCACCTTAAAATCATATTCCGAAATCGGAACCGAATATATCGACCGCATTCTCCTCACCATCCGCGCCAATAATTTTGGCGGCTTTGATGGCATTGAACATGTGGATCACTAAATTTTAAAAAACAAAAAGGAAACCCCCGTGGTCAGTGTTGTATTTGTCTGTTTAGGAAATATTTGTCGTTCCCCCACCGCCGAAGGTATTTTTAGACATTTGGTCGAAAATGCCGGGTTGGACGAACACATTCACATCGACAGCGCCGGAACCCATTCTTTTCATGTGGGATCGCCGCCGGACGGCAATGCCCAAGCCGAAGCCCGCCGCCACGGCATCGACATCAGCCACCTGCGCGGCCGCCAAGCAAAGTCAGATGATTTTCAAAAATTTGATTACGTTTTAGCAATGGATAGCGAAAACCACCGTAATTTATTGAGCATTTGTCCAGATGGTTCCGAACATAAGCTCCACATCTTTTTGAACTTCGCCCCCGCTGTGGGCCTGACGGACGTACCCGATCCTTATTATGAGGGTGGTTTTGATTCCGTTTACGATATGATTGAAAAAGCCTCGCACGGGCTGTTGGCCGACATCCAAGAAAATCATCTGTAAATGAGCAACCTCATTTGACCAGTCTTGCCGATGACCTTGAACAGCTGACCGGGCAACGTCCCGATCAGATTTCAGGGCTGTCGGGGGGGTGCGTCGGTGATGTTTACCAAGCCGTGATGCCCGACGGGCAGACGTGGGTGATCAAACGCGGCGACGCCGACAGCGGGCTTGAGGTCGAAGGCCGCATGCTTGAATTTTTAGCTGAGCATTCCGACCTGATGGTCCCCAAAGTGCAGTTTAACTCCGCCACCCTTTTGGTGATGGACCATCTGCCCAATGACGGGCGGCTTGAGGGTACGGCTCAACATCACGCGGCCGATTTGGTGGCAGGTCTGCACAGCCTCACCAGCCCCAAAGGATTTGGCTTTAAGGAAACAACCGTCATTGGCGGATTAAAACAAGCCAATCCGTGGAGCAAAAACTGGCTAGATTTTTTTCGCGATCGCCGCCTGATGTTTATGGGCCATGAAGCCCACCGGGTGGGACGCCTGCCCAGCCAAATCCTCAATCGCTTGGAAAATCTCTGTGCTCAATTGCCAAAATGGTTAAACGAACCCACACAACCGTCTCTTCTTCACGGCGATATGTGGAGCGGCAATGTTTTAAGTGCGCGCGGACGCATCACGGGCTTTATCGATCCGGCACTTTATTATGGCGACCCTGAAATCGAGCTCGCCTTCACCACATTATTCCATACATTCGGGCCTGATTTTTTTGACCGTTATCAAGAACACCGCCCCTTAAAGCCCGGCTTTTTCGAGCAACGCCGCGATCTTTATAATCTGTATCCATTGTTGGTGCATGTGCGGTTGTTTGGGGGGTCGTATGTGCAATCGGTGGACCGAACGCTTAAACAATTTGGATTTTAGGCTGAACGCACACAGTTTCGGCCCGCTTCTTTGGCCTTAAACAAAGCCCTGTCGGCGCGGCCAAATAATGTATCGCAATCATCGCCATCACAAACTTCTGTGGTGCCAAGACTAATGGTCAACAGGGATTGATCAGGCAAGCTAACGATGGGCGTTTGCTCAACAGCTTGGCGTAAATTTTCCGCGATGACCTTGGCACTGTCCAGCGGGCAATCTAACATCAAAACCGCAAATTCTTCACCGCCCCACCGACACAAGATATCGGTTTCACGAACGGTGGTGCGCAACAGGTTAGCGATTTCTATCAAAGCCCGATCACCAGCAAGGTGACCCAAAACATCGTTCACCCGTTTAAAATGATCGATATCCAACAACATTAAGGACATGGGCTTGCCATCGCGCAGACGTCTTTTTAAGGCTTGATCCAAATCCAGATCAAACATTGAACGATTGCCAATGCCGGTTAATTTATCGGTGGTCGCCATTTTTTCCAGACGCGCATGATACAAGTTGACCGCATAAATAATAATCACAAGGGTCAACGCGATCACCACAAAGCCCACGATCAAGTTTGTGATCAGGCTTTGACGTATGCCCGCCAAAGCATCGGATTCCCGTTGTTCAACAATCACGCGCCAGTTCAGGGCAGGAATCGAACGTGTATTGACCAACATGGTTTCGCCGGCCCGCGTATATTCAAAAAAACCACTGTCCTTCGCCATCAAATCCTGGGCGATGCCGGACATGCCGGGGGCCGTAAAAATATCATCTTCGGTGATGGTGCTGCCATGGGACCGCACCATAATTTTACCWGWWTSGTCGACAAAATAGATGTGCCGCCC
This sequence comes from Rhodospirillaceae bacterium, assembly GCA_002401565.1. Lineage (GTDB taxonomy): Bacteria > Pseudomonadota > Alphaproteobacteria > Rhodospirillales > Magnetovibrionaceae > JANLGW01. Next base: position 33,324 of record NVTL01000002.1, read on the forward strand.
AAAATCCKCYTTATAMCGRTCAACAATTKTTGCCAGRGCCTGAAATTCAAGGCCAACGCCAATCGCCCCTAGAAATTTATCATCATAGTCTAAGATTTTATGGTTGATAAAAATGGTCACGGTGTTGTCTTGTTCTGGATTGATATCCACATTGATTTCATGGTTCTGCTTCATATCGCGCACCCTGAAATACCACATGTCTTGAAGGTCTTCTTTTGAAATAACCTGAGAAATACCGCTGAAATGGTAATAATTTAAGGTTTTGTCGGACACCAAAAAACTGGTAAAAACACCATATTCATTACGGATTTCTGTCAGATAACGGGTCATGCTGGCGATGTTTTGTTCCCCAGTTAAGATCCAATCTTTGACAAATGTATTGTTGGACATTAATGACGCGACAAATACGGGCTGCAACAGATCGCGTTGAATTTCAGAATAGATATTGTTGCTGGTGAGGGGCAGTTCATTGCCGATCAAGGCTTTGCGCAAGCTGGCCTTAGACACTTGATAGCTGATGATGTTGGTGGCGAGGAAACCCACGACCAAGATCAAGCCCACCGTCATGATCAACGGGCCGCGAAAAAATAACGATTCTTTCCATCTCAACATTGTGAATTCTACCTGATGATGATCTTTTATAACAAGGATCTTCTATAGTTCAGGCTATGGGTAATTGAGCCCTGTGGCAAGGCTCAAAGCATTAAATTACAAAAAGTGATAAAAGGGCTTTTCTTTTATATTCGTATATGCTTATATACAATCATTACAACGGCAATTATCGCCGAAGTAATCCTTAAATACCCCGTTATCTCAAGGTGAGCTCCCCCCCCTCTCCTTACCTTTATTGAGATAACCTCCTAAAGCCCGCTCCTCCCCTAAGGCGCGGGCTTTTTTTGTCTAAACTGCAGCAAAACCTTTGGCGCCAAGCGTTCTACAATCACTCGGACGCCCTCGGCATTTGGGTGAATACCATCGTCTTGGTTCAAGGCCGGGTCCGCCGCCACGCCTTCTAAGAAAAAGGTATCAAACATGACCTTATGTTTTTGGGCAAGGTCACCATAAAGAGCCTTAAATTCGGCGCCATAATCTGCACCTAAATTGGGTGGGGCCAGCATGCCCGTTAATATAATGCCAACATTTTYAGCTTTCAGGCGCTGCAAAATCCAATCGAGATTTTCGCGTGTGACCGAAGGCTCGATCCCCCGCAAACCATCATTGGCCCCCAATTCTATAATCACCAAATCGATAGAGGCATCCACCAGCCAGTCCAGCCGAGATCGTCCGCCCGCGGACGTATCGCCCGATACGCCACCATTGATGACCGTAATGTCATGGCCTTGGGCGCGCAGAAAAGATTCAAGTTGGCGCGGAAAAGCATCGGGTTGAGCCATGCCATAGCCTGCTGTCAAACTGTCGCCCAACGCCAATACTTTATAAGTTTGTTCGGCGCGCGCAGAAAAGCTCAACACCCAGGCGAGCACAAAGATGCCGAATAGATTGACAAGACGACACGGTGCGCCATATCCCTTAAGATGCTTTTTTTCGAACATTAGAGGCCTTTCATGAGCAACGTAAATTCTTCGCCCGCTATTCAATTGAACGATATCCACCTCACCTTGACCAGTGAAGCGGGCGAGGTCAATATTCTTCGCGGATTAGACTTAACCATTGAACGTGGCGAAACTGTGGGTCTGGTGGGGCCCAGCGGTTCTGGCAAAACCTCGTTGTTGATGATCGTCGCCGGGTTGGAACGCCCCACATCGGGACGCGCCACCATCGCGGGCCAAGACATCACCGATTTAAACGAAGACAAATTGGCTTTATTCCGGCGCGAACATACCGGCATCGTCTTTCAAAACTTTCACTTGGTGCCGACCATGACCGCGTTGGAAAATGTTGCTTTGCCTTTGGAATTTGCGGGCAAGGAACGCGCCTTTGATTTGGCGCACGATCAATTGACCGCGGTCGGCTTAGATCACCGTGTTGAACATTACCCCGGACAATTATCCGGGGGCGAACAACAACGTGTGGCTTTAGCCCGTGCGTTTGTATCGGAACCCACATTGTTATTAGCCGACGRACCAACCGGAAATTTGGACGGAACAACAGGCGATCATGTGATGGAATTGCTGTTTGATTTACATGCACGCCTGAACACCACTTTACTGCTGATCACCCATGCGCCTGCTTTGGCCGAACGGTGCGACCGCACCTTGTGCATGACCGATGGTCACCTGATCAGTGATACCAAACGCGATGCATGATTTTAGGCTCGCTTGGCGCATTGCCCAACGCGAAATGCGCACGGGCCTAAAAGGCTTTCGTGTTTTTTTAACGTGCCTGGCTTTGGGCGTTGCCTCCATTGCCGCCGTGGGATCGTTAAGTGAAGCGGTCACCGCAGGTTTACAGGCCGACGCGCGCTTTTTGTTGGGCGGCGACGTCAGTGTCCGGTCACAACAACGCCCCATCGAAGGCAAGCCGCTTGAATACCTGATTCAAAATGCCGAAAAAGTGTCCACGGTTTTGGAAATGAAGGCCATGGCCCAAACCAAAACCACACGCGCCTTGGTCGAACTGAAAGGCGTGGATCAAATTTACCCGTTGGTTGGCAACGTCGAAATGGAACCCGCCGGAAATCTTCAAGACCGTCTGGCTCAAAAGGATGGCGTTTGGGGCGCGATTGTCGAACGTGGCCTTTTGCCCAAATTAGACCTCAGTCTTGGCGATCAGGTGCGGGTTGGACAAGCGACTTTTGAAATTCGCGCGGTGCTCACCAAGGAACCCGACCGGGTGGCCAGCATTGTCAATTTTGGCCCACGCTTTATGATTTCGACCAAGGCTTTGGCACAAACCAAATTGGTGCAGCTGGGCAGCCAAATTCGCTATTTCAAAAGGTTGCAGTTGGCCCAAAACCAAGACCCCTTGGTGTTCATCGAAACCTTAAAAGCAGAATTTCCCCAAGCGGGTTGGCGCATTAATGGACCGGACAATGCGGCACCGGGACTACAGCGTTTTGTGCGGCGTTTGAGTTTGTTTTTGACCTTTGCCGGATTGACCGCCCTGTTGGTTGGCGGCATCGGTGTATTGGGGGCCGTGCGCAGTTATTTAGAAACCAAGACTTCGACCATCGCCACGCTTAAATGTTTAGGAGCACCGGGCGGCTTAGTCTTTACGGCTTATCTGCTGCAAATTTTAATCCTCAGCGTGCTGGGCATTGCTATCGGATTGCTGTTTGGCGCGGCGTTGCCGTACATTGGCATTGAATTGGTGCGCGATCATTTGCCCGTGGCTCCGCTGGTCGGGCTTTATCCCGGGTCTCTTTTGAAAGCCGCCGTATTTGGTTTGTTGGTGTCGGGCACTTTTGCCCTGTGGCCGTTAGCCCAAGCGCGTGAAACCCCCGCCGCCAATTTGTTTCGCACCAACGTCATGCCGATCACCGTTTGGCCCCGGCTGATCTATACGATCTTTGTCTTTTTGGGAGTTGTGGCGCTGGGGGCCTTGGTGGTGTTTTGGGCCGAAGAAAAGAATTTTGCGTATTCGTTTGTGATTGCGTCCATCGTCGCCGTGATTCTCTTGCGGTTGGGCGCGCTCGGTATTATGAGCCTCGCCAAGCATGCGCCACGGCCCAAAAATGCCATCATCCGTTTGGTGCTGGCCAACCTGCACAGACCCGGCACTTCGACCCCCGGTGTGGTTTTGGCGTTGGGTGTGGGCTTGTCCGTATTGGTGGCCGTGGCTTTGATTCAAGGCAACATTGCGCGCCAAGTGAAAGAAACCATCCCAGACATTGCCCCGGCGTTTTTCTTCATCGATATTCAGCCCAACCAAACCGAGGCCTTTGACAAAACCCTCACCGCGATCAAAGGCACAGGCGAATTGATGCGCCGACCATCCTTGCGTGGCCGCATTGTTAAAATCAATGGTGTGGATGTGGACAAGGCCTTTGTTAAACCCGGCGTGCGCTGGGCGATCAATGGGGATCGAGCTTTAAGTTATGCCGCCAAACCATCCGAAGGCACCGAATTTACGGATGGCGCATGGTGGGCCGAAGATTATGCCGGACCGCCGCTGATTTCTTTTGATGCGCGCGTTGCCGATGGATTTGGCGTGGGCGTAGGCGATACTTTGACGTTGAATGTCATGGGCCGTGACATCAAAGCGACCATTGCTTCGCTGCGCAAAATTGATTGGCGCACCTTGCGTTTTGATTTTGCCATTATCTTTGCCCCCGGAACTTTGGAAAATGCACCGCACACCCACATCGCCGCCATCAAAGCCAATACGGCCGCGGAACCCGAAATCGAACGCACCGTCGCAAGCCTGTGGCCCAACATTTCCGCCATCCGGGTGAAAGATGCCTTGGAAGCCGCCAGCCGGATTATTGCGGGCATTGGCGCCGCCGTCACCGGAACCGCCAGTGTCACCGTTTTGGCGGGCATCATTGTGTTGGCTGGAACCATCGCTGCGGCGCGCGCGCAGCGGGTTTATGACAGCGTTGTGTTTAAAGTTTTGGGCGCGACACGGCGGCAAATCATGGGGGCTTTTTTGTTGGAATTTGGCCTATTGGGATTGTTTACGGGTCTGGTCGGGGGCCTTATCGGCACGCTGATTGCGTGGGCCGTGATCAAACACATCATGGCCATGACGTGGACGTTTTTACCCCTAGAAGTCTTTGTCACCATCGCCGCAGCAATTTTATTCACCACATTGGCCGGGTTTTTTGGCACGTGGCGTGCCCTTGGCGAGAAAGCCGCGACACATCTGCGTAATGAATAGATTGCACTTTCTTAACATTATGCCCTTGATTTGCCCTAATTTAAGGGCATATTAGGGCTAAGTAACCTTTTAACTGTTATGGAGAATGAGCCAAATGGCCTTCGACACAAATAATCAAAGCCAAAATAAAACCGTATTGCGCACCCGTTCAGATGCCCAAGTTGGTCCAATCGATATGGGCCTGCGCGCACATATGCTCAAAGTTTACAACTACATGGCGTCCGCACTGGCTCTGACCGGTGTCGTTGCAATGTTTACAGCGTCATCTGAAACTATGATGCAAACAATCTTTGGCTCACCGTTGTCTTGGGTTGTTATGCTGGCCCCGTTTGGGTTTATGCTGGCCCTGACGTTTGGCATTAACAAGATGAGCCTGAAAACCGCGCAAATGGTGTTTTGGGCGTTTGCGATTGTCATGGGCATTTCCATGGCGTCGATCTTCATGATTTATACCGGAGCATCCATCGCCCGTGTTTTCTTCATTACGGCGGGTACGTTCGCGGGCATGAGCTTGTATGGCTATACCACCAAAAAAGACCTGACCAGCATGGGTTCGTTTTTGATGATGGGTTTGATCGGTTTGATCATCGCGTCTGTCGTGAACATCTTTTTGCAAAGCCCGGCTTTGTATTGGGTGATTTCCATCGCGGGCGTTGGCATCTTTGTCGGCCTGACCGCGTACGATACGCAAAAAATTAAATTGCTGTATGCCGAGGCCGATGGCAATGAAACCTCAACCAAAAAAGCGCTCATGGGCGCGTTGACCTTGTATCTGGACTTCATCAACCTGTTCATCATGTTGTTGCGTCTGTTTGGCGATCGCCGCTAAAACAAGCCCCAAACAAATAAAAGCCGCCCAGATGAACGTCTGGGCGGCTTTTTTTATGGGCAACGCAAAAGAGCTACAACAACAGTTCCCGTGCCGCATTCAGCTGGCTCATGCGTTGATGACAGCCGTGCTTGCCGTCCGGGTGATAGACCGTGGCCAGACGGCGAAAGCGGGCTTTGACGTCGCGCGCATCGGGGTCAGAGTCCGGCTCAAACCCCATCACATATAACGCCTGTTCATACGTCTGTACGCCGTCCACCAGGGGTTCAAAATACAAAGACTTGACCACGGAACTTAAGCGTTCTTGTTCATCATGATTTTTACGCAGGGACAAGTCAGCATCGCGCAGCAGATCATTGTGTTCATGCAACCGTTTTTCTTCGTTCTGGCGATCTTGTTCCGATTTCACACCGATGCTCAGCTTGCCCAATTCAATTGCCAAAGCCAAAGCCAAAGCCTTGCGAATGGTTTCGACAGCAAAACCTGTTGCCATGCGCACTTGCAGGCGGGGTTTGCGTTGCCACGGCTTTCCTTCGGCCTTTCCGGACTTTAAAACAACCGTTTCGCGATCATCACGGGCCGGACCGCCCGGATCGGCAAAGTCGTCAATGACCTTTAACGGCACCACCAACACGACCGACCGCGCCAAATCGGCAACGTTGCAGTGTTTCAGTTGAGCCAGCGCCAAGGCTTGGTCACGAAAGCTTGAGGAACAGGGCACCGTATAGGAATGCTTTTTAGGGGACTTGGTAAAGGTCTCTGTCACAGCCGTTTAGTCCTTGTGTAAAGGCCCAGAGGTGAGCCAAAATTGTACCGCTCTCAGTGATAATTAGCGATCAAACAAAGAGAATATCACCCTTGTGAAACGATTTTAGGCCACACCGCCCCCGCGTCAACTACATTTGTTGTTTTTTATTAAGGTTTTCAATAATTTTCCTGAATTTCGTAAAAATCCAACCATTTATATTCATGTTTTGAATGAATAAAGAAAGTTAAACTATTGAATTTAAGTATTATTATGATGATTAAAAAAACATTACTAAATTAAGCGCTTAAAGCTCTTTTACCCGCCTGTGAGGACCAGATTGGACAAATTTTGGGGATTTTTGAACATTTTAACCCCGTTTACGGCCACATAAAAGTCTATATTTAAAATCACCCACATATGCAGTTTTTTATTTTAGCAAAGCCCAGACTTCAAAGTGCTCTGCGTCATGAGGCTTTTTAGATCTTGAATATTTACAGATTTTGTCCGTCTTTCACAGGCTAATTCGCTTGCTTTTATTTTTTAGCAAAGCCGCTAAAGACCTGACTTTATCGACGGCGTGAATCCTTATCTTGCTCTTTATTGACGTCTTCTTAACCATCGTCGCTTGCCCCGTGGGACCAAAAATCAAACCCAAGTCGCCCCTACTTTTCGGTGTAAGATCGGATTTGCAACGTCTCAAAAAATGTATAAAGCCCCTTTGTGGTCAAAATCGCTGTCCTCCTGATATTCAAATCGGATACGCAACAAAACACCTCAGCCCAGCAATTGCGGGAGGTTGCGGCCGGAACGGATACTTGTTTATGTTATTTATCAAGGCGTTAGAAAAAACATGGCGAAAGTGATTTGAACACCTCTCTGAACATTTTAAAATTATACCTGTCCTTGGACGCGCAGATACAGTGCCCCACTGGGTTTTTGAGAAAACCTCATTTTAACAAGTGATTAACCATCAAAAAGCAACAAAACTCAGCTTTAAGCGAGCCTTTTGAAGAGCATATTTTAAATTTCGTTTTGATAGCAGGTGGATTAAAAAGGCCCGGTTTTTAAAATGCTTCGCAGGCGGTATGGTTTTCAAAACGCGCGACGATTTTAGACCGCTTTAATTTTCGTCCGGCTCTTCACCCTGATTAATCGCGTCAATATCCTTGGCCAGCTTTTCATCACCGGCCCGAATCATATCAATAAACGAACGCAGCAATTCTGGATCCCACTGGCCCATGTTTTGTTCGCGCTCTAATATGCCAAGGGCTTTATCGCGGGGAATGGCCTTGCGGTAAATGCGATCACCGACCATCGCATCCCAAGTATCGGCAATCGCCACGATACGCGACAACAAAGGCGTCTCGGTGCCCTTCAGGCCATCGGGATAGCCTTTGCCGTCCCAACGTTCGTGATGGCTCATGGCGATGCTGATAAAGTCGTGCTGATCGGCTAGGGGTTTGAGAATTTTCACCGTATCCACGGGATGACGCTTGATGATTTGATATTCATCGGCTTCTAAACCACTGGGCTTATTGAGGATATTGTCCGGCACGCCTATTTTGCCCAGATCGTGCATAATCGCACCATAGCGTAATTTCCGCTGCATTTTTTCGGACAAGCCAATGTGTTTGCCAAGCTTATAGGAAAAGTAAGAAACTCTGGACGAATGCTGCGCGGTATAGCGGTCTTTGGTTTCCAGCGCGCGGATCAACGTGCGAATGGTTTTCAGGTAGCTATCTTCTTGCACCTTTAAAAGCTCAGACACACTGGCCACCAAATCACTTAAGTTCTGACCTTCGGGGCTGTGCACATCCAAATAATCCAACAGAGCTTTTTCATTTACGTCCAGCGAGCCATCGCCTTCGATATTTTTAATCAACCATTCGGCTTCGGAAAAATCGACCAGACCCGGAGAATTAGGGTCGTTCAAAACGTGACTGCCGATGGACGTGACAAACAAGGCCTGCCAGGACGGGTGAGCCTTAGGCTTATCAAGAATATCATTTAGACGAAATAAAAAGTTGGCATCTTTACGGCCGATATCCCCGGTGCGCGACCAGCCGATCAGCTGATCGATACGGGTCACATCTTCGGCACCCAAAATGCGTTTATCGGAATGGAAATCCATAAACGTTTGGTGGGTTAGATCACGAAAGTTTGGCGTGGCTCGGCCTTCCCCAACGCTTAAAAGCACCAACATCTTTAAGGTCGAAAGGGACGGCGGTTGATGCGTGGCAAGCTCGCTGGCCAGCAGCCCGCATAATTTTACACTATCTGTAGTGCTGCCAAACGCCGCCTTGGAAAAAAGCCGGACAAAACTTTGATTGAAAAATTCCGGCCACGCGCCAGCGGTCTGATCTTCACAAGTGTGGTCCAACGTAAAAAGGATCGACATATTTTCAAGGGAAAGGCCGTTTTGAGCGGCGGCGCGCAGCGCGCTTAGGCTGTCGGGTTCCAAAACCTTGGTCGCCAAAATACTTTCTGCACATTTTACAAAGTTTATCGCCATCGCCTGCTCCCCTGATCTAGGCAATTATATCCCTCTTTTTTCCTACAAAACAAGCTATACTGATCGCTAACCACATCACACAAAATGCGGGGGACCCATGAACATTTTAAAGACCTGCCATACTCTGCTGTCCAGCTTTGGCCCCACCACCAAAGGGTCCACAGCGATTGAATATGCTTTGATTGCGTCCTTAATTGCGATTGCGATTTTGGGCGGCATTGAAAGTCTCAGCGGTGGCATATCCAGCCTGTTCAGTTCCATCAGCACCGCCATCGAATAAAAAGAAGCAGACAGTGATCAAGGCACAGGTTTCCTGTTTTCAGGCAATCTAAGGCCGTATCAATGCTTGCTTGGTTTTTATTCATACCGCCCGCCATGTTATGTACGGTTCTAAGATGTGGTGAGGGACGCAAGCTCGCTGCGGCTGGTGCGGGGGCCGATATTGTCCATCGCATCGCCAAATATTTGGCCATCCATGCCGCGGCCTTCGTAACGTTGGACCAAGCCAATGGAATCTTCGTCCGTTATGTTTTGCACAAACATACCCAAACGACGCGGCGCGGCGGCGGCCCAAAATTTTGCAAGGGCGATCCCGGAACCGGCTCCCGGTTCCATATCCAAAACCACACCTTGAGCATTGCACGCACTGATCACCGTGTAGTCTTCTAAAGACGCGGGCGGTTCGATGACAAATTTATCGATGGTGATCAAAAGCGGAATCACGATATCATCCAACGTGCTGGTATTGATGCGATTGGGCAAATCAAACAAATGAGAAATGGCCGCTTTGTTGCAAACATCAGGCAGGCTTTTTAAGGCTTGCACCATCAGCGTTGCCGACTCTTTAGTTTCCAGAGCTTTGCCACTCACCGGCATCATCAAGAGCACACCATTGCCCGCCGCATGGGCTTGTTCCAAGGCGCTGGCGGCTAATTTTAAGACCGCAATGTTGCGCAACGCCGTATTCACCGGATCATCGTTATGATCCAAGACTTGCTTGGCTCCGGTCAAAACACCATCGGGTGTCTGCAAAATGGGGATAGCCCGGTAAATCATCACCTGTTCGTTCAGGGGATTGATAATCGGGCGAAAAACCATTTCAAGCTTGGCGTCGGCAGCAAACACTTCGTATGTTCCTCGTCTAAACATGTGATTTATATTATATAATCGGTTTCGATCTAAAAAACGAGTATTGATTCAAGACTTACGTCTTAAAGATTTTTTGCCAAATAAACAGTTTGCGTGAAATCATTGTTTTGAAGCGGATTGTGAAAAGTCACCCGTTCCGCTCGTGCTTCGCCAAAGGCCGCATTCAGACGATCCGTAAAAGCCTCGTCCGGCAGCTCGTTAGACCACAACCCAAATACTCCGCCGGGGCGCAGATGAGCCTTAAATTTTGTCAAACCTTCGGGCTGATAAAACGGCGCATTTGCCGCATCCAATAAAAATTCCGGTGAATGGTCAATGTCGACCAAAATCGCATCGAACTGTCTTTTGGGCTGATCCGGATCTAGACCGTCTTTGGACGTTGCCAAGCCAAAAAAGTCACCGTGCACAAACCGACAGCGTTCATCATTGCTCAGCGCCGGACCCAACGGCAATAACCCGGTTTCATGCCAATCGATAACGGCTTCTAAGGTATCGACAACAATTAACGAGCCCACCCGGTCGTGATCCAAAACCGCTTTGGCCGTATAGCCCAGCCCCAAACCGCCGACCACAACATCAAGATTGTCACCGTCTAAATCCGCCAAGCCTAAATTTGCCAGCTCTATTTCTGACTCGGTGAACAGGCTGGTCATCAAAAACTCTTCGCCCAGCTTGATTTCATAAACGTCCACATTCAACGTCAATTCTCGGCGGCGACGCAAACTCAACGCGCCAATGGGTGTTGAACGGTAATCCAGTTCTTCAAAAAGTAAGCTCATTTAATCCTCAAATTCYAAAGCTTGGTGATTGTACAGGTCACAGAGCARTTTCAAGCCCGTTTGGCCCTCGACAGAAACCTCAACGGCGCGTTCTTTTAACAGGCTCTGCACCACCGCAAACAGGCTGTCGTCAAAATCAAAACTGTGCGTATCAAAACCCAAATGATAGCCGCCATTTGGTGCGGCCGTGACCGCAAATTTTACGTATTCCGGTTTGATCAGGCGTGCACCATCGTCCAGCGCTTGGCGAAATTCTTCAAGATTTAAAACGTCTTCGCGGGGTTCATAGGCGCCAAAATCTTCGTGCGAGCTGGCCGTAAAAAACTCGACCAACCACCGGGAAAAATCTTTGCTGGCCAACGGCACACCAAGATGAGAACGCAGCGTATCCACCGTGGTGGAACTGATGTGAAAACCGGAACTGTCTGTTTTCAGCCCGGCCCCGACATAACGATGATCTAAGTCTTCTTGATCGGACAAATATGCTCCGTACCCGGCCAACAGCTCTGACGTTTTGGGGCCTAAAAAACCCACTGAAAAAGTCATGGCACTTTCCAACGTGGTGCCTTCGTGGGCGAACCGGGGCGGCAGATATAAAATATCGCCCAAGTTTAAGTCAACTTCGGTGCCATCGATACTGTCGGTCAGGACTTTAAAATCCAGGCCTTCGATGTAGGTCTCATTTTGTAAAGGCTGATGACCGATGGTCCACCGACGGCGCCCCTGCCCCTGCACCAAAAACACATGATAATTATCGATATGGGGGCCAACCGAACCGCCGGGTTCGGAATAACTGACCATGATATCGTCCATCAACCAACGCGGCGTAAACTCAAAATGGTGAAGCAACGCCCCGGTATCGGGGTGGAACTGTTCGACATTTTGCACCAGCAATGTCCAGTCCGTTTCGCCCAAGGCTTCGAACTCTTGTTCCTGAAACGGGCCAAATCGGCACGACCAGTGTTCACTGGCGCCAAGGGTTTTCATCAGGCGCGATTGCGGGGCGTCTTCCAACGACAGACCCGCCAATTCTTCGGCTGAAATCAAACCATCAAAGACGTCTGGGGCAATGCCACCGCGCACCACAAAGGGTTTTTGATTCCAATATGTGCCATAAAATTCTGCCGCATTTGGCATCGTATCCAACACAACAAACTGGTTTTGATCATTGACCATTCGAAAACCCACAGCAGGCNAAAACGTCCCGCATAAAAAGATGATTGTGCCCAAAAATAAACCGCACAGCGTTGATATCATATCAACTGCTGTGCGGTTTAAAAGAACGTTTATAAAAACGTGAGCTTAAGTCGCCTTAACTGGTGCGAATATTGTGCAAGAAACTATCCACTTCGCTGCGCAACAATTCAGATTGTTGAGACAATTCAGTGGCCGCGCCCAACATATCGTTGGCACTGTGGCCCGTTTCACCAGCGGCTTGCTGCACGCCAGCGATATTCGACGATACCTCTGTTGTGCCGTTGGCTGCTTGTTCAACGTTGCGGGCGATTTCTTGGGTCGCCGCACCTTGTTCTTCGACGGCGGCCGCAATCGCCGATGAAATTTCGTTCAGTTCATTAATGGTGCCGCCAATGCTGCCAATCGCATCCACGGCGGTATTGGTTGCGCTTTGGATATCGGCAATTTGCGAACTGATTTCTTCGGTCGCCTTGGCCGTTTGATTGGCCAAGTTTTTGACTTCGGACGCCACCACGGCAAAGCCTTTGCCCGCATCGCCCGCACGCGCGGCTTCGATGGTTGCGTTCAACGCCAACAGGTTGGTTTGATCGGCAATGTCGGTAATCATCGCGACAACTTCACCAATTTTATTGGCGGCTTCGGCCAGACCTTGAATTTTCTCGTTGGTGCTTTCCACTTCGATCACGGCTGAACCGGCAATCTGTGTGGATTGTGACACTTGGCGAGAAATTTCTTGGATTGAACTCGACAATTCTTCGGTTGCCGAGGCCACGGTTTGTACATTTTCTGTGGCATTGTTGGCTGCCGTTGCGACAATTTCAGATTGCCCAGCGGTTTCTTCGGCGGTCGTTGACAAGGTCTGTGCCGAAGATTGCATTTCGGTCGACGCCGCAGAAACACTTTGCACCACACCGCCAACGCTGGCTTCAAAGCTGTCCGCCATGTCCAACATTTGCTGGCGTTTTTCTTCAATGGCACGGGCTTCATGTTGTTTTTGATCGGCTTCCAAACGCTCAACTTCTTGACCATTGGTTTTAAAGATTTGAACAGCCGCGGCCATTTTACCAATTTCATCGGTGCGGTCTTGGCTGTGAACCTCAACTGACCAATCTTTTTTGACCAAATGCCCCATGGTTTCCGTCATTGCGGAAATAGGCTTGGCGATGGAACGGCCAATCAGCAAAGCAATAACAGCACTTAAAAACACACCGACGACCAACAAGATTTGTTCGATCAGCAACAAGCTATCAACCGCTTCGTTCACGTGATTGAGGTCATCATCCAACAAGCTTTTTTGATTGTTTTGCATGCCGCCTTGACGAATGCCGTTGGCATCTTTGTTGCCCAGCAACATGTTCAAAAGCTTGCCCGCACGCGGTGCGGCTTCGCTGACCAACAAGTAGTTAGCCATGTTCCATTTATCCGATCCGCGAATGGCAAACATTTTTGCGGGAAGCGGAGAGAATTCTGCGCGGGAAGCGGAAAATTCTTTAAATAATTTCTTTTGCGTGGCTGACAAATTCTGGCTTTGCCCGGCAAGGTCATTAAAGCGTTTGGTGTTTTTAGCCCACAAGGAGTCAAACTTTTTGGCAAATTTTTCATCACCGGTCAAAAGATAGGCCCGAATATTCGCCAAGCCCAAACCCAACGTGCCGCGCGTATCGGCCATCATGCCCAAAACTTGAACCCGGTTGCCGGCTGTTCCGCCAAGGCCCTCAAGTTCTAAATCGATCATTTTTGAAATATTGGCCACCATGACACCGGCCCGAGGTGCCGCGTCTTTCACCAACATTAAGGTCGCGGGTTGTTCTTCGGGTGTTTTGGCAACGTCTTCGACTTTCTTTTGAGCAACTTTAAACTCATTCAAAATACCGATGAAGGTTTGCAGGTTTTCAACATTTTTTGGGTTGGTCCAGTTTTTTGACAACTGTTCCATTTCGACAGCCGTTTTATCCATCGTCGCCCAAGCCGCAGCGCGTTGGACCTTAAACGTATTTGATCCGGTCAACATGTAACCCCGCAAAGCGGCCAAAGACACATAAATTTGCTTGGTGATTTCGGTACTGGCGTTAGACGTCGGTGCGCGCAGATCTTGGATACGCATGGTCGTCGTATCAATGTCTGAAACCTTGACATAGGTAATGCCAATCGCCGCAATTAAGATAATGCCGACGGCAGCGAAACCCGCAATCAAACGACCCATAATGTTAAGATTCATAAACTTCACCTCGGTTAAACTGATTAAATATTATATGTAACATAATACCTTACTAAAGCACTTTCAAAGTTTATTTTCATTCCGGATCAATTAAGTTCTTTCTGAATGGCTTCAATCACTTCTGGAATATTAAAAGGTTTCGTTAAGTATGCTTTAAAACCCGCCTGCAAACCCAATTCAATGTCTTTCATCGATGCAGCGGCGCTGATGGCAATGACCGGAATATGGCGTGTATCCAATTGGCGGCTTAACACCTGCATGGCCTCAATGCCATTCATGCCGGGTAAATTGATGTCCATCAGGATCAATCTGGGCTGGTGTTGTTGCGCCATCACAACGCCAACCTCGGCATTGTGCGCCGTCAACAAGTGAGGCCCATCCATATTCGCAACAATGACCTTCATCAAATCGAGGTTGGCCGGATTATCTTCGATATACAATATAGAGGCTTCACTATATTGTTCTGAAATCGCAACGATCTCAAGAGGGATTTCCACCTGCGCCGTTAAGGTCGCAATCGAGCCTTTGCTTTTGGGCATTTCAACCCAAAATGTCGAGCCTTTACCAAGGGCGCTTTCGACGCCAATTTGCCCGCCCATCGCAATCACCAATTGTTTGGCGATGGTGAGGCCAATGCCCGTACCTTCGATATTTCCAGATTCTTTACCCAATCGATTAAAGGGCTCAAACACAATCTTGTGGTTTGCGTTGGAAATACCGGCGCCACGGTCGGTGATGGCAATACGCACCATGTTATGGGCAGTTTCTGAACAGGTCAGCGTGATCGATCCGCCTTCTATGTTGTATTTCACCGCATTGGACAACAGGTTCAACAAGACCTGTTTAAAACGTGTGAAATCCGCATCGATAAAGGCTTTTTCACCAAGATCTTTGACAATCGTTAAATTCCGTTCTTTCGCTTGCTTGTCAATCAAGGCCAAACAGTCCAGGCAAATCTTGTCGACTTCGACGGGTTCGAATGAAAAAATCATCTTATTGGCTTCGATTTTTGATAAATCGAGCACTTGATTGATCAGGTCCAACAGGTGTTTTCCGCCTTGCATAATATGTTTAACGTGCTGTTTTTGATTGTCCGTCAGGGGCTCTTTTAGATTGAGCTCTAAAATTTGGCTGAACCCTAATATCGCATTCAGGGGGGTTCTCAGTTCATGGCTCATGGACGACAAGAATTCTGATTTAGCTTTATTGGCCTTTTCCGCCCGTCTTTTCGAGCGCTGCAAAATATAAAAAATGATGAAAATCAAAATAGAGCCGATCACGGCTTGGGGCAGGTATTGGCGAAAATCAAATTGTTGTTGATATTGAACATTGATCCAGCGCCGTTCAATTTCACGTTTTTTTGCCCCATCAAATTGGGCGATGATTTTATTGGCAATGGACACCAGTTCAGGATAATCATCGCGAATCATCAAGCGCAATTCAAACATCAGGCCTGTATTGCCGGAAATTTTCAAATTCGTGAAGCCATACTTATTAATCGAATGAGCCAGCGTCGGCATAATGTCCACATAGGCAAAAGCTTTGCCCGTAGAGACCAGTTGCAAGCCTTCTTGGGCGTTTTTCACGGGCAGATATTGAATGTCCGGGTAGGCTTCTTCCATCATTTTATGAGCCGTGAAATTCTGTCCAACGGCCACTTTTTTATCTTGTAAAAAGCGCGCGTCGGGAATGAAATTTTCTTCCTTAGACGTGGCGATCGAAATAGGGAAGCTTGCATACGGGTCCGTGAAAATTGCAAACTTTTTGCGTTCTGGAGTCATGCCCGTGCTGTACATCAAGTCTTGCTGTTTATCTTTCAAGCTTTGCAGTTGTTTTGAAAAGTCATCAAATTTTGTAATGATCCCTTTCAGGCCCGCCGTTTTTCTGATTTCTTCCCAAAAATCAAAACCAATGCCCGCGGCTTTACCCGTGGTCCCATCGACAAAAGCAAAAGGCGGCCAATTGGTTGTTGTGGCGGCTTTGACGACGGTATTGCGCATGAAAGCTTTTTCTTTTTGGGTAAAATAAAGGGCATCCATTTCCTTGTAATTGACTTTATCCCAAACAAATTTGGCCAACGGTTTTTGCGACAACTCAACATTCATCAAACGATAGGCATCTTGCATTCTTTTCATTTTTAAAAGATTCAATTCGCCCAACGGCGTGCCTTCCTTTAACGCCAGCTTGCCAAGCTCGGTGCCTTCATACACCAGGCTTTCAAAGGATTTATTTTGACCGTTGTATTGAGACTGAATTAAACGCGCCGTTTCTTCGACATGTGCAAACGCATAAGCCCAACCTTTTAAAGACGCGCGCACAAACGCCGCAGCCCGTTCGGGATGGTTATCCACTTCATTTCGAGACGCAAAAAGAATATCCCCATAAAAGGACAGACCGTACGTTTTGGGGTGAAACATACGATAGCCCAATCCCCGTTCCCGCATGCGGAACGGTTCATTACTTATATAAGACACCATCGCATCAGTTTTTTTGTCGATCAAATCTTGCAAGTTCGCGCTGTGATTTTGCACCTGTAAATTTGAAAGGGTAATATCGTTCATATGAAAAAAGGAAAACAGGGAAATGGATTTGGCCTGATCCTCAGCAATCATAATTTTGCGGCCCTTAAAATCAGCCGGGGACATAATCCCGGTGTTATCAAGGGTCAAAAGAATCAGCGGGGAATCTTGAAAAATAGCCGCCAGCGCCACAACGGGCTTGCCTTTGTGATAATCCACCAACAATGATGACCGTCCGGTGCCGTATTCAGCCTCACCTGTCGTGACAATATTCACAACCGAGGCCCCCTCTTGAACAAAGGGCTTAATGGTCACGTCTAATCCAGCTTTTTCATAAAAGCCTTTTTCCCTAGCCATATAATATCCGGCAAACTGGAACTGGTCTAACCATTGCAATTGAATCGAAATTTTTTGCAAGGGTTTAGCGGACAATGTTGTGTTTGAAGATTGAGCAAAAACAAGTGTTGGCGTGTAACTTGCCAGCACACATAAAAACACAAATATAAATTTCTGAAAACGGTTCTGCATAATTTTCATTCCCCACCTTGAAAACACACTGAGTTCCTAGAAATTGAGTATGCCTAGTTTTTCAAAAAAAACGACATATTTTTCCTGAATCCCACGTTAGCCSATGCCCTAAACAAAATGTTGATCTTTAAAGCCTTTTTTCAAGGCCTGTTCACCCCAACAAATCTATCTCAAACCAGTGCGCTTCATCACTTCGCCCGGTTTTTAGCTCAGATATATAAGGGGCAATTCAATTGATATATCTGGAGCACCACGATGAACACCGCCACTATTTGGGAACAAAAACACCGACAGGACCTGACAGCCATGGCCGAAGCCATACAGGACAAAGACACTTATCTGGCCGAAGAAATTCTCAATACAATTGCGCCCCGTCCCGAAGGCGAAAATGTTCAAGAAGGCAAAAACTTGGAACATCGTAAATCTGGGCGTCAGGCCAAGGTCGTTGATCCCATCACCGGACGCATCGACAATCCCCACGGCGTGGCCGTTGTCGAAGCCGATGGAACGCGCAAATGGTATCGCGCTAATATGCTTCACAACGCTCATGGTCCGGCGATCATCAAACCCAACGGAAAACTCAGCTATTATCATTTTGGAACCCGCTGTAAATCCGCTGCCGCCTTGGACGCGGTGACCCAAAGCACCAAACGCCACAACGACAATGCAACCGATTACCACAACAGCAAAACAGAGGCTTTAGATCTCTGAGGATTTTGTCTGATGAGCTTTCAGCGCATCACTGGCTTTTTCAAAATCAAGCCTGCCAAGAGCGTCTTCTACGGTGCCCGCCAGCTCAGCATTAAACGTCACAAGACTTTGTTTATTGTTTTCAAAAAAGTCCATTGCGCCCATGTCATTTTGGCTGAGCAATTCACCTAATTTTGCTAAGRTTGTGGCGATATCTGTGCCATCGGTTATCTGTGGCGCCCCCAGGTTCGTCTGCGGTTGACTGTCTTGGCTTTGTTTGACACTTGCCAATCCGCTGAAAACCTCATCAACCGCCGCGTCCAATTCATCAACAAAGGTCAAGGCTTCTTCGTATTTTCCGGTCTTTAGGTTCGTCTCGATGGCGTGGGAAACGTCGAACAATCTTTCTGCACCAATGTTTCCGGCAACGCCTTTGACGCCGTGGGCTTCTTTGCGGGCTTGGTCCCAGTCTTCGTCACGTAACAAGACCTTCACGGTATCCCTGTTGCCCGAAAGTTCCCGGCCAAAGTTGTCCAGCAATTTACAATACAGGGCGCTATTGCCCATGACCCGCGACAGGCCGCTTTCGACATTGATGCCGTCAACGTGTTTGGGCAAACCATTGTTTAACGCCGGAGCATCCTCGTCTTTTACAAAAGTATTGGTCGTGCGGGAAATCGTATCAGCCCCTGTTCCACGGGCACGATCTTTCCACAAATCAAAGAGCGTTTTGAACAGCACATGAGGATCAATGGGTTTGGCGACATGTTCGTTCATACCCGCTTCGAAACATTTTTGGCGTTCTTCTTCCATGGCGTGGGCGGTCATGGCAACAACCAAAATGTCGGCCATTTGTAAACGTCCGCGAATTTGCCGGGTGGCTTCTTTGCCGTCCATGCCGGGCATCTGAATATCCATCAGCACGGCGTCGTAATAATCTTCACCGACTTCTTGTAAAGTCAGCAAGGCTTCTTCGCCATTGTTTGCAAGGTCAACGTGGACATTCCAATGCGCCAGAATTTCACTGGCGACCTGTTGATTGATCTCATTGTCTTCGACCAGCAAGACGCCCCGGCCCGAAAGAATTTTGCCTTTATCACCCTTCGCCATGCCTTCAAGATCAAGCATTTCCGCCTGATCAATATCGACGGTTCCGCCCGTGACCAAGGTCATCATGGTATCAAACAACAAGGATGGATTAATCGGTTTAACCAACAAAGCATCGATATCCGCAATGGCATGATCGTGGGACAGAACCGTTTCACGGCCATGGCCCGTCACCATAATGACGATGGGAACTTGGTTGATTGAGTTTCCGGTTTTTAATTCATGGGACGCTGCAAGGCCATCCATGCGCGGCATTTCCCAATCCATGAGCACCAATTTATAGGGCTCTTCGCCAGCATCTTCGGCCCGTTTGATTTCGGCCAAGGCCGCATCGCCGTCATCAACCTTGGATACATTGCAATCAAGTTCCGTCAGCATTTCGGCCAACAGCATGCGCGTTGTTGAATTATCATCGGCCACCAAAATGCGGGCGTTGCGCAATTCTTGCCAGCGTTCTTCTTTGCTTTGTTGTTCGGCGACTTCCCCAAATTCAGCCGTGAAGAAAAACGTCGAGCCTTTGCCTTTATAACTTTTAAGCCAAATGCGACCGCCCATCATTTCAACCAAGCGCTGGGAAATGGTCAGGCCTAAACCTGTGCCGCCATATTCACGGGTGGTCGAAGCATCGGCCTGTGTAAAGGCGGTGAACAATTTGGCTTGTTGTTCTTGGCTGAGACCAATGCCCGTATCGCGGATGGAAAATTGAACCAGAACGCGGCCTTGAATGGTTTCCAGAACTTCGCAGCGCACGACAATTTCACCGACATCCGTAAACTTCACCGCATTCGTACACAGATTCGTAATCACTTGGCCCAAACGTAAAGGATCACCAATGATGCGGTGGGGTAAATTAGGCGGATAGGCAAAAAT
The DNA here is from genome assembly GCA_002401565.1 of Rhodospirillaceae bacterium. Classification (GTDB taxonomy): domain Bacteria; phylum Pseudomonadota; class Alphaproteobacteria; order Rhodospirillales; family Magnetovibrionaceae; genus JANLGW01. The sequence goes on from NVTL01000002.1 coordinate 53,249, forward strand.
CAGTTCCAAGCCCTTTTCTTCGGCGCGTTGGGACACCAAATTACCCACATCATCCAAAACATCGCCTAAGGAAAATTCGATGGCTTCGATATCCATTTTCCCGGCTTCAATTTTCGAGAAATCCAAAATGTCGTTAATGATGCCCAACAAAGCCTGAGATGAGTTTTGAATCTTCAGCAAATAATCTTTCTGGCGGTGAGTCATTTCTGTTTGCAAAGCCAAACTGGACAGGCCAATAACCGCGTTCATGGGCGTGCGAATTTCGTGACTCATGTTGGCCAAAAATTCACCTTTTGCCTTATTCGCCCGGTCCGCATCATCACGGGCATCGCCCAAGGCGCTTTCGCGATTTTCGATTTCCGTCACGAAAAATTGCAAGCTTTTTGCCATGTTCGTGATTTCATCATTCCCGCCAAGCGGAATGGGCGTTGGCGCACCTTCGGCGTGCGCCGTCATGGTTTCTTGCAGTTCAGTCAAACGACGAATAACGCGACGCGAAAGATAGACAAATACAAAACCAGCACCAAACACGGCCAGCACAATAATGATCGTCAGCAACAAAGCGCCTTGATCAATTTCTTCGCCGAAAGCGGTACGATCGCGGGCAATTTCGTCTTCGATATTGACGAATATATTGGTCGCGCTGGATACAAGGCGCACCATCAACACATTGTTATGACGCAATTTACCCCGCAATTGCGTGACCACTTCCACCTGCGAGGATTTGAGCTCCACTATGCTGCGATTTTGCAAAGCGAGCACATTCAAGGTCTCGATCAATTTGGACACATCTTCCCTTAAGACCTCATCTTGAAGGTTATCGGGGACGTTCAAAGTATCTTTAAATTCGCTCGTAATACGCCGTTTTAAGGCTTTCAATCGTCCTTTAGACGTCATCGTCAGCGCGTTTAACAAATGCACATTTACGCGCCGAAGACCGTCATCAATCCGCATGCCTTGGGGTCCAAAAGCGTTCAAGCGGGTGCGTAAGTCTCTTAAGTTGCGCATGGCTTTTGATAAGGTTCGAACAGACCGATCAATGGATTTTTCCAAATCAACCCGGCGCCGCACCAACGCTGTGACCTTGTCTAGGTTCTGGGTCATTAAAGTCATGTTGATTTTGAGCGTTTGGATATCCTTMGCCTTAAACCCATTTTCATCCAAGGTCCGAAAAGCTTCCGATAGCACGATCAATTGATCGTTCATTTCGCGCTCTCTTTGTTTGAGCTCTGCGGTGTTTTGCGACAGAACAATGCGGGGCGCGATCACAGAAACGGCTTCGCTGCGTTGCACAAGGCGCGCAACAACGTCTAGGCGCGTCAGTTTTTCTTGAATGATTTCATCAAATCCAGCCTTAAAACGGTCCACCCCCCAAAGGGCTACGCCAGCGGCAATCGTGGTCAAAAGTGTCAGGCCAACAAGGCTGGCCGTAAGCTTTCCGGCAACGCCAAAGCGATAGGATTTCGACTTGTTCATGAAATACTTGCCCTAAGATTAAGGCCCCTTAAATTTTAAATCAATGCATGGGTGGCGACCAAATTAGCCCACCCTTGGTCCAAAGATCATTAATACCGCGTTCAAGTTTCAGGTGCTTGCCAAGTGTCCGTTCAAAAAGTTCACCATAGTTGCCGGTGGACCGAATAACCCGTTCCGCCCAGCGTGGATCAAGGCCCAGTTTTTTCCCCAGATCGCCTTCTGAACCTAACAAGCGGTTAATTTCAGGGCTTTTAGAATTGGACATTTCAACAAGGTTTTTTGACGTTACGCCCAATTCCTCGGCATTAATGAGGGCGTTTACGATCCAACGGATCACATCGGCCCACTGAGCATCATCGTCGCGGACAACGGCGCTCAAAGGTTCTTTGCTTAAACGTTCGGGGACAAACGCATATTGATCTGGGTCAGGAGCAAGGGCTTGGCGAAAAGAGGCAAGCACCAAAACATCCGTGCTGATGGCATCGCACTGATGATCAAAAAAAGCACTAAAGGTGCCTTCCATCGTGCTGAATTTCCGAATGTCCCAATTTGTAGTGTTGGTCCGATTGTGATCAATCAAATTGATCTCTGATGTGGTGTGGCCTTCGACGCAAATCCGTTTGTTATTTAAATCCGCCATGGTTTTAATTCCGGACGGTTTGAAATACAAAAACCCCTGACCATCAAACAGGTACAAGGGCATATAGGTCAGACCGTTCGTATCGCGGCTGAGCGTCCACGTGGTTGATTCAACAAGAACGTCATAACGGTCTTCTTTAAGGTCGTTAAAGCGATCATCTGATCCGGTGACAACAAATTCGACGCCTTCTTCATCACCAATAACAGCCGCCGCAATGCCCCGACAAATATCGGGATAAAAACCACCCCATTTTCCTTGCTCATCAATATAAGATAAGGCGGGGCCAAGCTCCCGGACGCCGCAGCGCACCACGCCATCTTCCTGAACACGTTCAAGGGTAGAAGCCGACGCACCATTAGGTATCGTCACAAAGGGCAAAAGCGCAAGCAGGGCGACCAAAACACGTATCATAAGAACTCTCTTCCTTGTTCAGGGATAGTATGAATGATGATCTTTTGTTATAGCCTTAGGACTTGGGAGTGACAACGTTTGCTTTATTGATTTCAACACGATCACGGCCATTGTCCTTGGCCGCATAAAGCGCCTGATCGGCCAGTTCCATCAATTCTACGTATGGCGGATGGCCTTGTGAACAGATGGCCAGGCCAATGCTGACAGAAACACTCAAATATTGACCCGAAAAAGAAATCGCCGTATCGCGGGTGCGTTCGCACAATCTGTTTGCGATGATTTCGGCTTGTTCTTTGGATGTGCTTGGCAAGAAAATGGCGAATTCTTCGCCCCCCATCCGGCCGATCACATCGCCCGAACGCAAGGTGTCGCTCCAGGTTTTTGTGACGCCGCGCAACACCGCATCGCCGGCGCCATGCCCATATTGATCGTTGACGGCTTTAAAATAATCCAAATCAAGCATCAGCAAACACGACTGTGCGTCTTGATTGTTTTGATGCGTAAGCCAGCCTTGGGTCAAGTTTTCAAACTGACGGCGATTAAACACACCGGTCAACGGATCGGTAACCGCTAAAAGGGCCAGTTTTTCATTTGTTTTGCGCAATTCACGGGTGGTCCGCGCCAACGCAATTTGATTTTGCACCCGCACCCGCACAACATCGGGGGCAAACGGTTTGGTGATGTAATCAGCAGCCCCTAAACCCAAACCTTTTTCTTCCGATTCAGTGCTGTCCAACGATGTGATGAAAATAACCGGAATGTCTTTGAGGCGCTTGTTCGCTTTGATTTTACGGCAGAGCTCGAACCCCCCCATATCCGGGATCATGATGTCGAGCAAAATCAAATCAAAAACGCCACTCTCAGCCTTGGCAAGGGCTTCTTCGGCTGTGGTCGTCACGGTCAACATTGCCATGCCGTCCAGAGCATCACTCAAGATGCCTATATCAAGTGGAGAATCTTCCGCAACTAAGATTTTTGCGTTTCGAAAATCCTCGACAGAGGCAACGTCATAACGATCCGTAGAGTACAGATCGAATTCACTGATGGTTTGAGTTTGCACCATTATATCTAAAATCCTTATATTTAGGTGCAGAATATGGTATTCAAGTGCTGAGGTCTTGTAACGTTTTGCAAACAGATTAAAATCTGTATCCAGACCACAGCAAACCTAGTCTTTTGAAAGCGTTCCATGAGTGAACCAACCATCTTATTGGTCGATGATGAACCGGCAAATATTCAAGTTATGTTTGCGGCCTTAAAAGGGTTCGGACGGGTTCTTTTTGCCACCAGTGGCGAAAAAGCTTTGGAAATAGCCGAAGACTCGCCCCCTGATATGGTCTTTCTGGACATCAATATGCCACAAATGGACGGATTTGAAGTTTGCCGCCGCTTGAAAGCTCAACCCTCAACCCAAGACAGCATCGTTATTTTTGTTTCCGGTGATGGCGAAATTGATCAAGTCGAAGCCGCACTGGAAGCAGGCGGAAGCGATTTCATGACCAAGCCCATTGCCCCGGCCCTGGTTCAAAGTAAAGCCAAACAGGCTCTGGAACGCATCGCCGCCGCCGCTAAAAACAAGCCAGCCCCGGCCATAAATACGGGGCCGCAAAACCTTTTGCTGGTCGAAGATGGTGAAATCAACCGTATGATCATCGGCGAAATCATGGAAAAAGCGGGCCATAGCGTCACAATGGCGGAAACTGGGGCACAGGCTCTAGAGCTTTTGGCCAAAAATTCATTTGATTGCATCTTGCTGGACATTCACCTGCCCGACATGACGGGCTTAAAAGTCATTCGCTATATTCGTTCTTTGGACGGTGAAAAATCGCAAACCCGCACAATCGCCGTAACCGGTGACGTCACAACCGAAAGCATAGAAGATTACCTTACCGCGGGCTTTGACAGTGTCGCGCCCAAACCCATTGATCCCCACAGTTTACTGTTACAAATAACGGGTGAAGATGTTGATCTGAACGGCATTTTGCTTTCGGCGCCCGAATTGGGTGGGCCTGACCTTTTGATTAATCCAGAACGCATGGCGATCTTGACCAAGACCTATTCTGAAGAACGCCTGCTGTCGCTTTTTAATCTTTTCACCCAAGAAATCGAAGATTACCTGACCACCCTGAACAAAGCCTATGACGCGCGAAACGATCAGGCAATTATTCAAACGGCGCATCGTTTAAAAAGCGCCTTGGGGCATTTTGCATGTGCCAAGATGCAAGGCGTCGCGCACATCCTCTGCCACGAAAAAGATCTGCCCATGTCGGAACGCCGCCGTTTGATCGACATCATGGAAGAACAGCGCAAACCAACGCTTGCAGCCCTGGCCGGAGCCTTGGATTTTCAGATCCCCAAAAACAGCTAAAATTACAAAATTTCGAAACGATAGCCCTTGTTGCGCACAGCCACAATCTGGCTAGCACTGCCCGCACGTTTCAGTTTTTGACGGACACGCCCAATCAGCACATCAATAGACCGATCTTCCGATTGGTACGCGCGCCCCAACACGTCCAGCGACAGGTTGTTTCTGGATATAGGCTGACTTGAACCCAAGCAAAGACACGCCAGCAAGTTGGATTCCGCCCCCGTTAAGTTGACCTCTTTTGTAGTCCCGGAAATTTTCTCTAACTTTCGATCAAGGTTGATTTTACCCTGCGTATCCAAAGCGATTTGGGCAACTGAGGAAGCCTCGACCAGCAACCGATTAATGCGGTCCAAAAGAACCTCTTCATTGATGGGCTTGATGATATAATCTTTGACCAAGGTTTCTTGATCCTGCCACGCACGAGCTTCTGTGGCGTTGGACGTCATGCAAATAATGGGGATGTTCGCCCCATGCGGACTCTGTAAAAAAGCCTCTATACCATTTCCATCGGGCAAACAGACATCCAACAGAGCGATATCCACCGATTGCTTTTCCAGCTCGACATACAATGTTGCAATATTTTCGGCTTTGACAACCCCAAAGCCCTGATCTTCCAAAAAGCCAGACAGCAAAGCCAGCGTCAGGCTGTCATCTTCCAAAATCAGAATACGTGGCATTGTTGAAATCCATGAATAAATTTTACGTAAGCGCACAGTAAACCAAAACAGACCACCCCGTCACCTTAATCAAGGGGAATAGGGGGGCCCACAAACAGAATTTAAGTAAGGCGAGAGCGCAAGCCGCCCGTTCTATTGCGTTTGCGACCGCAAAACAAAGTCCTGACCGCTGATGACGGTTCCATTTCCTTTGATTAAAACGGGGTAAGATTGATCAGCCGTGAGTTTTAATTTTTTGAGTTGGTCAGGAGAGACGCGTAATGTGTAGGCACCCGGAACGACAAAATCAAACAGATAAAAACCGTCATAGGCTGTCACAATTTCACGAATGATTTCGTCTTTTTGATTAACCAATTGAACTTTGACACCCGCTGCGTTTCCGATCCCATCCCCCCATTCACGAAAGGCCGAACCGTCAATTTCACCTGTGCTGACAACCGGAAAATCGTATTCGCCTGTTGTGCCGGGGCGGGGCACGATTCTAATTGCGCCGGGTTGGCCGACCCAATAGGGGTCGTCTAGGGTTTTTACGTCTAATTCTAGGGCGAGTTCTTTGTACGGTTCAATGCCCGCGATATAGGCATAACCATCGTCGCTTGTGCGGCCCTTAAGCGGAGCGTTGTTTGCCGTAAAGCCAATACCTTCTAAGGGCTCATCGCCTGTTGAAAATACACCGTTAGCATCGTTGTCGAGGAAAACCCTGGCCGCGATGGCACCTTTGGTGGCAATGTTGCCACGGTTCATATCAATGTCGCCGGTGCTGGGATCGCGTGAGAACGAAAAGTTTAAAGTCAGGCGCCCGATCATTTCTTGATTATTGTTGTAATCAAAGGTCACGCCTGCGGACACTTGGTCAAACGTTGTATTGACGCCAAGCGAATAGGCTGTCCGATTTGTGGTGCCAAGTGTGCGGGTAATACCGGCTTGCCCTTGGTATTTTTGACTAATGCTCCAGTCTCCATTTAAAGACATGGTGCTGATTTCTTTGAGGGGCGCGACTTGATAAGCCACCTGCCCGCGCACCCGGACATCTTGAATGCGACCGCCAACCAAAAAAGATCCGCTGAGCGCTTTGTTGACGGCCCCCTCGGCACTCTTATCTAGGCTTCCGGTGAGACTGTTGGTTAAAGATACGCGGCCAACAGCCATCGACAGGCGATTGCTTAATCGAGTTTGGGTTGCTTTTGAACGGAACGTGGAATGAGCAAGCGTAAAGCCAAAGGGAATACGGGGCAGAATGGTTTTTGGGATCGAGCCATCAAGGCGCAATTTGCTGGCGGTTCTTAAGGGGTCGGTCGAAAAAGCCACATGTTCACTAAAGAAGTCTTTGTAATAGTCGTGCTGACCAATAATGCTGATCCCGGCCCAAGACGTTTGCCCCGAAATTCGTGCCGCCCAGCCTTTGCCTTGCTGTTTGATGATATCGCCACGGGTGTATATATTGCCCAAAGATGTAGAACTGCTTACGCCAAGGTAACGTTGTTGACCTTGGGCATGCGGCAAAACCGACATATTCACCCCGGCCGTAATGTTGCGGGTTATGCCCAATTGGGCTTCGCCAATGATCCGGGCTTCGCCATCCAACGTTGTTGGTGAAAGCCGTTGTTTGTACAACACACGCGCATCATGCTGGTTGCTGCTGATGCGGTATTGCAGGCTGCCCGGTTTGACCAGGCCGGCCCCAACCCTAAATTGTTTGATTTCTTCGCGGACCTGCCCTTGCGGTCCATAAAACATCAATTTTAAAACATTGACCCCAAACAGCAAGGGAATATCGGAAAAAGTATACCGGGCATCAGCGTTGCTGGATTGAAAGTCAATCAAGACTTCATTGCGAAATAATTCCATGTCCCAGCCCAAGGGAAGATCGCCCGTAAGAGAAATTTTATCAAATTCGGTCGGAGAATCTAACGGAATTGACGACACCGTAACGCCCCGGCCAATTTGGGACCGGGCAATCATAGAGACTTCGGGCGTGTAAATATCACCCACGGCTATTTCGCTTAAGGGTGTGGACCCCCAAATATCGCCCAAAACCTGACCATTTGGGTCTTTGCGTTCAAACCGTAATCGTGATTCCGTAATTTTTTTACGATTGTTTCCGACGACAAAAAGTTCGGCGTTCATAAACCCGACTTCAGCCGATGTCATAATATTATAATCGGTGGCAAAATCTTGTTTACCGTTTTTTGGTTTGGTCAGACGGGTATTGGTATCAACGCTGAGCATTGGCCAGCTTATGATTTTATGCGGTGTATCGATAAACGGATAATTTTTAGCATTTGATCGAGTGTCTTTGCTGCCAAATAAACGTTTGCGATATTCATCGCGGGATAATTTTTCTTCGAACGGTAGCGGTTCGCGCGACTTCAGTTCCACCAACATGTTTGAAATATCAAATTTAAAGTCCACGGGGAACCATTGCGACAGCAAGCGGATGTCGACATAAATGTCATCCGTATGAAGTTCGACCATGGCGGAATCAAACGAGCTTTGACGGCCTTCAACAACCACGTTTGCCCGTCGCAGGTTGAGGTAAAATAATTTGTTTTCGCGGATGAACCAGCCACTGGCTGTTGCTGTTGTTGGGTCGACATGGATGGGGAATTCTAAAATTTCGGCAAGATAACCAAGCGGCAAGAGCAAGCTTGAACCATTAATGTACCCCGGCAAGGTATCGGCAAGAACCAGGTTTTGCATACGAACTTCAAGCAAAAGCTCCTCATCAATGGAACGATGGACCGGAGTGGTTCGCCCATCACCGCCCAGAGCCTCTGGCGGTGCGGCGGCCAGTTGATCGAAAGAGGTCGATAAGGATTCTGTTTTAACCGAAACGACCGGACTGGGGCTGGGTGGCGGTGGCGCGGGGGCCGCTTGCGCAAAAGAAGATAGGCACAGCCATAGCCCCAAGGCCATCACAACCACAAAAACCCAAGACCGGTCTGGGGCTGTGTTTCGAGATGTGCCTCGTGTTTTTCGCAACTTATGTTGAGAAATCACCTGTGCCATTCTGCCTACTTATATTTGTGCGCCTAGTTATACCTGAATAAGCTGACAGAGACCTGACGAATCTGTTTATGCATTCTTTTAATGACTTTGTTTAAGCCATTTAACCTCTCAAATAAATCATATTTTGTTGTCTTGAATACAGTGAGCTTGGTTTTTTTAGGGGGTCTTAAGTTTTTTTTTACGGTGAAGGGATTAAACAGGTTCCTTTAACGTTATCGATATAGCAAACAAAACTTTAAAGTGACTTTCTCAAATCTGTCAGGTTGCGGTCAGCGTCATCGTTTATAAATACCTATAATATATACAGAACCAATACATGCATGAGATCGTTTGAACACATTAACGACAAAGCTTTCCAAGCAAAATTTAAGAAAGATTGCCAAATGAAAATTTCCTTAAAAATCGCCGCCGCTGCTGCTCTGACCTCCCTCGTGTTTTCAGGAGCTGCCAGTGCTGCAAGCCTAACAAGTACGGCAAGTGCGACAATCGCTACACCAATCGCCATTAGCCAAACCAGCCCTATGAGCTTTGGCACCGTTACTTCATCAGCATCAGCAGGCACAGCCGTGTTGACCACCGCAAATGGTTTGACACCAACAGGTGGTGTCAGTTCATTGGGCGGCACACCCACCGCTGCTGGCTTCGCGGTTACAGGTTCATCAGGCGCAACTTATTCAATCACTTTGCCAACAACGGCAACGCTTTCAAGCGGCGGGTCTTCTATGACCGTTAGTTCTTTTAACCACAGCGCAGGTAATACACCGACTTTGACGGGTGGCACAGCGACCTTTAAAGTTGGCGCAACCTTGAACATCAACGCAAACCAAGCGGCGGGTGCATACTCTGGTACCTATGCGGTTACAACGAACTATAACTAAGCTTAAGTTCGCTAATCTTATTAAAAGCCCGAGGGAAGACACATTGTCATGCCCTCGGGCTTTTTAAGTACATAAATAACGCTGTTCGGTGGCGAGCTCTTGTTTTATATTAGAGTATGGCCCTTAAAAGCGAGTTTTGAAATGCCGAGCAAATTTACCTACAGTGCGTTGGCTAAAGCCAGTGTTGCCGCTGTTGCGGTGCAGGTCACTTTGTGCCTACCGCTCTATGTAAAAGCCGATTCAGCACTCGCCGGGGCCTCGGTCTTGATTACGGCTCAGCCTTCGGTTTWGGGCGCGCTTTCGACATTCCAAGTTAATATCGTCACGTCAAAATCGGTTGGGGTGACGGTCAATGCAGCGCCGGAACCAAACTTTAGCGTACGGGATCTTTTAAATTTCGGCGGCAATCAAACCACGCGGCCAGCCCTTTTCAGTATTTCTGGCCAGCCGAACCAATCTTTTTCAATTGTTATGCCACAGGCTGGTGTTTCTTCCAGCGCTAAAGGCAACTTTGAATTTTCAAACTTTGTACATAACGCCGGCAGCACGCCGACCATTGGTTCTGATGGCAGCAAAGTGTTTGCGGTGGGAGCGATTGTTAAATTTACGCCATTTCCCACCGCAGCTTCGGGAACATCTGCAACGGCAGAAGGTGCAGATTCGGAAATATCAGAGGCAAAATTAGCTAAAAAAACACCTGCTGAAAAAGACCTGATTCCACGGCCTAATCCCTTTGGCATTCAGGGCGTTAAAGACGGTTTCTTAAATGTATTGGTATCGTATAATTGAGCCATTACAGTGCCATTGCATTGACCTTGGTTAACCGTTACCTTTGTTTTTAAATGTATAAGTATTTTTGGGGTATGGGAAATAATATGACGAACCGCATTGGGCTTTGGCTAGCATTCGTAACACTCAGCTTTACGATGTTGAGCGCGCAAAATACTTTTGCTCAGGGAGCCGGTGATCTTGTTGTCACCCCCACCCGCATCGTTTTTGAAAACCGCACCCGTTCTGCGCAAGTCACTTTGGCTAATCGGGGAAGTGCCACGGCAACGTTTCGTATTTCCTTAATTGATATGGCTATGGATGACAGCGGCGAAATGGCGACAATGCCAGATACAAACCCGCATTCAGCCACCACCATGGTGCGGTATGCGCCGCGTCAAATTGACATTGCGCCGGGGGCTCACCAAGTTGTGCGTCTATCTTTGCGCAAACCGGCCAATCTTGAAGATGGCGAATATCGGTCACACATGTTTTTCCGCGCGGTCCCCCCGGAAAGCGCCGGACGAAGCGTCACCGATGAAACTGATTTGCAAAAAAATGAGCTCCGCATTCAGTTGATTCCGATTTTTGGTGTGACGATCCCTGTGATTGTGCGCAACGGCAAACTGACGGTGAACGTTGGTCTGAGCGATATGGTGCATACGCCCAAGACCGATAAAATACCCGAGCATTTAGAAGTCGTCTTAAAACGGGGCGGAAATCGTTCTGCGTTTGGCGATTTGGTCGCGACGTATCAACCTGCAGATGGCGGACAAGAAATTATCGTAGGCCGCATTAGCCGTATTGCCGTTTATACCCCCAACACTAAACGTCATGTGTTTATGACTTTGCAAATCCCCGATGGCATCACCCTTAAATCCGCTGGTAAATTGCGTGTGACTTACCGGGCAACGGATGCAGAAGGCGGCGCAATGCTTGGCGAGCAAAGCCTTACTCTTAAATAAATAATCCGCAAAATACCTTATTGCAGATCCACAAAAATTGTCATAGGACCTGTGTATTCGCCGCCGGCTTGCCCTGCGGGAATTGTTAAGGTTGCCCCAACTTTAATGGTGAGTTTTCCACGGTTGCTTAGAGTTCCCACACCCGATGGGGATGAGGTGAAGTTGCTCAAAGTCGCTTGAGAAGCTCCATTTGTCAGCGTGACGGTATTGGGAAGTGTGATTAAAACCGTTGCATTGTGCGGACCTCGCACCGAATACTTACCGACATCAAAGCGATCTCTAATGACAATACCGTATCCCGTGGTCGTGATCGCGCCTGTGGGGCTTAAAATAATCGTCGACGGACCATCGGCACTTCCCGCCACTGTTTTAAACTCAAGAGAATGTTTTTCAGACAAGGTAACGGTTGTGGTGGTGGGCTTATCCGCATGAGCCACCGTCGGCAAAAACAGGCCAAGGTAAACCAAGCCAAGGCTAACCACGACAGCCAAACCATAACGTCTTGTCAAAGCCCGTATTTTTAGAGAAGAATAAAACTTGCGCGGAGGCGCCAGACTACTCTTTTGAGGCGATTGGTAGGTAAAATTCATGATGCCTACATTAGGCTAAATCAACTCAACAAACCACCTCAATTTAAAGAAAAACGTTCCGACAAACGCTCTCATAGGCGTCAGACCATGAGAGCATAATTGGTCAAAATAAAGCTGACGACAAAAGCCAAAAAGCACAAAACCCCTTGGTTTCCCAAGGGGTTTTGGTGGTGCCGCTTAGGTGACTCGAACACCTGACCCCGTCATTACGAATGACGTGCTCTACCAGCTGAGCTAAAGCGGCCTTGTATCTCTTTTAAGACGGGCTCTTTTAATCTGCCCACGCGCGTTCGTCAACGCGTTTTCGCTGCGGGTGCTGCAATCTTTAAGGTTTTGGTATCCACTTGCACCATCGCTCCATAACCCGGCGGCGTTTCCCAGGTGAACGCGCCAAGGCTTTTACATTTCGGACAATGGGGCTGCCATTCGCTTTCGACCGTGCCGCAAGTGGTGCACACCCAAGCCGGGTCAGCCGCCGCAGACGCCGCCTGTGTTAACCATGTGCGCACCTGTTCTTTGTCGCCGCGATCTGCATCTTCTAGGCGTGCCATTAAGGTATAAACGCTGCGCGTGGTGCGGCCAGAATCCAAAGCGGCTTCTAAATGCGTGCGCGCTTGACCCCAAAGATCGGCGTCCAAGGCCACCGTCGCCGCGGCAATATGCCCATCGGCAGAACCCGGATGAAGCACCAAAAGTTTTTCAGCCGTCGCCACTTGCTTGAGACCTTCTGCAGAACCCGAAGCGTCAAAGTAAAGTGCCGCCAAATCAGGATGAGGATTTAAGACCCAGATTTTTTCAAGCACATTAATGGCCTTGCGATTTTTACCATCCGCCAAAAACAGTTGCGCCAAACGCAAAGACGCCGGCACAAATTTAGCATCTTCACCAACCGCTTTTTTGGCAAATTTTACGGCGCCGTTTGCGTCGCCAGCCTGTTCGGCCTGATGGCTTTGACCCAACAAGGCCACCGCACGTTTGTGGTGACGTTCGGGGGCCGGCAAGGCTTTTAATTTATGCACTTGGGTTAACGCTTTGTCGGCTTCGGCCCAGTGACCACTTTTGGCTTCCAACGCAAACACCTGAGAAACGGTCCATTCGCTTTTGGGTTTTAACGCCTGAGCGCGCCTAGCCAACAGCAAAGCTTCGTCATCATCGCCACGTTTAAGGGCTTGGTTTAACAAACCGCGCAGACCTAAAAATTCCATTTCCGGGTCTGTTAACATGGCCTGAAAAAATGTGGCCGCAGCGGTTTCGTCACCATTTAATTGAGCCGCTTGGGCTTTTAACAATAACGTCAAAGGTGGCTCGCCCAACAAACCATCGGCTTTATTGACTTGGACTTGAGCTTCGACCGCGTCCCCAGCAGCCACCGCGACCATACCTTTGGTCAAGGCTTTGTAACCTTTTTGCGAACGGCGTTCTTTCATGACGTCGCCAAACCGACCGGGAGCACGTGAAATAAACAGCCAAAAGCGGTACAAGACAGACGCCACCGCCGCCAACGCAACTGCAGCAATCATCAACACGCCTGCGCTGGTTTCAATTTGCCAACCGCGCCAGTTCAACGTCACCGAACCGGGGTTATCAACCAACCACACCATGCCCCAAGCCAGGGCCATCAACGCAAGCAGAAAAAGAACTAAACGCACCATAATTTTTCCTTACGCTCCGCCAACATTGGCCATCGCCGCAAGGGCTTGGTTATACAAAGCATCCAACGCCGTTTCGGCATCAAACCGCGCGCGAGCATCACCCAACCACGCCGCCGCCGCATCACCGGGGGAACCTTGCAAGGTGCTCAAAGCCGCAATAGCTTTTTCCAAATTACCCGCCTGCAGCGCTTTGTCTGCAACGGCCAAGGCGCGATCGACATCGTTGGTGATTTCATTTGGATCGGTACGGCGCACCGTAATCAAACCAGACAAGCTGTCCTTAACCGAACCCAGCCATCCGGCTTCGCCCGTCAAGTTGCTGGCCCGCACAATATCACGCGCGACGGCTTCGAACCGGGCTGTTAAATCAACTGTGCTGGGCACGCCAACTTCAGCATGGGGCTTTAGACGACTGACCGCCGCCAACAGTTGAGCGTCATTTCCGGCCAAGCGTTCCAACATTTCAAGTTCCGCCGTAAACGCAGAATCATCGCGCAAGCGCATGCGCAATTGGGTGGTTGCCAAAACCAAAGCCTGGGCCGATACGGACCCGGTGATTTGGTTTGATTTTTGAGCCTGTAGTGCTTGCAAGGTTTTATCCATCGCATCCAAGCGCGCATTCAAGGCCGAAATTAAGCTCGACAATTCCCGCGTGGCGTTCAGGGCTGCTTGGGCATCCGCGTTCGATACGGCACCCATGGACCCCATTTGACCCAATTGTCCTTCCAATTGATCCAGACGCGAAAGCAACTCTGGATCTAAACCCGGCGGAGCCAGTTCGGGGACCGGGGAACGTTCCGGCATCAACGCCGGAGCAAATTCAATGTCCATCGGTGGCTCAACAGGAGCAACAGGCGTAAATTCAGGAACAACAGGTTCGGGCTGAACTTCGGCTGGTGGCGTATTTACGACAGCCGTTTCAACAGTATCAACCGGCTCAACCGGAGCAACAGTACGCGGGCTCAACCCCAAACGTGCGCGCATATCGTCAACAATCGGTTGAGCTTTTTCAGAGACGTACGGACCAATGTACGGCCAAGAAACCATTGTTGATCCGCCCACAATGATGATCACAATAATGAACCATAAAAAACCGTTGCCGCCGCTCTTTTTAGACGGAGCTGCAGGTTTTTTTGACGGCGTGCTGGGTTTCGTTTTTGACTTTACGGGCGGCACTTTTGACGTGCGCGGCTGAGAGGACTTTGAAGCCGCAGAAGAAGCCGAAGGCGCCTTGATGGTATTAGAAACTGTTTTAGGGGCTTTGCTGGCTTTCGGGGCCGCATCGGCTTTTGCGGTTTCGGCTTTATCGCTTGGTTTTTTATTCGTCATTGCTCGGTCTTATCCTCAAATGAATATTGCCCCTAGTGTATGGTGCAAGCACCCTTACAGCAAAGCTAAAAGCGCATCTTGATTGGGTTTGGCTGCAATTTTTATAGCCGCCCAGGAAAATTGTGAGAGTTCATCCGCCACCGCCGGACTTAAACAATACGCCGTGACTGTGTTTAGGTGTCCGGCCAGTTCGGCCTTTGCCACCAGTTTTACAAACGCCGCCGCCGTGCGCGGCGAATACAAAAGCACTGCACCAAGCTGATTAGTTTTCAAGGCCTTTACAGCTTCATCGGGTAATTTGGTGGCTTTCACCGCCGTATACAAAACGGCCCGACGGTAATCAAAACCCACTGCTTTTAAGCCCTGGCCTAAATCCCCCGCAACATCGGTTCCGGCGGGATGCAGTAAAGCCCCCCCATCCGCATCACATTGGTTTTTAATCAGGGTGGTTAAAGTTTGGACGTCGCCGTTGGCACTTTTCACGTGCTGAAAATGTTCAGCCTTTGCTTTTTTAGCCGTAGCATCGCCCACACACAAAGCCACGATTGATCGATCTGAACAGCGCTGTGCAAACGCGCGCACACCGTTGGCCGAGGTCAGCAAAATCGCCTGAACTCCGCTTACATCTACAGCAGGCCCGTCTTGATAGACAATGTCTAACAACGGGGCTTCGATAACGTCGAAACCTTGACGGCTCAACTGAGCGGTCAATTGTTTGGCATCCTCTTGTGGGCGGGTGACGAGGATGCGCATGTTTTAAGTCTTCGCTGTTGGCGGCGTTGTTGGTGAAGCAGCATGGGACGCGGTGACCAAAAAGTCAGGACCGATTTTACCCTTAATTTCTAACCCAGCATCATGACCCATGGACGCCGCCGCGATCATATTGGCGGGGCCTTTGCGGCTGACTTCATGAACTTCTGATCCATCAGGCTTGGCCACCAGACCTTGAAATTCAAGGTCATTGTCGCCAACAAACCAAGCGTGCGCGGCAATAGGTGTGCGGCACGATCCGTCCAAAACGGTCAGGAAGGCCCGTTCTGCGGCGACGCGAATTTGCGTGGGTTCGTGGTTTAGAGCCGCCAAAATTTGGTTGGCGTGCTCATCGTTTTCCATGCACGTAATGCCGATGGCGCCCTGTGCCACGGCGGGAATAAACTCCGATGCGTCCAAAGCTTCGGTGATGTGTTCTTCTAAGCCTAAACGTTTCAAACCAGCCGCTGCCAACATGGTGCCTTGCACGTCGCCGGCTTTTAATTTTTTCAAACGGGTTTGCACGGTGCCGCGAATGGTCACGACTTTAATATCGGGACGCCGCGCTTGAATTTGGGCTTGGCGACGCAGGGATGCTGAACCCACAACAGCGCCTTGGGGCAAATCCCAAATCGAGTCAAAATCTATGGAGATAAACGCATCACGCACGTCTTCGCGTTCTAACATGCACGGCAAATGAATGCCGTCGGGCAAATAGGTCGGCACGTCTTTCATGGAATGCACGGCAATATCAATGTCGCCGTCCAACATGGCATCATCGATTTCTTTGGTGAACAAGCCCTTGCCGCCAATTTCCATCAAGGCACGATCTTGGATTTTATCGCCCGTGGTTTTGATGGTGACAATTTCAATGGCCCCGTCTGCGGCCATTTCGGGAAAGGCCTTAATCAGGTTGTCACGGGTTTCATAAGCTTGGGCCAATGCCAAAGGGCTGCCCCGCGTGCCGATGCGAAAGGATTGAACGGTCATAAAAATTGAAGTCCCTATCTATAAGTTCTGGTTTTTCCTATACCCAGTAGAGTACTGTCTGAGCACAGGCAAAAAAGGGTTATACATGAAAGTTCTGGGCATAGAAACCAGTTGTGACGAAACAGCGGCCGCAATTGTCACCGACACGGGTGAAATTCTGGCTGATGTGGTGCTTTCGCAGATCGAATTGCATCAGCCGTTTGGCGGCATAGTGCCCGAAGTGGCGGCGCGCGCGCACTTAGAATTTGCCGATCAAGTGGTCAAGGACGCTATGGATCAAGCGGGTCTAGACTTCAAAGACTTAGATGCCGTGGCCGTAACCGGGGGTCCGGGGCTGATCGGCGGCGTGATTGTTGGTGTGATGACCGCCAAAGCCATTGCCCTAGCCCACAATCTTCCCTTTATCGCCGTCAATCATTTAGAAGGCCACGCCCTAACCGCGCGCCTCACCAACCAAACCGCATTTCCGTATTTATTATTGCTGGTATCGGGCGGACATACCCAATTGTTGGCCGTTAAGGGCATTGGTGATTTTATCCGCCTGGGCACCACCATTGATGACGCTGTTGGCGAAGCTTTTGATAAATCAGCTAAAATCTTAGGTTTAGGCTATCCGGGTGGGCCGATGATTGAGGCTGAAGCTGAATTTGGCAACCCCAAGCGTTTTGATCTGCCCCGTCCCTTGCGTGGCCGACCAGGCTGTAATTTTTCGTTTTCCGGCCTGAAAGCCGCCGTAAAGCGCAAAGTTGATGCCCTGCCCCCCGGCGATTTGCTGGATCAAGACGTCAAGGACATGGCGGCCTCTTTTCAAGCCGCCGTCACAGATGTCATCGGCGAACGCACTTTAAAAGCCATAAAAGAATTTCGTACGCTTTGCCCGAACGGAAAATCATTGGTGATTGCCGGCGGCGTGGCTGCGAACACCGCGTTGCGCACGCGTTTGCAAGACATCGCCACCAAAGAAGGCTTCGAATTGGTCGCCCCGCCGCTGAACCTTTGCACCGACAACGGCGCCATGATTGCGTGGGCCGGATTAGAGCATTTTAAATTAAATCAAACAAGTGACTTAAATTTTGCACCCCGCCCACGCTGGCCGTTGGACCCAAATGCCCCCAAAGCGGCGGGAGCTGGTGTAAAGGCTTAACGTGGTGCTTGAATGATGGTCCTGAACGGCGCATTATTAGGGTATCAAAAATAAGGAGAAGAACGTGAAGAGCATCGGAATTTTAGGAGCAGGCGCCTTTGGCACCGCAATGGCCACGGCTATGGCGAGAGCCGGACTGGACGTCTTAATTCAAGCCTATGAACCAGAAGTTGCCGCCGAAATTAACGAGCAGCACGTCAACGCGACGTATTTGCCCGATGCTCCGTTGGACCCCAAAATTCGCGCCACCACATCCATCGAAGAAGCGGTGCAATGTGACGCGGTTATTATTGCCACACCGGCGCAATTTTTGCGCAAAACATGCGAACTGGCTAAACCCTTCTGGACCCAAGATACCCCAGCAATTATATGTTCTAAGGGTATCGAACTTGGCACATTTATGTTGCTGAGCGAGGTGGTTGAAGAGACCCTTGGGGACTTGGCCCCCATCGCAATTTTGTCCGGCCCGACCTTTGCCATCGAAGTCGCCAAAGAAATGCCGACGGCACTGACATTGGCCTGTAAAGATCAAAAATTAGGTCAAGATTTATGCAACAGTTTCAGCAGCCGATGCTTTCGCACCTATTGCAGCCCCGACGTCGTCGGCGCCCAATTGGGCGGGGCCATTAAAAACGTTTTGGCCATTGCCTGTGGCATTATCGAAGGCCGCAACATGGGCGGCAACGCGCGTGCCGCCATCATCACCCGTGGCCTCGCCGAAATTGCCCGTTTGGGAGCCGTTTTGGGGGCGCATGAACACACCTTAATGGGCCTTTCTGGCCTTGGTGATGTGACCTTAACCTGCAGCGCCATGCAGTCTAGAAATTTCTCCTTAGGTGCCGCTTTGGGTAAAGGTCAATCGCTTAAGTCTATTTTAGCATCCCGAAAAACAGTTTCCGAAGGCGTTCATACCGCCGCCGCTGTTGTCGAAGTGGCCCGGCGCAATCAGGTCGACATGCCGATCTGCCAAGCCGTAGATGCCATCATCAATATGAATGCCGATTTGGAATCCGTGATCAGTGGATTGCTGCGTCGCCCCCTTAACGTTGAATAAAGAAGACACACTATGCTTTTTGCGATATTTTGCACCGACAAACCAAATTCATCCGCCATCCGAGCCGCCAATCGTGCGGATCATTTAGATTATGTGCGCGGCGTCATTGATCGTGTGGTCATGGCGGGCCCAACACAAAGCGACGATTTATCAGCCATGAACGGCAGTTTACTCATCATGGACTTTTCCGATAAAACCCAAGCCGAAGATTTTGCCGCCCATGACCCGTATGCAAAGGCAGGCCTGTTCGAAAGCGTCGTCATTCGTCCTTGGAAACAAGTTTTTCCGGAATAATAACATCAAATGTTTATGTTTAAATCAAAAGCCTTAATTCAGCTGGATCAAATCAATGACGGCGACAGTGCCGCGGTCGTTGCCAAGATCGATGGTGTTAAAACCAGCTTGATCGTTGTGCGTCAAGGACAACAGGCTTTTGTCTATATCAATGTCTGCCCGCATATCGGTGCACCGCTGGATTTTGAGCCGGGGCGTTTTCTAAATCTAGAAAAAGACCTCATTCAATGTTCGGTGCACGGAGCTTTATTCACCATTGATGCCGGAGCCTGCGTACAGGGCCCGTGCATAGGCAAACATTTAACCCCGGTTGCAACGCATATCAAAAAAGGTGCCGTATACTTAGATTAAACGTCTCAGATGCCCCTTGCCGCCGATATAATTTTCCTCAATACTCATTCTTTAAAATTGTCACTCCTGCAAAAAGGCCTTCCCCATGACCGATGCTCAAGTCTTTCCCGTTCCTGCCGCCACAGCCAAAGCGGCTTGGGCAGATGATGCCAAATATAAGGCCATGTATCAGCAATCTATTGATAATCCAGAGGAATTTTGGGGTAAAGAAGGCAAGCGCCTAGACTGGATTAAACCGTATACACAAGTCAAAGACGTCAGTTATGACATTCCCGGTGTTTCCATCAAATGGTATCCGGACGGGACGTTAAATGCTTCATCAAATTGCATTGACCGTCATTTGGCCACCCGTGGGGATCAAACGGCGATCATTTGGGAAGGCGATGACCCGAATGAGTCTAAAAATATCTCTTATCAGGAACTGCACGATGAAGTCTGTAAATTCGCCAATGCCATGAAGGCCCGCGGCGTTAAAAAAGGCAGTGTTGTCACCATTTACATGCCGATGATCGTCGAAGCCGCTTATGCCATGTTGGCCTGCACCCGCATTGGCGCCATTCATTCCGTGGTTTTTGGCGGATTTTCCCCCGATGCCTTGGCCGGGCGCATCCAAGATTGCGACAGTCATGTGGTGATCACCGCCGACGAAGGTCTGCGCGGTGCAAAAACCATTCCTTTAAAAGCCAATACCGACGCAGCCGTGGCCCAGTGCCCCAGTATTGATACGGTTTTTGTCGTCAAACGCACGGGCGGCACCATCGATTGGAATGATAAATTAGACGTTTGGTACCACGATGCAGTGGCCGATCAGCCCACCACATGCGAACCCGAAGTCCTGAATGCCGAAGATCCCATGTTCATTTTGTACACATCCGGGTCAACGGGCAAACCCAAAGGCGTTTTGCATACCACTGGCGGCTATATGGTTTATGCCGCGATGACCCATCAATATGTGTTTGATTATCATGATGGTGAAGTTTATTGGTGCACGGCGGATGTGGGTTGGGTCACCGGACACAGCTACATTATATATGGACCACTGGCCAATGGCGCGACCACATTGATGTTCGAAGGTGTACCCAATTACCCAGATACATCGCGTTTTTGGCAAGTTTGCGACAAACACAACGTAAATATTTTCTACACCGCCCCCACCGCCATTCGCGCGCTGATGCGCGACGGTGATGGTCCGGTTAAATCCACATCACGTAAGTCATTGCGTTTGTTGGGTTCTGTTGGCGAACCCATCAATCCAGAGGCTTGGATGTGGTATTATAATGTGGTGGGTGACGGACGTTGCCCCATTGTTGATACGTGGTGGCAGACCGAAACAGGCGGCATTATGATTACGCCCTTGCCTGGCGCAACCGCCTTAAAACCTGGCTCGGCCACGCGACCATTTTTTGGCATACAACCCGAATTGGTTGATGGTGATGGCAAACCCTTAGAAGGCGCAACATCAGGAAACCTTTGTATTACTGATAGTTGGCCCGGACAGATGCGATCTTTGTATGGGGATCATGATCGTTTCGAACAAACCTATTTTTCAACATATCCCGGCAAATATTTTACCGGAGATGGCTGTCGCCGCGATGAAGACGGCTATTATTGGATCACCGGGCGTGTTGATGACGTGATCAATGTGTCCGGACACCGTATGGGAACAGCCGAAGTTGAAAGTGCTTTGGTCGCCCATGCAAAGGTCGCTGAGGCAGCTGTTGTTGGAGCTCCGCACGAAATTAAAGGTCAAGGCATTTACGCTTATGTCACTCTAAACGCAGGTGAAAATCCAAGTGATGAGCTTAAAAAAGATTTGGTGAAATGGGTCCGCAAAGAAATTGGCCCCATCGCCAGCCCCGATTGGATTCAATTTTCTCCGGGCCTGCCCAAAACAAGATCCGGCAAAATCATGCGGCGTATTCTACGCAAAATCGGCGAAAATGATTTTTCCAACTTGGGCGATACCTCAACACTGGCTGATCCATCTGTTGTTGAAGATTTAATCGAAAATCGCCAGAACCGCTAAGCCGCTTCCCGAATAGACTTTAAAAAGGCCAGCTCGGCGCACACCGGGCTGGCCTTTTTGTGCATATTTAGACTGTTTAGAATAATCCTGTTATTTGTTCCTCTGAAAACAAACACTAATTCGAGCTTTTGTAATAGATTAATGAATTTGTGCCCCAACGATCCCCATTTTGTGGCGCCTTTATAAAAGGCCTGGCAGCGCAGAATAAGATTTAACGATTGTCCCAATATTGAACTTCATTTACCTACACGTGCAGTCACTTAGATTGTAAAATTTACGCTTCATACAGCTTTCGCAATGGTTTTTGTTTCAAAAGCACGATGATTTCGTGCCGTACATTTTTTCAGTCTGAAAATTTTAGGACTCTATGCGCGCGCCTCAAAAAAGTGTCGCCCTATCATTACCCTTATAAAACAATTTATTTTTGATAAATATTTATCATTTCCTAAGGCCAATAAACGAAAATTATGACGGTCTATGCATATTCAGAAAATGGATGATTGAAATATTTCTTTTCCTAATATTTAACATTAGATGTATATTTATCGATTAAGAACAAGCGGATAGTTATTAATTACGCAAACGGAAATAATAATAATTTTGGTTTCATTTGCTGTAAAGCGGGCCTTTAGTCTAAATCTGACCTGTCTCAATTGCTCTTTCTTTTCAGATTCAAAAACTACACTTTATATATTCCTGCCGCCTGCATCGTGGTATAGGAACGGACCCGATAACCCGCACAAATGGACCCGCCATGCCCCGCGCTGCTGCCTATGCCCTTTTAGATTCTGTTCTTGGTCAAAAACGACTTCTTGATGACGCCATGGACCGCACGCCTTCGTTTGCGGCCTTGCCAGACCGTGATCGCGGACTTGCGGCGTTGATCACCCGCACAGCCTTGCGCCATTTGGGCGAAATTGATGCGGTGATGGACGCTTATTTAGACAAACCCTTGGGCAAACGCGGACGCGGCGTGATTAACATCATGCGCGTCGGCCTAACCCAGCTGTTGTTTTTAGATATGGCCGAACACGCCGCCGTCAGTACCGCCGTAGATTTGTGTAAAGGCGGCAGTTTGGCGCCGTATCGTAAGTTGACCAACGCTATTTTGCGCCGGGCGCAACGCGAAGGCCGTGATTTTTTAGAAACCCTAGACGCCGCAAAGCTTAATACTTCGCCTTGGCTCTGGGACAGCTGGGTTGAAGCTTATGGCGAACCTACGGCGCGCGCCATTGCGGCTCAACACATCAGCGAGCCGCCGATTGATTTGACCTGCAAAGATAACCCATCCGATTGGGCCGAACAATTAGACGCAGACCTTATGCCCACGGGAACGTTGCGACTTCGCAATAAGGCTTCCGTGGTAACCTTGCCCGGATTTGATGAGGGAGCTTGGTGGGTACAAGACGCCGCCGCCGCCCTGCCCGCACGGCTTTTGGGCGATGTTAAAGACACCGACGTCATCGATCTTTGTGCAGCACCCGGTGGGAAAACCATGGAATTGGCCGCTGCTGGAGCCCGCGTGATTGCCGTGGATCGTTCTGAAAAACGCCTCAAACGTGTGCAGCAAAACCTTGATCGCACCCAATTGACCGCCAAGATCGTGACCGCCGATGCCGAAACATGGCGTCCGGATCATTTGGCCGACGCGGTGCTGTTGGATGCCCCTTGTTCCGCAACCGGAACAGCCCGTCGGCACCCAGATGTTTTGCACCTGAAAAGCCAAGACGATGTTTTAAAGTTGGCAAATCTTCAGGCCCGACTGTTAAAGGCTTCGGTCGACATGGTGCGCACAGGGGGATTAATTGTTTTTTGCACCTGTTCTTTGCAACCCGAAGAAGGCATTGACCAAATCAAAGCCCTTTTGGCCAGCGGCGCCCCTGTCGTTTTGGACCCGATCCAACCCAGCGAAGCCGGAACCCTAACGTCGATTGTCACCCCCGAAGGCTACCTGCGCACATTGCCCAGCCATATGGGTGAACGGGGCGGCATGGATGGATTTTTTGCGGCACGTTTGCGAAAAACTTAAAATATAGAACACGCAGGCCGCACCCTGTGACGGACGTCCTTGTATATGCGATTTAGAGCTGATATCCATCAGTTATGACGGATTCGCAACGCTCTTCTTCATCAGCTGTACAACCGACCGTTTCGGGCGGGTTTAAGGCCACGTGGCTGTACCGGCAAATGCTAAAAGGGCCTTGTCCAAAACGTCCGCCGTATAACATAGAGGCCTTGTGGCCCGGCAATCCAGATTTGGGTTTGCGGCTTATCCAAGGCGAGTTTTCGCACCAAGGCGAATCCCATACCTTAAAGTCGGCAACACAATTACCCGAACAAGCCTCCCCCAATTGGCTCAACTGGTACCATTCATTGGCCTGGCTGATTGATTTAAAAGCGCTCAGCGGCACCGAAAAAGGTGGGGAAGCCGCTTATTTTGCCCGAGAATGGGTCACCGCATGGATGCAGGCCAATCAAAAATGGACCTATCCAGCTTGGTCGCCCTTTGTCACATCCGATCGCATTGTGCATTGGATTTGGGTCTGGGATTTTTTAATCAAAGACGAAGCCGCCGGTGCCTTTGAAAAACTGTTGCGCCAAACCGCCGCCCGCGATGCCCGTCATCTTTACAAATCCACGCCTAAAGAAAGCGAAGGCTTTGTCCGCTTACACGCCATAAAAGGCCAGTTTTACGCGGCTTATGGACTGTTTAAGGGGGAGCAATGCCAACACAACATCCTGCATCGTTTGGAAACCGAAATAAATGCACAGGTGTTGCCCGACGGCGGCCATGTGGAACGCAACCCAGAACGTTTAAAGTGTGTCGTGAAGGATCTTTTGGATCTTAAAGAACTGTGTTGTGCGGCGCTGGGCCAAGTTCCCGAGTTTTTACAAAACGCCATCGACCGTTCCGCCCCGATGTTGCGAGCTTTGCGGCATTCAGATGGCGGATTAGCCCTGTTCAACAGCGGCCTGGAAGGCAATCATCAAGATCTTGATCGCCTGTTGGGCCTGACCGACCCCACCACCACGCCACCGTTAAGCGCACCATACGCGGGCTTTCAGAAACTCAGCGCCGATCATACCTCTATCGTAATGGATTGCGGAAAACCCGGCGGCCCCGGCAMSGGWCAYCATGCCRGYACGCTCAGTTTTGAAATGTGCGTGGGCAAACATCGCCTGATTGTCAATTGTGGCGCACGACCCGGTGACACCGGGCCGTGGCGCACAGCCTTGGCCGCCACCGCCGCTCATTCGACACTTACCGTCAATGATACGTCTTCGGCTGCCTTTGCCATTGATGGCACGTTTCGTCGTGGTCCCAACGAGGTCAACTGTGTGCGCAAAGATGGTGAAATGGGCACTTTGATCGAAGCCAGCCACGATGGCTACGTCAATACCTTTGGTTTGATCCATCATCGTTCGCTTTTCCTCAGCCCCACCGGCGGAGATGTGCGGGGCGAAGACCGCCTGGTGGGCACCGGGGGGGAATATGCGACGATCCGCTTTCACCTGCACCCCGATGTACATGTATCCTTGTTGGGCAGCGGTATTGGGGCTTTGTTACAGATTGGCAGCAAAAAGAAAGAGGTTTGGCGCCTGCGCACCTCGAACGGTGAAATCAAATTGGAAGAAAGCGTTTATTTAGGCCACGTGGGCGAACACCGCCGTACCGAACAAATTGTAATTACGATACCGTTATCGGGCAATGGGGCCCTTATAAAGTGGTCCTTAAACCGCGAAGGAAAATCTTAAATCATGAAAAAGTTAAGCGTTGTGATTCCTTGTTATAACGAAGAAAAAACCTTGGCGGATGTGATTAAAAAAGTCACCGCGGCCAGCACCGCTGGACTGGACATGGAAATTGTTATTGTTGATGATTGCTCGTCCGATAACTCATTGAACATAGCCAATAAACTGGCCACGACCAATGACCGTATTCAGGTTTTTAGCCATGATATTAACCGTGGGAAAGGGGCTGCATTGCGCACCGCTTTTGCGGCCGCGACGGGCGATCTGATCATCGTACAAGACGCGGATTTAGAATACGATCCAAATGATTACGAAAAGTTATTGAAGCCGATATTGGCGGGAGACGCGGATGTTGTTTATGGGTCACGCTTTTTGGACAAAAGCGCCACCGAAGCCCATTACCTGATCCATGGATTGGCCAATCGTTTCCTAACCGGATTATCCAACTTATTGACGGGCCTAAAGCTCACCGATATGGAAACCTGTTACAAGCTGATCCCCAAACACCTGTTGGATCAAGTCACCATCACCGAAAACCGTTTTGGTATCGAACCAGAGATCACCGCCAAACTATCGCACTTGACCCCCAAACCGCGTTTTTTGGAAGTACCAGTATCTTATGACAATCGGTCTTACGAAGAAGGCAAAAAAATAGGCTGGAAAGACGGAATCAGCGCTATTCGGTGCATATTTAAGTTTAATCTGATACGCTAATTTAAGCATCTTTATATTTGCCTATTATTCTCAGGCTCAAAACCACTGCAAATACAACGGTTAGCACGCTAACAGCGGTGATTAAGTTTGGCCATGACTGGTCCGCAAGGTGTCCATATACAATGCTGGATACGGTTTCGAACACAATCAACTGCCCCACCAAAACGATCGGCACATGACGGGACGTCAAATTCCACACATGGGTGGCAAACCACGAAACCACCACACCCAGGCCTAAGGAGACCCAAATCAAATCCCATAGGCCTTCGGATGTGCTGGGCATCAGATCAAAGCCAAAGATCAATCCGTAACCCAACAAGCCGATCACCACCTGCACCATACTCGCCACGCCAATAACATTGGCCCAGCCGAGCGCATCAATATCGGTGTGCCTTTTTAAATAGAGCGCATTTTTAACACCATAATGAGACCACAATACCAGCGCACCCAAGGCAAATCCTATACCCCACAAGGTATTCGTTAAGTCTTTTGAACTTTCCGCGGCCGCCAGAGTGTGGCCATTTAACGCCGCCAATCCACCAAGAATAAGCGCCAACGGCACAATTAAATGTGAAAAAGGCACCGTACGTTCATGCCAATTGCCCCACAAAGCCATCACCACGGGCAGCACGCCAATGATCAACGCCGCAATGGCAATGCCCGCAAACTGCACCGCCAGCGCCATCAATAAAAAATAACCAACATTTCCGGTAAACGCCAAGACAAACGCCATGCGCCAATGCGCGGCGGCTAAGCTTTTATGCGCAAACACCATAATCGCCAAGGACAACGCGCCATACACCACATAGCGTCCAAATACGATCATCAGCGGCGACGTGTCGGCCAACACATAAGGGGCCAAAAAGGCCAAGCCCCACAGGCAATTTACGGCAATGCCGCCAAATATATAAACCATTATCTCTCTCAATACCTCGCCCTTTAAAGCATACGAGAATAATTGCTTTGTTCAATAGATGGTTATGGTAGGTTCGCWTATTRTATAWTCGYYGCTGTCTTTAAGGTAAGGCCCCTATGGCATTATTGTCTTCACGTTTTTTGCCCAATCCACGCGCCGCAATCGCGTTTAGCCATGACMTCATCATGGTGGCGTTGTCGTTTGGCATCTCGTTGGGTTTGCGGCTGGGCTTTAATCTTGATCCTTTTCACAGCCAAGCGTTGTTGCCCGGTGCGACCTTGTTCACCTGCCTCGCCTTTGTTGTCTTTTTGGGCATGCGTTTATACCGGGGCATTTGGCGTTACGCCTCCATGAACGATTTGGTGGCTTTATCTAAGGCCGTGACCCTTTTGGTGATTATATTTGCTGTTTTGACTTTGATCATTTTCCGACTTGATGGCCTGCCGCGCTCTGTACCGTTCATCAACTGGTTTGTGCTGATGGCGCTGTTGGGCGGGCCACGCTTTGCCTATCGATTGTTCAAAGACCGCACCTTTGATTCACACGGTTCCCCAAAAATTCCGGTCCTGTTGGTGGGCGCAGGCGATGAAGCCGAACTGTTCATCCGGGCCACCGAACGGTCCGAAACGGCGGGCTATCGCGCGGTCGGGCTGGTTGCTGAATCGTCAGGTCGCGTTGGCCGAGAATTGCACGGTATTCCGGTGCTGGGCACTTTGAACGAAATCAAGTCCGTGGTCGAAGGCTTAAAAGGTAATGAACGCCCGCAACGTTTGGTGCTGACCAAATCCAGCTTTAAGGGTGCCGAAATCCGCGACCTGTTGAGCACCGCCGAACATTTAGGTCTGAGTTTGGCGCGCATGCCCCGCGTGCAAGATTTAAAATCTGGCCTCAGCGATCAAGCCAGCATTCGCCCCATCGCCATCGAAGATTTATTGGGCCGTCCGCAACAACCCCTGGACCGGGACGCCATGGCGAATTTGGTCAAAGGCAAACGGGTTTTGATTACGGGGGCCGGGGGATCCATCGGGTCCGAACTGGTGCGCCAAGTGGCGAGTCTTGGTCCGGCCGAAATCGTGCTGGTGGAAAGTTCTGAATTTGCCTTGTATGAAATTGATCGGGTGATGATCGAACAGACCCCGGATGTTACGCGTCACGCGGTGATCGCCAACGTGCGCGACCGTCACCGTATTGATCAGGTGTTTGCCCATTATAAACCTCAACTGGTTTTTCACGCGGCGGCCTTAAAACATGTACCGTTGGTCGAAGACAATCCGTTTGAAGGCATCCTCACCAACGTATCGGGCACCCGCAATGTTGCCGATGCGTGCGAAGCCGCAAACGTGGACGTGATGGTGATGATTTCCACCGACAAAGCCGTCAACCCCACCAATATTATGGGCGCCACCAAACGCATCGCTGAAACCTATGTCCAGGCCTTGGACCTTCGCCGAGGTGCACAACAAGGTACACGATTTGTCACCGTGCGTTTTGGCAACGTTTTGGGATCGACCGGGTCCGTGGTGCCGTTGTTTCAAAAACAACTGAACGCAGGCGGGCCGTTGACCGTCACCCACCCCGACATGACCCGTTATTTCATGACCATTCGCGAAGCCGTTGAATTGGTTCTGCAAGCGTCCAGCTTGGGCGCGGATGATCATAAAAACGATGGAAAGATTTTTGTGTTGGACATGGGGGAACCCATCAAGATTGTCGATCTGGCCCGGCAAATGATCCGCTTGGCCGATTTAGACGGGGATACTAATATCGATATTCAATTTACCGGCACGCGCCCCGGTGAAAAATTATTTGAAGAAATTTTTCATGGATCAGAACCGCCTGTCGCCACTGAGGCTCCGGGCATTCTTTTGGCGTCTCCGCGCACCCAGGATGTTGATGAAGTCTCTAAAATCCTTGACCAATTAAAAGACGCCGCCATCGCAGAAAATCGCGATGCCTTAATGCAGGCCTTAAAAACCTTGGTTCCCGAATACGCTCCGCCCCAAAACGATGTTGGCTCTTAAGGTGTAAACTGGTATAGGGCAGAGCAACCGTTGTTCACGCTTAGCAAAAGGACTTAAGCTCCCATGTCAGAACCCATCCGCCGCGCCCTAATTTCCGTTTCCGATAAAACAGGTATTGTAGAATTTGGCCGCTTTTTGGCTGATCAAGGGGCTCAAATCCTGTCCACCGGCGGCACCGCCAAATTGTTGGCCGAAGCCGGTGTTCCGGTCACCGAAGTTTCTGAACACACAGGCTTTCCCGAAATCATGGATGGCCGGGTGAAAACCTTGCAGCCGTCCATCCACGGCGGATTGTTGGCGGTGCGTGATAACGCTGACCATATGAAGGCTATGGAAGACCATGGCATCGCGCCCATCGATTTGTTGTGTGTAAACTTGTATCCGTTCGAAGAAACCGTGGCCCGAGGCGCGTCTTATGACGATTGCGTTGAAAACATCGACATCGGTGGCCCCGCAATGATCCGCGCCGCAGCTAAAAATCACGGCGATGTGACAGTGGTTGTTGAACCCGAAGATTACCAACGCGTCATGGATGAAATGGCTGCACAGTCCGGAGCAACAACCTTGGAAACCCGCAAATTTTTGGCCCAGCGCGCCTATGCGCGCACGGCGGCTTATGACACAGCAATTTCAACATGGTTCGCGGACGCAACCGATCAAATGTGGCCCAAGCGTTTGTCGTTTGCGGGCGAACTCAAGCAAACCATGCGCTACGGCGAAAACCCCCATCAGGCCGCCGCATTTTATGTCAACGGCGACACCCGGCCGGGCGTTGCCAATGCAGAACAATTGCAAGGCAAAGAGCTCAGCTATAACAACTTAAATGACACAGACGCCGCGTTCGAATTGGTCGCCGAATTTAAAGGCACGGCGTGCGCCATCATCAAACACGCCAATCCTTGTGGTGTTGCCGTTGGTGAAAACTTGGTCGAGGCTTACAAACAAGCCTATTCGTGCGATCAAGAAAGTGCCTTTGGCGGCATTGTCGCGCTCAACCGTCCTTTGGATGGCGCCACCGCCGAAGAAATCATCAAAATCTTTACCGAAGTTGTGATTGCCCCCAGCATTGACGAAGACGCGTTGGCTATTTTATCGGGCAAAAAGAACGTGCGTGTTCTGACCACCGGCACCATGCCTGACCCCTCTGTGGGCGGGCGCACCGTTAAAATGTTAGCGGGCGGATTGTTGGTTCAGGGCCGTGACAATGATATCTATGCGGACTTAAAAGTCGTCACCAAAAAAGCCCCAACTGATGCCGAACTGGCCGACATGAAATTTGCCTACACGGTTGCCAAACACGTTAAATCCAACGCCATCGTTTATGTCAAAGACGGCATGACGGTGGGCATTGGCGCCGGACAAATGAGCCGCGTGAATTCGTGCCGCATTGCCGCGTTCAGAGCCGAACAAGCCGCCAAGGCATCCGGTGAAGATCAAAGCTGGGCGATTGGTTCTGTGGTTGCCTCTGACGCATTCTTCCCGTTTTCTGATGGCTTGTTAGAAGCCGTCGAAGCCGGAGCCACCGCCGTTATTCAACCGGGTGGATCAATCCGCGACGAAGAAGTGATTGAAGCCGCCAACAACGCGGGTGTGGCTATGGTCTTCACAGGTATGCGTCACTTCAGACACTAAGGTAACCGTCATGACTTTAAAATTCATCCTGCCGCTGGCCGCAATGATGGTTCTTTCAACAGGTGCCAACGCCGCAGAATTACGCGTGGATGGGCAGCCGCTGGACCAAGTCCTCAATCTGCCCAGCAGCACAGGCGGCGAACGCTTTCTCATCAACACGCATATTTTTCTGGGCAATCTTCCCAAAGACATGAAAAAATATGATCTGCGCGCGCCCTTTGGACGAGCAGATTATAGCGAAATCGGAGCCTACCTCGCCGCCCGGATTTCCGGCAAAATAGTCACGGGTCGGGCTTCGATGAAACAGACCTTATTGCTGATGCGCATGGCCAAAACAGGCGCCGGATTAACAGGGCTGGCCTCTGTTAAACTGAAAGCCACTTACCTCAATATACGTGACGAGCTGGACGTTCTAGATTGCCGTATATTCTGTAATTAGACCGCATCAGCCCAAGACAAACATTTTTTCGCGGCGAAACCAGCGCGCCGCCAACAGAAATATCAGGCCCGCCGCAATCAACGTGCTGACCGTTGCGATCACCACATGGCGGGGGTCTAAGGCTTGTTCAGATATCAATTGGCTGATCAACACCATTTGTCCAAAGACCGGCAAAGCCATGACGATGTCCGATGGGTTAACAGGTTGAAATACCATCACCATGCCCGGCAGGGCGGGCACCAACGGCAACAGGCCTAAATAAATTTGCGCCTCTTTCATGGATTTGGTGATCACCGCGATGGACATCTGTAACGCCACCGCAATCGCCATCAAGGGCACAGAGATAGCGATGATGGCCGCAAACACGCCCCAGCCCGGCGGTTGCGTCAAGGGTTCAAAATTCCCCGCCGCCAAGCTTAAAAAGCTCTTAAACGCCGACACATTGACTAAGGTGGTGACAAACGTAAACGCCAACGCCGCCCCCGATTTTGCCAACAACAAAACCCAGCGTTCCACCGGCGCCAGCAACAACGGTTCCAAGGCCCCGCGTTCGCGTTCGCCGACGGTGGAATCAATCGCCAAATGCACCCCGCCTAAAAAGATCATGAAAATAATCAGCGGCGGAATCATGTTGTAAAAAAACACCGCAATATTGGCGTCACGCGCCACGTTGGTTTTTTTCATTTTAATGGGCGAGGCATAATCTTTGGGCAATCCTGCGGCGGCGGCGCGCACGCCTGCAAGCTTTGCATTATAACTGCCAATCACATCGGTCAGGCGCACGGTGGCACGCAAATTATCGGCACGACCCAAATTGGTGATGAATTCAACGGTGAAATTTTCAGACGTTTTGGCGATTTTCGGAATCACCAAAATCACCGGCAAACGGCCTTCGCGTACAGATTTTTTTCTGCTTTCAGGCTCGCTGGGCGCCGCGACAATTTCGATATTATGGTCGCGCAAATGTTGGGCCAAAGCCGGAGCATTTTGCTCACCCACCACCGGAATGCTTAAGGGACGCTGTTTATAATCTCCGCTTAAGGTATTGCCCGCCATGTACAACCCCGCCGCCACCAGCAACGGCCCCAACAACGGATAAATCAGAGCCAGCGTTAAAGAGCGCCGATCCCGAGCGTGATCGCGGATTTCTTTTAAAAATACGATGCCGAGGCGTCTGGCCCATCCGGTCATGAATCCGGTCATAAATCCAGTCATGCGGCCGCTCCCTGYRACGCCCCGGCTTTCACCAACAGGCGTACAAATACTTCTTCCAGATCATCGGTGCCCGCCAGTTCCCGCAATTCATCGGGCGTGCCTTGGGCTATTTGGATGCCGTCTGCGGCAATGATCAAACGATCACACAGGGCGGAAACCTCGCTCATGATGTGGCTGGAAATTAAAATGCAATGGCCTTGGCTTTTCATTTCGTTGATAAGTTTGCGCACCGCGCGTGAACTCATCACATCCAAACCATTTGTGGGTTCATCCAAGATCAAGTTTTTGGGGCGGTGCACCAAGGCGCGCCCCAACGCGACCTTTAATTCCTGACCTCGGGAAAGACCCTTGGCCCGGCGATCGGCAAAATCCGCCATGCCCAAACGGTCAATCAGATCATCGATATCGGTTTCTAAGTCTTGGCCCGAAGCGCCATGCAGTTTTCCAAAATACCGGATGTGTTCACGCGCCGTCAAACGGGGATAAAGCCCGCGCACATCGGGCAAGACGCCCAGGTTGCGTTGCGCCCCCATGCGGTCTTGGCTGACATCAATGCCATCCACCCATGCGGTGCCCGCATCCGCCACCAACAATCCATAGACCACCCGAAAAGCGGTGGTTTTGCCTGCGCCATTGGGACCGATCAGGCCGGTGACTTGTCCGTCCGGGGCCTTAAAGCTTAAACCGTTTAAGGCCTGAACCTCGCCRAAGCTTTTCACAAGGTCCTGAACTTCTATCACTTAACTGCACCTGTTCGCACATTCGTCCGCCAAGGATTTAAACGCCCGACTGGCCACSGCRAYCATGGAAATRTCGKTGAYGTCRSCSRYCCARAGYTCRRYCARYAATTGTTSSGTRCGKTCAATWGCCTCKYSRTGWTCWYCMRSCCAWKSRTCCATKGCTTTGGATAAATCTTTGTTCGATTTAGCCTTGTCCAAAACGTGTCCGGTGAGCAACACTTGATGGCTGAACAGTTCTTCGACCAAAGCCGATACCGCCAATTTTTGCCAATGGGTGGAGCCCGTTAAGGCTTCGCAGGCGCTGCGCAATTCACCCAGACGGAATTTCAGGCCCACGGCGTAATACAGCTTGGCCACTTCGCAAACTTTCAATTTGCGTTGTTCGGCCAACACCACAATATCCCCACCAGATTCCAAATACGTGAGACCCGCAACCGCAAGAGATAAGTTTTTAGGCACGCCTTGGTCCCTATAAACTTGGGCGCGTTTTTGATGTTCCACCTGATTTTCCGGGGGCAGAACGACATCTAAGCCTGCGGCCAAACTGACGATGCCATCTTGGAATCGCGCCACGGTTTTTTCC
The DNA here is from genome assembly GCA_002401565.1 of Rhodospirillaceae bacterium. Taxonomy (GTDB): domain Bacteria; phylum Pseudomonadota; class Alphaproteobacteria; order Rhodospirillales; family Magnetovibrionaceae; genus JANLGW01. The sequence continues at coordinate 86,634 of NVTL01000002.1, forward strand.
ATGTTGATGGGCGTATCGCCATTGCGCAACATCCAAACCGCACCGCGTTCAACCAGTATAWTGATGGCCAAGAACATCGCCGTTTGAATGCTGGCGGGGACTTTATTATCCAAAGATTCGATATGCGCCCACAAGGACCGCACACCAAAAGATTCCCGCGTGACGATAAAGGCACGGGCAATTTCAGCCGTTTCCATTCCGGTTTTTTCGGCAACCTGCGTGACAAATGTTCCGCCCACCCGGTTGATCATAGAATTGGTCACACGGGTCGCGACAATTTCTCGGCGCAGGCGATGTTCAGAAATACCCTTGGCATATTTTTTATGCAACGGCGTCGGGAAATACCGGGTTAAATCTTGGGTCAACAAATCATCATCGGGCAAATCAGACGCCATTAATTCGTCAAACAACCAGAGTTTTGCATACGACATTAAAACCGACACTTCGGGACGGGTCAAACCTAAACCCTGAGCCATGCGTTCGGTCAAGGTTTCGTCATCCGGCAAAAATTCGACCTCTCGGTTCAACCGATTGAGTCGTTCCAACATCCGCATCAACCGAATTTGGTTGTCGGCCTGATCCACACCACGGGCTTGAATCATGGAAATCGCTTGGGTTTGTTCGTAATTATCCCACAGCACCAATTTGCCAACTTCGTCGGTCATGCTGGCCAACAAGGTATTGCGGGCTTTGGGGGTCAGCCTTTTGTGTTGAACCTCAACGTCTAACAAAATCTTGATGTTGACTTCGTGATCCGAACAATCGACGCCCGCTGAATTATCAATGGAATCCGTATTCAAACGGCCCCCGTTTAAGGCAAATTCAACACGGGAACGTTGGGTGGTGCCAAGGTTAGCGCCTTCGCCCAGAACCTTGGCCCGCACGTCCAGCCCATCAATGCGAATGGCATCGTTGGCCCGGTCACCCGCGTCCGCATGGGTTTCGGTCGAGCTTTTAATGTAAGTGCCAATGCCGCCAAACCACAACAGGTCGACATCTTTTTTCAAGATCAACGTCATCAGGTCGTTCGGCGTCAACTTATCAGCTGTAACGTCAAACAGCTTTTTCATTTCCGCGCTCATCTTGATGGATTTTGCGCTGCGGTCAAACACGCCGCCACCCTTGGAAATCAGCTTGGCATTATAATCTGTCCAGCTGGACCGGGGCATATCAAACAAACGTTGGCGTTCTTTTAAAGATTTTGCGGCATCGGGTTTGGGATCAATAAAGATATGCATATGGTTAAACGCAGCCTGCAGGCAAATGTGCGCGCTGAGCAACATGCCGTTGCCAAACACATCGCCCGACATGTCGCCAACCCCCGCCACGGTGAAGTCTTCGTTTTGCGTATCCACACCCATTTCGCGGAAATGTCGTTTAACGGATTCCCAAGCCCCCTTGGCCGTGATGCCCATTTTTTTATGGTCATAACCAACGCTGCCGCCCGACGCAAACGCATCGCCCAACCAGAACTCGTATTCTAAAGATACCGAGTTTGCGATATCGGAAAACGTCGCCGTGCCTTTGTCGGCGGCAACCACCAAATACGGATCGTCGCCATCCAAACGCACCACGTCTTTGGGCGGAATAATACCGCCTTTGGAATCTAAATTATCGGTCAGATCCAAAAGGCCGCGAATGAACGTTTTATAACAGCTGATGCCCGCATTGATGAAGGCATCGCGGCCCTCTTCCGCGGCGGGCGGGTTTTTCATGACAAAGCCGCCTTTTGATCCAACCGGAACGATGACCGCATTTTTAACCTGTTGAGCTTTGACCAAACCCAAAACTTCGGTGCGGAAATCTTCACGCCTATCCGACCAGCGCAAACCGCCACGGGCAACTTTACCAAAGCGCAAATGCACGCCTTCGACGTCTGCGGAATACACAAAGATTTCAAATTTTGGACGCGGCAAAGGCAAATCATCAACGTCTTGGCTGGACAATTTAAACGACAACCAAGCTTTGGGATGACCATCCGCATCGATTTGATAAAAGTTCGTACGCAAAGTGGCATTCACCAAATTGACAAAACGTCTGAGGATTTTATCTTCATCCGCACTGCTGACGTCTTCCAACAGGGATTCAATTTTTTTGCTCAATCGCGCAACTTTGCGGGCCGCCGTATCTTGAGCCACCGGATCAAAACGCGCGCAAAACAAATCAATAATAGCACGGGTCACGGCACCGTTTTCGCGCAGCGTCAAAGACATGTAATCTTCGGAAAAAGCAATTCCGGCTTGGCGCAGGTATTTGGTATAGGCGCGCAAAATAGTCACTTCACGCCACGACAATCCGGCCACCAAGATCAAAGCATTTAAGGAATCACTTTCCATATTGCCTGCCCAAATATGGTCAAAGGCCTGATGGAAATGGTGACGAATATCATGGGCCGTGCCTTGCAATTTTCCGCGGGGTTCCAAGCCAAAATCATGAATGACGATTTTGTATTCAGAATCCTTAGGGCGCACTTTGTAAGGAATTTCTTCGATCACCCGCAGCCCTAAATCTTCCAACATGGGCAAGACATCGGACAAGGCCGCCGAATGCCGGGGGTGGTAAATTTTAAAGCGCATGGGTGGCCCGTCTTGGGCATTTTGTTCGTACAGGTTTAAACCCAAACGACCGTAATTATACGTGGGTTCGATACGGTTAATGTCGTCTAAGGTTTGCAGGGAATCGTAATGATCCGCATAGCCCCGTTCGAACGCATTTTTATAAGATTCTAAAAGACGCATGCCTTCCATCTCGCCGTGGGCTTCGACCAGCACGCCGCGCAATCTGTCGGTCCACGATTGAGCCAAATCCGTCAACGTGGCTTCCAGACGCGATCGGTCATAATTTGGGATATTGCCGGGTTTGGTTTTGATCACCAGATGCAGTCGCGCCAATGGATCGTCGCCCAAAGTGGCATAATGCGAAACCACGTGGCCGTTAAAAGCCTTGGACAATACATCTTGAATTTTGCACCGCAGATCGGTTGTATAACGATCTCTGGGCAGGTAAATCAAACAGCTCATGAACCGTTCAAAATCATCCCGACGTACAAACAGCGCCAACCGTTGACGATCTTGCAGGCGCAAAATGCCCAAGCTGGTTTCCAACAATTGCTGATCTGACGATTGAAACAATTCATCACGGGGAAAGGTTTCCAAAATATTCAAAAGGGTTTTGCCGGCGTGGCTGTTCGACGCCAAGCCCGCCGCGTCAAAGGCCTTTTGTAACTTACGGCGCAACAGCGGAATATCGCGCACGCTGCGTTGATACGCAGCCGCGGTAAACAGTCCAAAAAAGACCCGCTGGCCGATCACACGACCTTTGTTATCTAAATGTTTGATGCCGATGGAATCCATATACACCGGACGGTGAACCTTTGATTTGATGTTCGATTTCATCACCACCAATAAATCATCGTTGCCCAAAAAGGCGCGGACTTCCGGGGGCATTTTCCCCATGGTGCGCATGTCCAAAGCCACCCGGTCCGGATCGCTTAAGATTCCAAGGCCGCTGTCTTTCAAAACAACCGCATGGGCCTTTGGGCCTTTGCCGACAAATTTATATTCGCGGTAGCCCAAAAACGTAAAGTTATCGTCGTGAATCCAGCGCAAAAAATCGCGCACTTCGGAAATTTCATCCAAAGAAATGGTCGCGGTCAGGGTTTCCAGTTCGTCAATCAATTCGCCCAAACCATTGCGCATTGTGCGCCAGTCTCGGACCGCCAGACGGACTTCATTTAAGGCATCTTCTAGGCCCTTGGCAATTGCTGCATGTGCTGACGTGGGTTGTTCATCGATTTGAATATGGATAAAGCTTTCGCCTTGAATATCAACATCAGAACCCAAAGCCCCCGGTTCGACAACGCCAGACAACACACCTTTTTTAGTGCGCCGCACGCGCATGATGGGATGTATCGCCAAATGCACACCAAGGCCTTGGCTGTTGATTTCGGCGGTGATGCTGTCGACCAAAAACGGCGTGTCATTATTAATGACTTCGACCACCGTATGACCCATTTCCCAGCCATCCGTTTGTTCATCTGGATTAAAAACCCGCACCAGCGTCTTTTTATTTTTACGGGTGCGCCCTGTTTTTAAATGGTGCACCGCCAATTTGGCTAAGTCCTCGGGATCATGGGCTTGAATTTCATCCAAGACCAGATGACTGAAATATTGTTTAACAAAGGCTTTGATATGGGGTTTTAAAGTTTTGCTGCCCAGCTTTAAAGCCAGGGCCGAAATTTTTGAAACTATGCGAGAATGTTTAGCTTTTTCGGAGGAAATTATTTTTGTCATTTTAGCCATATCAGTGCGCCTCGTTCTTGCTGGTTTCAGCTGGTCTTAAAGACCATTTTAAAACGAAGACCCTAGCGATTGGGTCCATACTCTTTTAATAAGTAAAGAGCGTACGAGAACCTTAAGCTGTTGGCTATTAAAATTTATTCCAAGCTGCGCCTTACAAAAAGGCACAAAAAAACCGAGCCAAGGCTCGGTCATTTTTGGCTTCGTCTATTTTCTTTTCAAGGTGTGAAAAGAAAAAGATGGAGCGGGCGAGGCGATTCGAACGCCCGACCCCAACCTTGGCAAGGTTGTGCTCTACCCCTGAGCTACGCCCGCTTAACCATCTTTGTGAAGCGGGGCGATCATACCCAGCCATTCTTGCTTTGCAAGCCCTCTTTTATATTTTTTTTAGAACGGCTAGATTTATAATGAATCTTATCGTTTCCCACAGCCCCAAAAGCCCCAGAAATCATGACTCCCCAAGACCTTTTTGAACATTTATCCGCCTTAAATATTTCTGTTGAAAGGCACTCTCATGCCCCGCTTATGACCGTCCAAGACAGTCAAAACCTGCGCGGCACCATCTTAGGACACCACAGCAAAAATCTTTTTCTCAAAGACAAAAAGAAAAAACTATGGTTGGTGGTGTGCCATGAGGATTTAAAAATCGACTTAAAAGCTCTGCGTTTTCGCATTGGTGCCGCAGGACTATCGTTTGCCTCAAGCAATCTTTTACAGGATGTTTTGGGCGTTCAACCCGGTTCCGTCACTCCGTTTGCCATTGTCCATGATGTTGAATGTCTGGTTCAGGTGGTTTTAGACATAAATTTCGCGAAATCTGAACAGGTTAATTTCCACCCCTTGACGAACACCCAAACCCTGACCATTTCTGGACCAGACTTGCTAAAATTCTTAGATCATCACGACCATAATCCCATCTTGATTGATTTTTCAAAGCAACCGTCATAGGGTCCCTTTCATGAGCAACATTATTATTGACCCAAACGCCCCCGTTCCTGATCCAAATGCCCCGCCAAAGCCGGGCTTTGATCTTGGCCCCAATGCGCCCACCAGCCCGGCCACGCCGGCCGCCACACAAGCTACGGTGATGGATAGCAACTCAGATACATTTGCCCAAGATGTTGTCGAAAGTTCAAACCAGCTTCCCGTTATTGTGACGTTTTGGACGCCCGAAAGCGAACAATCGATTACGTTAAACGAAGTTTTGCAAAAGCTTGTTTTGCGCGCGGGCGGCTTGGTCAAAATGGTCCGCATGAATGTCTATGAAAATCAGGCCTTGGCCCAACAAATGCGCGTTCAAGGCGTGCCCACCGTTTTTGCCTTTAAGGACGGTCGCCCCGTTGAGGCTTTTTCAGGCGCCCAAAGCGAAGCTCAATTGCAAAGTTTTATCGACAAATTGGTTGGCGATGCCAAACCCCCGCTCGAAGATGCCATGGATCACGCAGCTGAGCTGTTAGGTGAAGGCCAATGGGCCGAGGCCGAAGACATCTACACTACGATTTTAGAAGAAGATTCGACTTATATCCCCGCCTTTGCCGGAATCATTCGCGCCATCGCGGTCTCTAAAGACTTCCCACGGGCTTATGAAATGTTGAAACAATTAAATCCAAAATCGCGCAATGCGCCCGAAGTTTTGCAGGCCATATCAGCTTTAGAACTGGCCGAACAAAGTGCCGAGGCTAATCCGTCTGAATCCGATGAGTTACAAAAACGTGTGAAGGCTGAGCCCAATAATTTGGAAATTCGCTTTGAATTGTCCCAAGCCTTGTTTGCCCAAGACCGCGTAGAAGACGCCATCGATCATCTTTTGGAAATCGTCCGCATTAATCGCGATTGGAACGAACAGGCCGGACGTAAACAGCTGATCAAGATTTTCGAAACCATCGGACTGACCGATGAACGCACCATTGAAGCTCGCAAGCGTTTGTCTGCGGTTCTGTTTTCTTAAAAAGGTTTAGAATACGGTCATGACCAGCGTCCGCCCCCCTTTGCAATTGCCCAGCACCCTTGCGCTGTTTCCCCTAAGCGGCGTGGTCTTGTTGCCGCGCGGACATGTGCCTTTAAATGTATATGAGCCCCGCTATATCAATATGATCGACGATATATTGGGGCAAAAACGTCTGATTGGTATTATTCAGCCGCGCGCCGTTTGTACCGATCCCATATCCAATGATGAACCTTTGTATTCGGTCGGCGCGGTGGGGCGTATTGTACAATTTTCTGACCCCGGTGATGGTCGTTACCACATCACAATCGAAGGCATATCGCGTTTTCGACTTTTAGATCAGATCTATGAGCCTAATTCAAGCGACCAAGGCCAGCCTTACCGCAGGGCCAAGGTTGATTATTCTGAATTCCAAGACGATATGTATGCCACCGATGATATTGATGGACCCCAAAAGGACCGCGTGGTGAACTTGATGCAGGATTATTTCAGCGCCAARGAKATYGAKGCCGAYTGGGAAGCYATTGCMGAGGCSCCCTATGAAGCGYTGGTKTCRTCCTTGGCYATGACSTGCCCGTTTGARCCCACCGAACGCCAAGCCTTGTTAGAATGTMWWACMCAYCAAGACCGSGCGAATATGTTAATATCTTTGTTTGAAATGCATGGTAATGAGGGCTCAAGCCCCCCAACTGTTAAGCATTAACCCCATAAAGGTCCCCTGAAATGCCGCACCCTCAAAATAGCGTTGATCCAAAGCTGTTGGAAATTTTAGTCTGTCCCCTGACCAAGGGACCGTTAAAATTCTCAAGCAAAACGCAAGAATTGATCAGCGAAAAAGCAGGTTTGGCCTACCCCATACGTGATGGCATCCCCATCATGTTAGAATCCGAAGCAAGAGAGCTCACATGAATAAACCGTCTAGAGATTTTAGCCAAAAACACACCCCCACCGAAATCCGCCTGAACCGCGATAATGCGAGCTTGGATATCGATTTTGATGATGGCCAAAACTTTTCTATTCCCATCGAATTGTTGCGGGTCGAAAGTCCGTCTGCCGAAGTTCAAGGTCATTCCGCAGACCAAAAGAAATGGATCGGCGGCAAACGCGGCGTCATGATCACCGAAATCACCCCTGTGGGTAATTACGCTGTGACAATAACATTTGATGACGGTCACGACAGCGGCATTTACACGTGGAATATCCTCTACCGTTTCGGCGAACACCAAGATGCCATGTGGTCCATGTACCTAGACGAAATAAAAGCCGCAGGCCTAACCCGCGATGCAAACGAGGGCGATGAAACCGTTACCGAGCCAGAACGGTATACCGAAGGCCGAACCGATTTATCCTAAGGTTCAAAAACCTAATCAGTAAATGAAAACAGCCCCTCGACCTTGCCACATGCATAATATAATCAAGTTAAAACAAGTGGGCAGGTATCGGCGTTAAATTAGTGCAATCTATGTATCATAGGGCATGTGGGATAGCATCCCGCTTGTTATCTATGAGTTATAGATTGCACTAATTTTACATTCACGGTCAATATCAAAAATATTCAACCTTTTTAACGAGGTATAACTCTAATGAGCCGCATAAGTTAGCTATGCCTTGCCCATTCCCAAATTCAGCCGTCAAAGCTTAAGTTTTGCAAAACAACGCGTCAAACCCACGCGCTTCTGATTACGATGTGGCAATTATCAGTGTTTTATTTATTTATTTGATACAAATTATACTGGTCTAATATGATTGACATCAACCAGATTTGAGATCCAGCCATCGCACTTCACGGCCAGCACACAGCCCATGAATTTTATGCGCTGTATTATGATGAAACGAACAACATCCTGAAATTAGATATTCGATCAGACGGCCTGAACGTTCGCGACTTAAAGATCGAGAGTCTCTCTTCAGCCTTAACCCTACAAGCAACCGTAAACGAAATGAAACTCAAGCATGTTGCCAAGGTTGATTTTCTACAACTGTTAAAAGCCCCGAAATTAGAGGTATTTCCTGAATTTGTGACTAATCAAAACCTCTTTGTCCATTGTTCCGTACTAGACCCTCTGTATTGGTCTATTGTTGATATAATAGATTCAATTCTCGGCAAGCACGGAGATACAAGGCTTTTCTCAAATGAGCGCCTCAATGGGCTTTTTGAATAGCCTGTTCAAAATTAATACATAAAAAACAGAGGCCTAAGTAGATACAGTCATTATATTAATCTAAATTTATTAACTGCCTAAAGCCAAGAAAAACTAAGATTACCTAAATTACTCTAAAATTGTATGGCCTGATTTATTCAATAAAACCAACTAGGTATCGTCGCTTACAAGCTTTCGCCCCGCATCATTTTTGGCAATTCTCCGACTGTGCCCATGGCGTGGCGCATGAAGAATTTTTTTAGGTCTGGGATTTGGTTTACCGCTGCCATGCCCAGATCGCGGGCGAACATTACGGGTTCGATATCGTTTGAAAACATCTTCACCAAGGCATCGGTCACGCCCAGCATCAAATCATTGTCAAAACGACGCCACTTATCATAATTTTCCAATACCAAGCCTGAGCCGATATCTTGGCCCGTGTGATGGGCATCAAACAAAACTTCGGTCAGCGCCGCCACGTCGCGCAGACCCATGTTCAGGCCTTGTCCGGCGATGGGGTGCATACCGTGGGCGCTGTCGCCGACCAACACCAAGCGTTCGGCCAGATACGTTTCGGCATATTGCAAAGACAACGGATAGGCAAAACGCGGACCAACGATGCTTAAAGCCCCTAAAAAGTCGCCAAAGCGAATTTCGAGTTCTTCCAAGAAATCTTCGTCGTTCAAATCCATCATGATCGGCCACAGGTCGGCGCGTTCGGTCCACACGATAGAAGACCGACAGCCGGGTTTTTCAGCCGTACCCGGCAAGGGCAAAATCGCAAACGGGCCGTTGGGCAAAAAATGTTCCTGCGCGCAATAATTATGAGAGCGTTCATGTTCAACAGTACAAACAATGCCCGCTTGTTTGTAATCCCACTTGGTCAGACGAATGCCGGCATTTTCACGGGTTTTTGATCCGCGACCATCACACGCCACCACCAAACGGGCCTTAATAGCGGTGCCGTCTTTTAAGGTCGCGGCAACACCGTCTTTAGAACGATCTAATTCAACCACTTCATTGGGGGCAAAATAATGCAGGCCTTTGCATTTGGGCACCAAAACATTCAGGGCTTTGCGCAACGAACGGTTTTCCATCATGAACCCAAACGGTTCCGTGCCCAATTGCTGGTGATCGTAATGTAAAAACAGCGGCGAATGTCCATCGGCGACACGAATTTCCTTAATCGGTGCCGTTTCGTCTTTTAAGACATCCCAAATGCCCACGCTTTCCAACACCCGCTGGCTCGACAAGGCAATCGCAGACGCCCGCCCATCAAAACCCCGGTCGACCCAGGCTTTGGTGTCTTCGGTATCAACCGTGGCCACCTGAAAGCCGTTCTGCGCCAAGGCCAACGACAAGGTTCCGCCCGCCAAACCGCCGCCGATGACCAACACATCAACGTTTAGGTTTTTAGAGGCAGCAGAAGCAGGTTTTTGTGAAGCCGTCATAGCAAATCTTTCCGCAGTCAAAGAAGAGGGAGTCCTTCGTGACCACTAGAATTCACGTCTTTGGCCCATTTGTCCAGCCCTGAGGCGTTTATAGTCACTTTTATGCCTAGAAATTAAGCAGTGGCTTATTAATGCCCTTAATTTAGGCAGTATATCCGCATAAGGCACGGGCATTATTTACAGGCATATCCTTCTATCCATTTGAAATTACAATCAAATTCAGCCAAAGCAAGACTTGGCACGGGTCTTGTAATGCTTGGGCTGAGCGCAAATGGATTGCGACACAGACAATATAGGGAACAAAACAATGAAATTCATTATGGCCATTATCAAGCCATTCAAGCTGGACGAGGTGCGCGAAGCCCTTACCGCTTTGGGCATCGAAGGCATGACCGTTACCGAAGTCAAAGGTTATGGACGTCAAAAAGGGCAAACCGAAATTTACCGTGGCGCAGAATACGAGATCCATTTCCTGCCCAAGGTTAAAATCGAAGTTGCCGTTGCGGCCGACCAAGTTGAGCGCGCCGTTGAAGCGATTACAGGCGCTGCCAGCTCTGGCAAAATTGGTGATGGCAAAATCTTTGTCGTTGATTTGGAAAAAGTTTTGCGCATTCGCACCGGCGAATCTGACGCAGAAGCTCTTTAAGGAGACCTCATATGTCTAAACGTTTTTTAATTCCGGGTCTTGCAGCAGCACTGACACTCACCGCTGCTCCGGCCTTCGCTGAGGTTTCCGAAGAAACCGCTTTTATCTTTAACACCTTCTCATTTTTGTTTAACGGCGCGCTGGTCATGTTTATGGCGGCGGGTTTTGCCATGTTGGAATCCGGCCTTGTTCGGTCCAAAAATACGGCAACCATTTGCTTGAAAAACATCACCTTGTATTCCATCGCGGGCATCATGTTTTACGCGATTGGCTATAACCTGATGTATATGGACGTTGTCGGATACATCGGCACAATGTTGCCATGGGCTGGCGACGATGCAGCCGCCCTTGCTGAAACCGGCGCAAACTTCGAAGCCGGTTATTCCGCAACGTCTGATTGGTTCTTCCAAATGGTCTTTGTGGCAACTGCGGCGTCTATCGTGTCTGGTACCGTTGCGGAACGCATCAAACTTTGGCCTTTCTTGATCTTCGTCGTTGTTTTGACGTCGATCATTTATCCCATCCAAGGCTCTTGGACGTGGGGCGGTGGCTGGTTGACCGAATTGGGCTTCCTTGATTTTGCTGGCTCTTCAATTGTTCACTCTGTTGGTGGCTGGGCTGCTTTAACCGGAGCAATCATCTTGGGCGCACGGACTGGTAAATACGGCAAAGATGGCTCAATTCACCCTATTCCCGGTGCGAACATGCCTTTGGCGACTTTGGGGGCTTTCATCTTGTGGCTCGGTTGGTTTGGKTTCAACGGYGGYTCWGTGCTGGCGTTGGGWTCTGCKGCYGAYGCGATYGCYATGGCAAACGTWTTTGCCAACACCAACATGGCKGCKGCCGGTGGTGTGGTTGCCGCRGTCATCTTGACCCAATTGGTCTACAAAAAAGTTGACCTKTCCATGGCSTTRAACGGTGCKATYGGTGGTTTGGTTTCCATCACCGCGGGTCCAGATACGCCAACACTGGGTTCCGCAATCTTGATCGGTGCCGTTGGCGGTGCAATCGTCGTCTTCGCTGTACCTTTCTTGGACAAACTGAAAATCGACGATGTTGTCGGTGCGATCCCGGCTCACTTGTTTTGTGGCATCTGGGGCACCTTGGCGGTTCCGTTGACCAACGCGGAGGCTAGCTTTGGCACCCAGTTGATCGGTATCGCTGCGATTGGCGCTTTTGTGATTGTCTCTTCGGCCATCGTTTGGACGCTCTTGAAAGTCACCATCGGTATCCGGGTCTCGCAAGAAGAAGAAATGCTGGGCACAGATAAAGTCGAGCTGGGCCTTGAAGCCTATCCTGAATTTGGACGCGGCGCGCACTCCCTATAGGGCAAACCGTTTCAGATAAATCGAGGCCGGGGACGCAAGTCTTCGGCCTCTTTTTATGCCTGAAATTTGGGCAATTGCCTGAAATTTACGCAGGCCTTTTGGTACATGCTTTTTTTCAAATATAAAATCTAAGTGCAAATTTAAGCACGTTTTCAATCTGTTAAGCAATAAATTCGCCTTTGGCATGGTATTTGAGTTAACGTGACCACCATAAAGTCACTTTGAATCTTTGTAAGGACGCAAAACCATGCACATCGGCGTAGACGTATTATTTGTACTTTTGGGCGCGATTATGGTCTTGGCCATGCATGCGGGTTTTGCTTTTTTAGAGGTCGGCACGGTGCGCCGGAAAAATCAGGTCAACGCGTTGGTGAAGATCATCACCGATTTTGCGGTCTCGACCATCGCTTATTTTTTCATTGGCTACAGCGTCGCTTACGGCGTGAACTTTTTCGCCAGCGCTTCCGTCTTGACCGGAGCCACCCAATTGGAAGGCTTTAATTTTAGCGGCAATGGCTATGACTTGGTGAAGTTCTTTTTCTTGCTGACCTTTGCCGCCGCGATCCC
>NVTL01000072.1 GCA_002401565.1 Rhodospirillaceae bacterium
TCTGAACCCGCCGTATTGATTGCGTCGGGCTTGGTGGACGCTAAGCTCAACACCGATAAACGCGACGAATTGCTACAGCTTCAATTCACCACCGGACAAGACATAGCGTTTCATGGCATTCACCGGGTCTTGCCGGGTGAAACCTTGCGTGTGGAAAAGGGTGGAATTGTTGAACGCCGGGTGCGTGCGGCTTTGCCCACGGGTGGCCCCCGAAATATTTCAGAGACCCTAGCCTTAAAAAGTTTAGACGATATTTTGACGTACAGCGTCGGCGTCCATCAACGGTCCGACGTGCCGTATGGCATGTTTTTGTCGGGCGGCATCGATTCATCCGCTTTGTTGGTGATGATGAAAAAAATGAATGCAGAACCCGTATTGGCGTTCACCGCAGGGTTCAGCGGCACCGCCGTTGCCGATGAACGAGAGCTCGCGCGCTCGCTCGCAAAATCCCAAGGTGCTCATCACATCGAAATTGAATTTGGCGCCGATGATTTTTGGGGATCGTTACCGGGCATCGTCAAACACATGGACGATCCGGTCGCCGATTATGCAATTTTGCCCACGTGGAAATTGGCCCAAAAAGCCCGCGCCGAAGGCATCAAAGTGGTTCTGGCGGGCGAGGGCGGTGATGAATTGTTCGCCGGATACGGACGATACCGCACCGCCACGCGTGGATGGTTTTCAAAAGACATGTACCGCAAGGGCATCTTGGACGGGCTGGGCGTGCTGCGACAAGAAGACGCAAGCCAAGCGTGGCGTTCGGGCATGGTTCAAGCCAAAAAAGAGTCCCAGAAATCGGATCAAACAAAATTACAACGTGTTCAGGCCCAAGACATTCAAACGTGGTTGCCGTGTGATCTGTTGACCAAACTGGATCGCATGTTGATGGCGCACGGGGTCGAAGGCCGGGTGCCGTTTGTGGATGTGGAAATGGCAAGGTTGGCCTTTGATTTGCCCGACAGTCTTAAAATCAAAAACGGTTTGGGCAAACATCTTTTGCGGCAATGGCTGAACACTCAACTGCCCGCCGCAAAACCGTTTGCCAAAAAACGCGGCTTTACCGTGCCCGTGGGTGAATGGATGGCCGCCGATGGCGCACGGGTGGGGCAATTGGTAGCCGAACAAGACTGCATCGCGTCTATCTGTAAACCCGAAGTCGTCAAAGACTTGTTTAAACATTCCCAAGGACGCGCGGCCAAAGCTGCGTGGACCTTGTTATTTTATGCGCTGTGGCACAAAATTCACATTGACGGTGCTTTGCCCCAAGGCCAAGCCTTAGACGTCTTGTCGGCGTAAACTTTTAAAACGGGACGATCAAAATGTCAGAGAATCAAATCATCACCAAATTGACCATGCGCCGCCCCGATGATTGGCACGTGCATTTGCGTGATGGCGAAATGTTGGTTGCCGTGGGGCCAATGACCGCGCGTCAATTTGGTCGTGCGATTGTGATGCCCAATTTGAGGCCACCCGTGACGACGGCGGCGGACGCGGTGGCGTATCAGGCCCGTATTCAAAAAGCCGTGCCAAGTGACCTGAACTTCACGCCGTTAATGACCCTTTACCTGACCGACAAGACCGACCCGGATGATTTGGAACGTGGCTTTAAAGCCGGGCAAATTGTCGCCGCCAAATTATATCCCGCAGGCGCCACCACAAATTCCGATCATGGCGTCACCCATATCACCAAAATCTCAAACGTTTTGGAGCGTATGGAATCTTTGGGCATGCCCTTGTTGGTGCACGGCGAAGTCACCGACCAAAACATCGATATTTTTGACCGTGAACATGTCTTTATTGAACAGGTGATGAAACCAACACTGCAAAATTTTCCGGCCTTAAAAGTTGTCTTTGAACACATTACAACATCGGCGGCGGTCAATTTTGTGCGGTCCCAAGGGCCGCGCGTTGGGGCGACCATCACCGTGCATCACCTGCAAATCAATCGGTCTGATATTTTCAAAGGTGGCATTCACCCACACCTGTATTGTTTACCCATTGCCAAACGCGAAGAACATCGTTTGGCGCTGCGCGAAGCCGCGACGTCTGGTGAGGCTCAGTTTTTCTTGGGCACCGATACGGCTCCGCACGGCGTTGACGCCAAAGAAACAGCATGCGGCTGCGCGGGTATTTTTTCAGCACCAACCGCATTGGAATTATACGCCCAAGTGTTTGACGAAGAAAAAGCCTTGGATAAGTTCGAAGCCTTTGCCAGCCTGAACGGGCCAAAGTTTTACGGTCTTCCTATCAACGATGACACCGTAACCTTGGTGCGCGAAGACTGGACCGCGCCCGCCACCACCGAAGTGGGGGCAGGGCAAGCGGTCAAAAATTACAGAGGTGGAGAAACCTTGAACTGGCGACTGCAGGACTTATAAAAAGTCCAAATCGTCCTGAATGCTTTCAAGGCCTTTTAGGGCGCAGGCCTCGTCTAAGTCCCCACCGGGGGCTCCCGATACACCAATGGCACCGATCAACGTGCCGCCGGCTTGGATCAACACTCCACCGCCCACAACCAAAACACCCGGCACATGTCGAAGTCCTGACGCAGGCGTTCCCGGCTGGGTTTGTTCCATAAGGGTTTGGGTGTTGGTGCTGAAGTTAAGGGCCGTTGCAGCCTTTAATTCGGCGATTTTAGGGGTGAAAGGTCCGGCGAACTGATCGCGGATGACGGCTTGCACATTGCCGCCCCGGTCAAGCACAACCACGGCCACCTGAAAACCTTCGCCTCGGCAAGCCTCCAGAGTGGTTTTAACCAACCCATGGGCCGTATCGGGGCTTAAGGATTTAGACGTTATCAAAGCTGTTTCGGCTGCCATAACTGAAGTGCTGAAAAAGGCGAGGGCAAGGGCTAACGAGGTAAACGTTTTATTGAGCACTATATTGAGCATGGGGAGATGTCCTTTAAATTTCAGAAAAGAGTTTGTAAGCGTTTTTGCCCGATTTTTTGGCAACATACATGGCGGCATCGGCGTTTTGCACCAAGGCCTTCACATCGGCTGCGTCGCCGGGGTACAGAGCAATGCCGACGCTGGCGCCAACGTTGGCGGTGCCGTCTTCAAGATCAAACGGTGTGGCCATGGCTTTGATGATTTTTTCGGCAATGGCGCAGGCATCTTTTTGTCCACATTCGCCGCCCAAATGAAGGATGAATTCATCGCCGCCGATGCGGGCAACGATGTCAGATTCACGCACACCGTCTTCCAGACGCCGGGCAATGGCGATCAATAATTCATCGCCAGCCTGATGGCCAAGGGTGTCATTGATGGCCTTAAAACCGTCAATGTCGACAAACAGGATGGCTTGTTCAGATTTGCTGCGTTTTGCCCCTTTAATGGNCACGTCGCCTAATTCTTCGAACAGGCGCCTGTTGGGCAGTTCGGTTAAGGCATCATGTTGGGCCAGATACGTAAGTTTTTGTTCGGCTTCTTTGCGGATCAAAATTTCAGAGTTGAGCTTGCCTTCTAATTCTTTGCGAAAGGTGATTTCCCGGCGCAGTTCCAAAACGCTGGAACTCGAAACATTCATCATCGAACTCATGACTTTGGCAATGGTGCCTTT
This sequence comes from Rhodospirillaceae bacterium, assembly GCA_002401565.1. Classification (GTDB taxonomy): domain Bacteria; phylum Pseudomonadota; class Alphaproteobacteria; order Rhodospirillales; family Magnetovibrionaceae; genus JANLGW01. The sequence goes on from NVTL01000072.1 coordinate 3,562, forward strand.
GGGGCCTTTCATGCCACGATTAGCATTTTTGATGGCGACAGCGGGTTGCATGCCTTTTGCAAGGTTGTCAATGATCAGGCACATCAACATGTCATCTTCTAAAATATGATGGGTCAGCCACAGCACCAATGTGGTGAGGATTTCTTCTAAATTGGTGTCTTTGTTGGCGTCTTGATCGTATTTGGTTTTGAGCGACAGGATCTGTGCGATGAGTTTTCCGTGGTTGCCTTGGTGCGCATCGAACAGTTCGCCAGGCAGATTGTTGTCTTGGTAATACTGTTCTTCCCAGTCAAAGTGATATTTGGAATAGTCGATCAGCTTGACAAACAGGTCGTCGATGGTTTCTTCGTAATTTTTGGTCGATAACGCACACGAACAAATTTCGTTGATGATTTCGACCAGTTTACGGTGCTGTTTATCGGTTTCATCCACACCAACTTCAAAATAAGTGTTCCACGGGAAGATTTCGACGCTGCTCATGGGAAAAGGGCTCTTTCAATTTCACGATGCTCAATGTTTGCAAGTGTAGATGATAATTGAACTTTTGCCATAAAAAAAGGGAAGGCCTGAGCCTTCCCTTTAAAATCGTTTGCTGTGTAAACCGAGCTGAATTAACGCCAGGCGCCACGTGATCTGTGGCAAGCATTACAATTGGCCCAAGTCTGACCGCGTCCAAGACGAGCTTCGCCGCGGTGTTCGCTGGCGAACCAAGGCTGTTCGGTGATGCGCAGTGGGCCATCACCGGCATAGGTGTTCGATACCAAGTAATTTTCGATGTGGCTGCGGGTTTGTTCGTCCAAGCTGGCATCTTCACCAAAGTGGTTGGACAAGTTGCCCATCATGCGTTTCCATGATCCAGATGGCAGGGCATCAGGGCCATAGGCCATGTGGCAATCGCTGCATTCTGTTGCGGTGATTTGGTCGTTGATGACAAAACCGCCGGWRCCGGAACCAAATCCGCGGGGTTGGTTGCCACCGCCGCCAGAACCGCCGCCAAAGCCACTAAAAAATCCACCGCCACTGCCGCCGCCCGAAGCGTGAGCATCACCCAAAGACGTCATATTTGGGGCTGCATAGGCAACGGCCGCGACCATGCCTAACATAGCCAAAGCTTTTTTACGGTTCATTATATTTTTGATGGACATGATGTCACTCCTGTTGTGGTCTTAAGGGACCCATTCTTGAGCTGAACTTCCCAGATGATAAATACTGAGAATCAGACAATGTGAAACTTGACGATAATATGGCATAAGTTATCTGAAGGCGTTCTGAAGTTTGCATTCAGTTTCCGTTCAGCTTCAAAGGACAAGAACTAGGGCATGTGGATTAAAGTAAAAGGCCTGAACGACCCCATCGCTTTTGACGGTGTGGACAACCTTGCCAAAATATTGGGGCAAGTGTTGCGGGGGTGGACGTTTAAAGAAACCAAAAAAGGTAAAGGCACGCCGATTATTCGCCTAAGCGCCGGGCCGCGTGGCTATGAACGCCGCTCGCCTTGGGTCCAAGGCGGGGATGCCATTGTATTCCTTGATCCGGTCGATGCGGTCTGTGATTTGTTGTTGGATTTAGAACACGCTTATATCAAAGACTCCGGCTGCCTGTTGGCGTTGCATGCTGCAGGGGTCAAAATTGGTTCAAAATTGGTGGTGTTTCCGTCAACGCATGAGGCTGGGAAAAGCCTGTTGACGGCAACCTTGGCTCAAGCCGGACACCGGGTTTTTGCCGATGATCAATTGCCGATTCTGCCCGGCGCACCAACCATAGCCGTGGCTCCGGGTTTTTTGCCCCGATTGAGAAACCCTTTACCCGATGATCTGGATGCAGAAGTTTCAGATTTTATTGAAAAGCATTCAGGCCCCCAAAGCACACAATTTCGCTATGTGGACTTGGCCGATGACGTTTTGGCCCCGCTTGGCGAACAAGCCCCCATTCAAGGCCTTGTTTTGTTAAACAGAACCCCCGGCGCATCACCGCAGATGGAAACCGTCGGCGAGGCTGAAGTCTTAAAAACCTGTGTGCTGCAAAGTTTTGGTCGCAGTTTGAACGCCATAGAAGTTATTGATCACCTGCATAATATGGTAAAAGGCGCCGAGTGCATCAAATTGACCTATAGTACGGTCAAACAAGCCCAAGCCCTGTTACAGGAGAAATTCGCGTGAACGCCTTTGGTTTAGACTTCGAGACCACAAAAGTTAGCCGCCATCCCAAAACCCAATTTCGCGAAGTCGGTGATGAAATGTTTTTGGTTCATCCTGACGGCGAACAAATTCATAACCTTAACCCCATGGCGGCAGCCCTGTGGCGTTTGATGGAAGAGCCCATCACGGGTCAAGATATGGCCGATATCGTGCAGGCTGCCTTTCCCATTATGGCGCGCACAAAGGTCGAAAGTGACATTAACCAGGTGCTCTCTCAATTGCTGAATTTGGGCTTTGTTGAGACTTCCGCGAAGTAAAGTCAAAAGCCCTCTTGACGCTTAGCCTCGGATGACTTAATTACTCCCCACCCATGGCTGGGTAGCTCAGCTGGTTAGAGCGCGGCACTCATAATGCCGAAGTCGGTGGTTCAAGTCCACCTCCAGCCACCAAAATTAAAAACCCCGGTTCCTTTGCAGGAGCCGGGGTTTTTTGGTAGACTTTGGGTCTACTTAAAAAGAAGGACGTTGTTGTGGCTGAAAATATGAATCAAAAAGAATTACTGAAGGCTGCGGAAACGCAAATTGTTCAGCTTCAAAATGACAAAGAAGCTCAGGAAGATTTTATCAATGACCTGATGGAATCTCAAAAGTTAGAAGCCGAAGAACTGGTGCGTCTGACCGAACAGGTGTGGAAATTAGAAGCGGCTCTTGAAGAAGTTTCTGCGGAACGTGATGATGTGCGGATGTTGTTGCTGGGGCTTCGCGACGACATGGTGCGCATTCGGGATGTGGCCGCAGAAAGTTTAAAATCGGCCATTGATAAAAAGTCACTTTTGAATATGGCGGCTAAATTTTATGATGTGAAAACGTTGGCCGATAGCGCCAAGTTTATTAAAGACTAAACACATTCCCTTTTGACCGACTGTACGGTTGTTTCCAAAACATTCAAAAATTGCGAACGATCTTGCTTGGAAAACGGGCGGGGGCCTCCGGTGATGGTTCCGGCTTCGCGCAAGTCGGTCATTAAATCGCGGGTTGCCAAAGCCATGCCGATGGCATCTTCGGTGAGCGCTTGTCCATTGGGCCGCAGCACCCGTCCGCCCGCTTTGATGCAACGGTCAGCCAACGGAATGTCATTGGTGATGGCGATGTCGCCGCGTTCGATGTGTTCGGCAATCCAATCATCTGCGGCGTCGGCGCCGGATGGCACGATCACCAGTTCGACCAACGGGCTTGGGTGCGGGCGAATGCCGCCGTCACAGACCATGATGACTTTCATGTTATGACGTTCCGCCACACGGATGGTTTCGTCTTTAACCGGGCAGGCATCGGCGTCGATATAAATTTCTAACATTATGGCTCCTGTTGCTGACGCGAATATGGTATCAGTTGTTTATGACAAATTATGATTTTTTTACAGCACAGTTACGCTTCATTGCAAAAAAAACGGAACGCGAACCGGGTGCTGTGGACGATACCATGCGCGCCCTTGACCACGTGATCAGCGATCTTGAAATACATGCAAATTCTTTTGATGTGAAGGCTAATGATTTGGGTGTTACGGCGCGCGCTCTTGCCGGTGTCGCCGGATTTTTACAACAACACATTCTACCCGAAGCTGTTGAAGCCGGACATTCAGTTGGCGAAGAACAAATTCGTTGGACGATTGAAACGTGCATGTCGACCATGGCAAAATTGATGAGCCACGCCGAACTGAACAAAGATCAAAAAGACATAAAAATTAAGTTACCAGCGTATCCAAGTAAACCAGTTTCGTAACGCGTCTTTAAACATTTGCACGTATAGCTGTTTTCTTGTGAACTTGTATGATCTAATGTACGAAATCGAATCGATTTTATTTTGTCATTTATTTTATAGATGACGTGACATAAACGAATTTGGGGAGACGACGTTATGGCGACTGCAGTACTTACAGATGTTAAAGGGGTGGGTCCAGCACTTGCCGCGAAACTCAAAGAAAAACGCATTGGGGTCGGACGCTTGAAAGCGATGTCACCAACCAAGCTTGCAGAAATGCCTGGCGTTACGGTTGCTTCGGCGAAAGGCATTATTGCTTCCGCCAAAACAGTTGCTGCCGCTGCCGCAAAAGCTCCCGCTAAAAAAGCCACAGCCAAGAAAACTCCGGCCAAGAAAGCTCCGGCTAAAAAAGCTCCAGCCAAGAAAAAAGCTCCGGCTAAAAAAGCTGCTGCAAAAAAAGCTCCAGCCAAGAAGAAAGCTCCGGCTAAAAAAGCTGTTGCAAAGAAAGCTCCAGCCAAGAAGAAAGCTCCAGCTAAAAAAGCTGCTGCAAAAAAAGCTCCAGCCAAGAAGAAAGCTCCGGCTAAAAAAGCTGCTGCAAAAAAAGCTCCGGCCAAGAAGAAAGCTCCGGCTAAAAAGGCCGCTAAAAAGAAAGCTCCAGCCAAGAAAAAAGCTCCGGCTAAAAAGGCCGCTAAAAAGAAGGCTCCAGCCAAGAAAAAAGCTCCGGCTAAAAAAGCCGCTAAAAAGAAGGCTCCAGCCAAGAAAAAAGCATCTGCTAAGAAGAAAAAATAAACGTCTTAATAAGCATTTTTTTATAGCCGCCCCCGTGTATTCTGGGGCGGCTATATTTATGTCTAAATCTCAGGGATCAAAATCAGCGCCCAAGCGTTGTCTGAGTACTGAAACCACAAAAGGCTTTTTGAATGCTCTTTCGCAATATTCGTTTTCTTTCGCTTGTATCCGCCCTGTTGATGGTCACGTTTTATGGCGTGCAAGCGACAATTCCCCACACACAGGTTGGTTTGATCGAAAGCACCAAAGGGCAAGTTTGGGGAAGTGCTCCGTGGCGGGATAAGGACGCTAAGGCGAACAAACAAAAGGGCGATACCGTTGTTCAAGATGAAGTGATCGCAACAGGTTATAACGCAAAAACCACCATTACCTTTATCGACAAAACGATTTTGAAACTGGGTGAAAATGCTAAAATTACCATTGATGAAATGGTTTATGACCCGGCCAATAATGAAAATGATAAGGTGGTTTTACGGCTTGGTCAGGGAGCGTTTTATTTTGTTTCCGGCAAAGTCGCCAAACAAAAGGTAACCCTGATTACGCCCACCGCAACCATCGGCATTCGCGGAACAGAACTTTTGATCAGTGTTAAAGCGAATGGCGCAACCTCTGTGGCCGTGACCAGTGGGCGAGCCTTTATGCAATCGCGCAATAATCGAGGTTCAAATGAAATCAGCACTGGCAGAACAGGCCATTCTGATGAAAATGGTAACGTGTCGGATGCTCGTGATGGCGTTGATTTAACCGGAGACGCAGATGTCGATCGCAATGTCGAAGGCATGTCTGATTGGCAAGACGAAAAAGAAAAAGAAAAAGACATCGCTGAATTTTCTGATGAAGATGATGAAGACGGCGATAAAGAGGACGACGGAGAAGAAGGCGAAAAAGACGACGACGGCGAAGATGGTGAAGATGGTGAAGATGGCGAAGACGGCGATAAAGAAGACGGTGGCGATGACGGCGATGACGGCGAAAAAGACGACGACGGTGAAGGCGATTCTGATGGTGAAGATGATTCCGACAACGAAGGTGATTCTGACAGCGAAGGCGATGGCGGTGATGATAGTTCAGACGGTGGCGATGACGGTGGAGATGACGGTGGCGATGACGGTGGCGACGACCGCGACCGTGACCGCGACCGTGACAGCGACCATGACAAAGGCGACCACGACTGATATAGATGAGCCTCTTCTCAGCTCTTCCCCAATTTTTTAGGCTTTGTTTATGTCGCGTTTTTATAAAACTGTATGGCCGTTTATTCGTCTGCTTGACCCTGAATTTTCTCATGGACTTGCCGTGCGCGCTTTGGAAATGGGCGTGGTGCCAAAACCAGCTAAAGTCATCGATACGATCTTAAACCAAGACTTATGGGGCTTGAAATTCCCCAACCCGGTGGGCCTCGCCGCCGGATTTGATAAAGACGCCCGTGTTCACAAACAAATGTTAGACCAAGGCTTTGGTTTTGTTGAAATCGGGTCCGTGACACCCAAACCGCAACCCGGAAATCCCAAACCCAGATTGTTTCGTTTAGAAGAAGACGGCGCCGTTGTGAACCGCATGGGCTTTAATTGTGAAGGTCACGAGGCTTCAATCAATCGCCTTAAAAACCGTAACCGCGCCCACGGCATTGTCGGCGTGAATTTGGGCAAAAACAAACTGACCGAAGACGCCGCCGCTGATTATGAAATTGGCGCGCGTAACTTTGGTGTCTTGGCTGATTTTATCGTCATCAATGTATCGTCACCCAACACGCCGGGCTTGCGCGCCTTGCAAGGACCAGAGGTCCTGCGCGAGCTTTTATGCCGCACCCAAACGGCCTTGGCAGAAGTCACCAGCAAAGACAATCGCCCGCCATTGTTGTTGAAAATTGCTCCGGACCTAACCGACGAAGATAAAGCCGACATTTCCGCCGTGGCCTTGGAAACGGGCATCGACGGTTTGATTGTCACCAATACCACAATTGAGCGGGCCGACAGTTTGAAGTCTTGTCACAAAGTGGAAACGGGGGGCTTAAGTGGTCGTCCGTTGTTCGAAGCTTCGACCCGCGTCTTGTCCGAAATCTATGCCGCCACCAAAGGGCAATTGCCTTTGATCGGCGTGGGCGGCATCGAAGATGGGCGTGGCGCGTTCGAAAAAATCCTCGCCGGGGCCAGCTTGGTCGAACTGTACAGTGCGATGGTCTATCAAGGCCCCGCTATGGCGGCCGAGGTTAACCGAGAGCTTGCAGACATCTTAAAAGCCGAAGGTTTTGCGTCGGTATCTGAAGCCGTTGGCAAAAAATCAGCTTAAACCATGAATTGTTCGCGGATGATGCGATCTTCTAAATTGTGTTCGGGATCAAACAACAATATCGGTTCGATGGTGCGGTCTTCATAAATTTTCACCCGTTTAACCCGGCGAATTTCGGTATCGTCGGCCACCGCACTGACTGGACGGTCGCGGGGATTTAAGACTTCGAATGTGACGCTTGATCCACTGGGCAGCAAAGCCCCTTTCCATTGGCGGGGGCGAAATGCGCTGATGGGAGTCAACGCCAACAAATCAGCCCCCAACGGAATGATCGGGCCGTGAGCGGAGAGGTTATAGGCCGTACTGCCTGCGGGCGTCGACACCAACGCACCGTCGCAAATCAATTCTTCCATGCGCAACTGTCCATCGACCCAAATACGCAATTTCGCGGCTTGGCGGGTTTGGCGCAACAGAGATACTTCATTGATGGCCAAGGCTTTGTGTTTTTTGCCTTTTGTATCGGTGCATTCCATGCTCAACGGGTGCAAAGTGATGGGTTGGGCGCGATCAAGCCGTTTTAACAACCCGGTTTCTTGATAAATATTCATCATAAAACCGACCGAGCCCTTGTTCATGCCGTAAATGGGCACGCCCCGGTGCAGGTATTTGTGCAACGATCGCAACATAAAACCATCGCCGCCCAAAACCACAATCACATCGGCCTTTGCSGGCAGAACGTGTTTRTAGCGTTTTTTAAGGCGAGCCAGAGCGTCTTGGGCCTGTTTTTGGCGCGACGCCACAAAGGCGATGGATTTAAATTTCATAAAATATATTCACAACCTGTTGAATTCAGGGCGAGTATAGACAAAACCTAGCCGCCCGTCACGTTCATGTGTCGTTTCATGATTGGCGGGCCATCGTTGGTGCCGATTTCGAACTCGTGGCCTTTGGGTTTTAAGGTCAAAGCCTTATCAATGGCCTTGTGGAGTTCACCCTTGGATGCATCGGATCGCAACGCATCGCGCAGGTTCACGGAACTGTCCTGACCCAAACACATATACAAGGTTCCGGTGCASGTCAGSCGCATRCGRTTRCASGTRTCRCAAAAATGTTCRCTSAKSGGCGTGATRAARCCRATGCGCTGCCCGGTTTCTTTGACATCAACATACCGTGAAGGCCCATTGGAATTGTAGGTGCTGGGCGTCAAAGTCCAGTCTTGGTCAAGGGTCTTGCGCACATCATCCAAAGGCAAATAGCTTTTGGTGCGGTCCCCGCCGATGTCACCCAACGGCATGGTTTCGATCAATGTCAGATCAAATCCGCGTTCGCCACACCATTTGACCAACGAACTGAGCTCGTCTTCGTTATAATCTTTTAACGCAACCGTGTTGATTTTGATCTTCAGTCCGGCGGAAGTGGCGGCGTCTAAACCTTCGATCACTTGTTCTAAACGTCCGGTGCGGGTGATCTCTTTGAATTTATCCGCGTCCAAGGTGTCCAAGGATACATTGATACGTTCAACGCCCAAGGCCTTTAAATCATGGGCATATTTTGCCAATTGGCTGGCGTTGGTGGTTAGCGTTAATTCGTCCAACGCGCCACTTTCCAGGTGTCTGGAAAAACCTTTGATGAAATCCATGATGCCACGTCGCATCAACGGCTCACCGCCGGTCAGGCGGACCTTGGTGACGCCGCGCTCAACAAACGTCGAACAAACCTCGTCTAATTCTTCAAGGCTTAACAATTGGGAACGCGGTAAAAACGTCATGGCTTCGGGCATACAATAAAAGCACCGGAAATCACAGCGGTCGGTGACGGAAACACGGAGGTAAGTTATGGGGCGGCCAAAGGTATCTTGCATGATGTGGATATAGTCTTCCAAACCCGAAATGTCACGGTTTTGCTGTGGGAAAAAACAATTGTTCGTCGTTAAGTTTAAAATCAGCTATGGCAGTTTGACCTTCGGTTGAAATCAGCCAATCAATGAACGCTTGCCCAGCTTTGGCTTTAACGTGGGGGTGGCGTTGGGGATCGACCAATATGACCCCGTATGGATTGGCGAGGCCTTTGCCGCCTTCATAAACAATGCGCAGGTCGCCCTTGTTTTGAAAGGCAATCCACGTGCCGCGATCGGTCAGGGTATAGGCCCCCATGGCTTGGGCCATATTCAGGGTTGCGCCCATGCCGGCCCCGGCTTCTCTGTACCAAGGAGCACTTGGTGGGCTTTGCCAGATGCTGCGTTCACGTTTGTGTGTGCCGCTGTCGTCGCCGCGCGAGATAAAGGCTGATTTTTGGGCCGCAAGGACTGAAAAAGCTTCTTTGGCGTTTAAGACTTTGTTGAGCGGTTTCACGCCAACAATCACAAAATCGTTCATCATCACGTCAAAACGCTGTACGCCAAAGCCTTGGGCCACAAAGGCGTCTTCGGACGGTCTGTGGTGGACCAGCAAGACGTCTGCGTCGCCGCGTTTGGCATTGCGAATGGCTTGGCCCGTACCCACCGCAACCACATGCACAGCGATGCCTGTTTTTTTCGTAAACATCGGCAGGATATGGGCGAACAGGCCTGAGTTTTGAGTGGATGTGGTGGACGCCACGGTGATGAATTCATTCGCTTGAGCGGGCAGGGCCAACAGGCTAAAAAGAATAAAGAACTTAAAGAGTTTGATCATCGGCTATGCTTGGGGTTTTTACGCGCCCCTTCTCCTCGTTTCCACCACAACAGATCACCTTTGATAAAGGCCTGAGCAAGATCGTTTTGGGGGAGGTTAAAAAACTGTTCAGCCGGAGCATGCTCTAATAATCGTCCCCGGTGCAAGAACAAAATTTCGTCGCCCAACCGTTTGGCTTGGCCCAAATCGTGACTGGTCATGATGATTTTGGTGCCTTGCTGATGCATGGCGTTCACCAATTCTTCGATTTGGTGGGTGGCCGATGGGTCCAGACTGGCGGTGGGTTCGTCTAAAAACAAAACTTCGGGTTTTAAGGCCCAAGCTCGCGCAATCGCCAAACGTTGCTGTTCGCCAAACGACATCACGCGGGCCTGTGTTTGGGCGTGTCGGCGCAATCCTGTTTTGGTGAGCACATCGTCAATAATGTCCGCCTGATCGGCCTTGGGGACTTTGTTTAAGGTCAATGCATACTGAATATTTGCGGCCGCCGTTCGACGCAACATGACCGGGCGTTGAAACACCATGGCCTGATGTTGGGCGGCATTGGCTTTGGCCCACACAATTTCACCATCTGAGGGTTGGATCAGGCCGTGACAAAGCCGCAGCAACAAGCTTTTACCCGCCCCATTGGGGCCAATGATGACGGTCCGCTTTGTGGGCTCAAGCGTGAACGACATGTCCTTGATCAATGGCATGGCTTCGTCTGTGGCCTTGGACGGAGCTTTATAGCAAACGTTTTTAAATTGAAGCGGCAGCACGGTCATGATTTGGCCCTCCGCTTGAAAATATTGACCGAGGCTCCGATAGCAACAGAAATCAACAGTAAAATCAGCCCCAACGCCAACGCCAAAGCCAAATTGCCTTTGCTGACTTCCAAGGCGATGGTGGTGGTCATGACGCGGGTCACGTGGTCGATGTTGCCGCCGACCATCATGACGGCGCCGACTTCGGCGGTGGCCCGGCCAAATCCGGCCAGAACCGCCGTAATTAAATGAAAACGTCCGTCTTGGATTAAGGTGGGCACGGCACGCAACGGTGTGCAGCCCAGCGAAGTTAGTTGTTCTTTGTATTCCGCCCACAGGTCTTCAAACACTTGGCGAGATAACGCGGCAATAATCGGCGTGACCAAAACCACTTGGGCAATAATCATCGCGGTGGGGGTGTACAGCAAACCAAAAACACCCAGCGGCCCGGACCGGGAAAGCATTAAATATACCGCCAAGCCCACCACCACGGGGGGCAATCCCATCAGCGCATTTAAGACAACTTCGACCGTGCCGCGTCCACGAAAGGGCAACAATGCCACGGCGGCTCCCAAGGGCACGCCAATGACGGTGGCCCCAACCACAGCAACGATACTGACATACAAAGACAGCCCGACAATTTCCGCCAAGGCTCCGTCAAACGTGATGATTAAATTGAGCGCCAAAACAAGGGCTTCGGATATTTCAGTCATGAGGGCAGACTATGCCGACTGAGACAGTTATGCAATCGCTTGAGCATATTTTGAACGGGACGTCTAAACGCTCATGTTCCGTCGGGAAAGTGGTATAGTTTTGGATAAGAATCGGTCTCTAAAAGGAAATTGTTATGCTCCCAAAAATCTTTCGTGCACCAGATACACCAAGTGTCGGAACCGCTGAGCAAGTTTTTATTGTTGCGGATGGGGGAGATATCTTACTTCCCGAAGGCTTTGATCCTGCGACAGCTTCGTTTGAACGGGGCGGCCCTGACCTGATGATCACCGGAGCCGATGGCGCCGAAATCATCGTTGCCGATTATTTTATGAGCGATACTCCAGCCGATTTAACGACGCCGGGTGGGGATCGTCTGGCCGCTGAAGACATCTTAAATTCGTTTGAGTCCGCAGAAGAAATCCCGCAAAATCCAAACCAAACCGCCGATCCCATTGGTCGCGTATCGACCCTGACCGGGGACGTCACCGTTATTCACGCCGATGGAACCCGCGAAACCCTACACGCGGGTGATCCGTTGTTTTTGGGTGATATCTTAGAAACCGCCTTGGATTCAGGTCTGGGGATTTTGTTAACGGATGGCACCGTTGTATCCATGTCCGCCGAAGGCCGCATGGTTTTGGATGACGTTGTGTTTGATCCCACCACCAATGAAGGCCACGTATCGATCTCGGCTGAAATGGGCGTGTTTACGTTCGTTTCAGTGAATGGCGAAGTGACAACACCCCAAGGCAAACTCACCGTGCAAAACAGCCAGTTTGGCGTGGATTTAAACGGCGACGCCGGGGCCGCCATCGTCATGATGGAAAATACCAATGGCGAGGCTGGACTGCTGACCTTCACCAATGATGCGGGCAGTTTGTCTTTAGATACGCCCTTTTCGTCTTTGACCGTGGCGGGTATTGATACGGCTCCGAGCCTTATGGGGGCCTTTACGGCGGGGTCGTTGTTGAGCACCTTTGGCGTGACCTTTGCCTTTTTACCGACCGAGGCCACGCTGGCCAATGATTATGGTTTGCATGCGGTCATGGCCGATACACATATTGGCGCAGAGGGTTTATCTGAATTTGATGTGGCAAGTGATGAAGACGTTCTTGTGGATGCGGGCGGCGAAGATTTAGCCGCCTTTGATACGGCCGCCGGGGATACAGAGGCGGCCGCAAATCGCGAGCTCAGCATTGAAGAAGACAGTCCAGAAACGGAAATCATTGCCCCCCTGGGTACGGCGGAAGACATCGCCGCTGCGGCCATGGGTGAAATTGTCACGGCTTCTGCTGCAGAATCTGAAACGATAGCTGAAGCTGAGCCCGAAATGGTTGCTGAGCCCGAGCCTGAAGTGGTCGTTGAACCAGAACCAGAACCAGAACCAGAGCCAGAGCCTGAGCCTGAGCCAGAACCTGAGCCAGAGCCAGAGCCTGAGCCTGAGCCAGAACCAGAACCTGAGCCAGAGCCAGAACCAGAACCTGAGCCAGAGCCAGAACCTGAGCCTGAGCCAGAACCAGAACCAGAGCCTGAGCCTGAGCC
>NVTL01000073.1 GCA_002401565.1 Rhodospirillaceae bacterium
TGTGTGGGCCTTTTGTTGTATCTCAGGTTCAGGCTCGACTCGAAACAATTCCCGCCGCAACCATGAGCGAGTTCAAACGTATTTCCGGGGGAGCGTTGTTACCTTACCATCTTGGGCGGGGCACAACGTATATGCTGATGGGGGCTGTGGCGGCGTTTGTATCGGGTCAATTGACCCGTATTCCGGCGCTCAGCTGGTTTGCCGCCGGATTGCTGACCTTTGCTGCGTTATTTTTTATCGGTTACGCGCTCAAAGGCCTGGGCGTTCCCCTGACCTTTTTCAAAGGCTCTGGCGCAGAAAGCAAACTCAGTCGGGCTTGGGGAAGGTTCATCAAACCTTTGTTTAGCCATCCCACGGGTTTTCGCGGCTATGGTTTAGGCTTAATGCTTGGCTTTATCCCCTGCGGGCTTCTTTACGGAGCCTTGGCAGCCGCCGCGGCCAGTGGGGAATGGCTGACTGCGGTGTTTGGTATTATGGCGTTTTGGTTGGGCACGGTGCCCAGTTTGTTTGGCCTTGGCATCGCGGGCGGAGCAATCTTAGGGCGCTGGCCAAAGGTTGCTCATAAGGCCGCCCCTATATTGTTGCTGATCAATGCCGGGTTCCTGTTGCACTTGGTACAGAGAATGTTGCCTTAAGCAATAACCTGAGCGATCACTTGACCAGTTACACCAACCAAAGCCCAAGTCACAACAACAGCACCTAAAATCAAATCAATACGACGAAACATAGCAAATCTCCATTTTCAAATCCGGCTTTCGTACCGGGTTAATTCTTTATCATGATGCAGTTATAGCTGACCTCGGTTGAACGAAGTCTGAAGTCAGTGTTCAGATAATGTTCAGTCGAAAAAGCTCTCCGCCTGTCTTGAAATGAGTTTTAGCCAATCTGAGTTGGGAAAGAAGTGACCGAGGTCACAGGCAAAAAAAACGCCCGCTCTGGAAAACCAGAGCGGGCGTTTTAGACTTTAAGAGAACGCGCTTAATCAGATTCGCATTCTTTCAGATTGAGGCAACCCCAGATGCTGCGTTTCAAAGCATACAGCAGAGCCGTCAGAACCAACAAATACAGCATGACTTTAACGCCAAGGGATTTGCGTTCTTCGAGTTCAGGCTGAGCCGCCCACGCCAAGAAATTCACAACATCACGAGATTGTTGCTCAAGCGTTGCGGGTGTGCCGTCTTCGTATTCAACGGAATCTTCTTCCAAAGGTGGGGACATCGCAATGCGATTGCCCGGAAAGTATTGGTTATAATACCCGCCATCATCTTCGTTGAAATCAGCCGGAACGTCTTCTGAATAGCCGGTCAGCAGAGCATAAATATAGTTTGCCCCACCCTTGCGGGCTTTGACCATAACGGACAGATCCGGAGGAAACGATCCTTCATGAGCGGCACGTGCTGATTGCTCATTGGAATACGGTCCAACGACGTAATCAGACAATCGGCCCGGACGCATGAACATGTCACCTTCCATGTTTGGACCATCTTGAACTTCGTATTCGGAAGCTAAATCGGTGATGGCTTGTTTATCCATGCCGATTTCAACAAAGTTCCGATACGACAGAAGATCCAAAGAATGGCAATTCGCGCACACTTCAAAAAAGACCTGACTGCCCCGTTCAATCGCGGGTCTGTCAAATTTCCCAAAGATGCCATCGAAGGACCATTTCTGGACGGGAAGCGTTACGCCACTGGCTGCCGAAACAGAAGCCGTAGGCATCACAAAAACCAAGCCAAGCAAGCTTGCTATTAAAAAACTACGCATTGGTTTTTTCCTCTTTGCCATCAGTGTCGTCAGTGTCACCACAATGGTCTTTCAAGAATTCTTCACTAATGTCATCGGGCACCGGGTAACATTTTTCATATTTTCCAAGAGCTGGCAAAAGAACCAAGAAGTGGAAGAAATAATAGAACGTTGCGATACGGCCCCACGTTAAGTAGATGCCTTCGGAAGGACGGATGCCCAACCAACCCAAGAACAGAACGTCGGCAACAAACACCCAAAACATAACTTTGAAGATTGGGCGATACCGTGCGGAACGAACTTTGGATGTATCCAACCACGGCAAGATGAACAAGATCATCACACCGCCACCCATGGCAATCACACCACCCAACTTATCGGGAATCGCGCGCAAGATTGCGTAAAACGGTAAGAAGTACCATTCAGGAACAATGTGCGGAGGTGTAACCATCGGATTCGCCGGAATGTAGTTGTCGGCTTCGGCAAAGAAGTTTGGTTGGAAAAAGACAAAATACAAGAAGATGATCAAAAACACGCCAAACCCGAACAAATCTTTGATGGTGTAGTACGGGTGGAACGGAATGGTGTCTTTTTTAGATTTGATATCGATGCCCAAAGGGTTGTTCGATTTGGTGACGTGCAACGCCCACAAGTGAACAATAACAATGCCAACAATGATCGCCGGCATCAAATAGTGCCAAACAAAGAAACGGTTAATGGTTGGGGAATCAATCGTAAATCCACCCCAAATCCAGGTCACAAGATAATCGCCAACCAAAGGAATCGTGGTGAACAAGTTGGTGATAACCGTGGCTCCCCAGAAGCTCATTTGGCCCCAAGGCAGAACGTAGCCCATAAACGCGGTCGCCATCATGGTCACATAAATGGCGACACCCATGATCCACAAGATTTCACGTGGGTTCTTATAAGAGCCAAAATACATGCCGCGAAACATATGAATATAAATGACGATGAAAAACATCGATGCACCGTTCATATGTAGGTAGCGGAGCAACCAACCATAATTCACGTCCCGCATGATGCGTTCAACACTTTGAAACGCAACGTCGGTGTGGGGTTGGTAATTCATAGCAAGGAAAATTCCGGTGATGATCATAATGACCAAAATGATTCCGGCGATTGAGCCGAAATTCCACCAGTAATTTAGGTTTTTGGGTGTTGGGTAATCGATGACGTTTTTGTTTGCATACGAAAAGATCGGCAAACGATCATCGATCCACGTCATCAGACGTGAGGTGTTGTTGTCTTTTTTCATGCTTCTGCATCCCCAATGATAAGCGTGGTATCATCTTTAAAGGCGTAAGGAGGAATTTCCAGGTTCAACGGAGCTGGTCCGGAACGAATGCGGCCAGATGTATCGTATTGCGAACCGTGGCAGGGACAGAACCAACCGCCAAACTCGCCTTTTTTATCACCCGGAAGGTGGCCGCTGGGTAAGCAGCCAAGATGTGTGCAAATACCAATGACCACCAGCCATTCGGTCTTTTGAACACGATCCGCATCGGTTTGAGGATCAATCATTTCGACTGAATCTTCATCTTGAGCCTGTTTGATTTCTTCGGCTGTGCGATGTTTGATAAAAACAGGTTTACCCCGCCAAAGAACACCAAGGCCTTCGCCGACGGCAATCGAGGATAAATCAACCTCTGTTGAAGAAACCGCCAAAACGTCGGCGGCGGGGTTAATGCTATCAATAAAAGGCCAGGCCGCAGCAGCGGCTCCAACAGCTCCAAGCGTAGATGTGGAGGCCAGAAGGAATTCCCTTTTGGGGCAACTGATTTTACCAAGAAGCTTCGACATTATAGTGACCTTTACTATCGACCCTTAGCTAAAACCTGTAAGGGCTCATTGTTCAAAACGGCAATATATATTAAGGAATGTTAATATAAAAAATACCGTGCTGTAAAACCATAAATGTCATCTTCCCGAAAAAAAACATCCGGAAAGATAAAACCATAAACAAATCAAGGCTATGCGTCTAAATTTGGTAATCCAGGGCTTCGTATTTTTTGCCTTCAGTTTCGAATTTGGCCTCTTCCCAAGCCACAATTCCGCCTTCTAGGTTGTAAATATCGCTGTAGCCAACCTCTTTCAGCTGCTTGATTACCGCCGCAGAGCGCAGTCCTGACTTACACATGATGATCAGGGTTTTGTCTTTCAAGTCCGGAAACAATTGTGCGTCGAAAAAAGACAACGATTGCAATAAAGAGCCCGGAACGTTCTCGTAATCGTACTCGTCCGCTTCGCGCACATCAATCATCATGGCGGTTTTAGCAGTGATCAGCTTTAAAGCTTCAGCGGGGGCGATGGACTTCATGAATATACATCCTGAACGGAACAATTAAAAACGATCTACATTATTATATGGGGTTTTAGACCATAAGCACAACCTCTGCACCCTCAAAGTTCTTTTTATTTTTTCCTGAAAAACAGCTTCTCAAGTCGAAACAAGTTGGCTAGCATCCGAACGAATTTTATCGTCATTTGGGAAATGGGAAAAAAATGATGTTTGCCACTTTAAAAAAGGGTCTGCTTGTTACTGCGGCCACATGTTGCCTTAGCCTTAGCGCTTGGGCCGAAGATATTCAGATCAAATCACCCGAAGGCTTAACGCTGAACGCCAACCTAACCTTGGCCGATGGCAAAAGCCTAAAAGACGGTGTGGTGATTTTAACGCACGGCACCTTGGCCCACAACAAAATGGAAATCATTGTGGCGTTGCAAAGCCTTTTGGCCGAACGCGACATCAGCTCGATCGCTCCAACCCTAAGCTTGGGCATCAGCAACCGCACCGGATCTTTTGACTGTGCCGTGCCCGCCACTCACAAACATTCCGACGCCATGGCCGAAATCGGCTATTGGCTGGACTATGTGAAATCTAAGGGCGCCACAGACGTGGTTGTCGCGGGTCATTCCCGTGGCGGCAATCAAACCGCCTGGTTTGCCGCAGAAAACACCGACCCCACAGTTTCTAAAGTGGTCCTGATCGCCCCCGCAACATGGACTGCAAAAGACGCCGCTAAGGGTTTCAAAAAAACCCATGGCCAAGACCTGTCCACCGCATTTGGTAAAGCCACGGCTTTGCAAGCGGCCGGCAAGGGTGGTGAATTGATGAAAGGCATGGGCGTTTTGTATTGTCCGGGTGAAGACGTCACCGCCGACAGCTTTGTTAATTATTACAAAGTCGACCAACGCCAACATACGCCGAATTTACTGCCTAAAATCGCAGCCCCTGTTTTGGTGATTGTCGCCAGTGCCGACCAAGTGGTTGATGGCCTGATCGAAGCCGTCCAGCCCATGGTTGATGGTAAAAAATTACAAATGATCGTGGTTGACGAAGCCGGGCACTTCTTCTTGGACTTTTATGTCGAAGACGCCGCCGATGCCATGGAAGCCTTTATCAAGGGAGCTTCATAAAATGTCATTCCGCCTTGTTACATTATATATGTGTTTGGCGTTGGCTATGCCCAGCCTCGCCACCGCCCAAACAGCTGATTACAAACAAGTGCCCATCCAAAAAGATTGGTGGTGGGATGAAGCGTGGTGGAAAGACGGTACATTAGACGCACCACAAAATTACGAAGTGGTGGAAAGCAACTTGACGTATATGAGTGGCGAGGTGGATATTCCCGCGACCTTGTATCGTCCCAAAAAGCCCGGCAAGTATCCGGCCGTTTTGTTTCAGCACGGGCGTGCGGGCTTGATTGATTGGGTTAAGGCCCATGCTCGACGCTTGGCCGCACGGGRGTTTGTTGTCTTGGCCCCCGATATCTATGCGGGTCGGTTTATGGCTCCGCGTCCCATTGAACATGATTATACCTTGGAAGACGACGTCAGCGCCGGACTATCGTATTTGCTAACCCTGCCCGATGTTTCGACCAACCGAGCGTGCCTGTATTCTCATACCCGTGGGGGCTATTACACCTTAAAAGTCGCMGTGACCAAAGAYCGYCAAAGCGATGCRGCRGCGTGTTAYGTRTCTTATTATCCGCACATGCAAGACCCCAACGCCCCGGAACCCATGCAGGTTTACCGGTATGCGACCGAAGCCGACAATTTGAAAATTCCGGCAATGATCTTCATCGGCGAAAACGATCAATACCAACGCAGACGGTCCATGGAAATGGCGGTCAATGCCATGTTGGCGTTGGACCGGAATGTTCAGTTGTTTGTCTATCCGGGGGTCGGACGCGGATTTGACTTTCGCCCCGAAACCATCCGCACATTTGCCGATGATTTGGCGTCACGTGATGCCGTGCGTCGTGCCGAATTGTTCATGCGCAAACATTTAAAACCCTTTGCCAAATAAAGCTTAAGCAGGTTCATTCATCGCTTTTGCGGTTTCGTACAGCACCCAGATTTCATCCTTCACGCCGACAAAAGCGTCGACACAGGCCGGATCAAACTGGGTGCCGGACCCATCCGTTATAAAACGCAAAGCCTCATCAAAAGGCATGGCGTCTTTGTAGCAGCGTTTGGAAATCAACGCATCAAAGACATCGGCAATGGCACAAATTCTCGCTTCCAAGGCAATTTCTAAACCCTGCAAACTTTGCGGATAGCCATTGCCATCCCAATGTTCGTGATGTTGCAAAGCGATAATGCGCGCCATTTCCAACAGTTTGGTATCCGAACTGTTTAAAATCGATGCTCCGATTCCGGCGTGACTGTTGATCACTTCGCGTTCTTCCGGGGTTAACGGTCCGGGCTTCATCAAAATTTCGTCAGGAATGCCAATTTTCCCCAAATCATGCATGGGCACCGCATAGCGAAACATTTCCGTCCATTTTGGCGGTTGGCCCATGTGTTCAGACACCGCCGCACAAATATCAGACAAACGTTGAATATGTTGCCCGGTATCGTGGTCTTTATATTCCGCAGCCGACGACATGCGCAGGATGGTGGTGATGCTGGTTTTGCGTAATTCTTCGGTCAGTTCAATATTTTGGCGTTCTTTTTCTTCCAATGCCGCGACCATGTGCTTAAACGCATCAGCTGTTTCTTGAACTTCTTGATACGGTGTGGGGAAATCGTGCTGGTTTTTATAGTCCCCGCGCATGATGTTTTGTGCATTTTGGCGCAAGCCATCCAACGACCGGGTGATGCCCCGCACCATGACGACGGCAATCAAGCAAGCGATAAGACCGATCACAATCGCAATATAGATATTCGCCGTGCGGTTTTCATACAAAGCCCCCAAAAAGTCATTTTCCGGAACATAAATACCCACCAGCCAAGGCCACTTTTCATTTTGAAACGGGGCAAAGATCGCATGGTAGGCTATCCCGTTCACGTCAAAGGCGGTGTATTGGGAACGGTCCAACTGAAACCGACCAGACGGAAGATTAAGCGACGCAAAGCTGGCGCGGGCAATCGGGTCATCCAATTCATCGATACGCTTGAACCGCAGCCCTTCCCCTTTATCGTCTTGGGTTTGTGTGATCAGATTTGAATCCGGATACGCAATCACATCACCATTTTGGCTGATGATAAAAGCCGAACCCGTGACACCGATGTCCAACTTGGACAAAAACGTTGAAATTTGCGCAATATCCACATCCACGCCAACAACGCCTTTGAGCTTTCCATCCTCATCGACCACCGGGCTGGCGGTGGTCGATGCCCGGCGTATGGGCGGAATAAAAAACATACGGATTGGTCCAAACCAGTTTTTGCGCGGCTTGAGCTTGGGCGTACCATGGCCGCGTGCGCGGATCAAAAGCATCCTCGGGTGTGTATTTTTGTTCAACCAATTTATAATCTTCGTCGCGCCACAACAGTTCGACCCGGCGCTGTCCGTTTTTCACATGGATCAATTTGGTGCGGAGCAAGCCTTTGTGATCCCCCACGCCCCGGCTGACATAATAAAAACGCGCATCGGCGGTGCCATAATAAAGCCCGGATATTTGCGGGTAAATCTGCAATTGCTCAAAAAAGTAACGTTCCAAGATATGCGGCGTGGTGCTGGTGACGACCTGGTGGTTGGCAAGGCGTTGCGTTAAGTCCGCTGCGGCCTCGGCCGGGGACAAAAACGTTTCGGATCGATCAATGGGATCATACAGAAAGTCCGAAATCTTTCAATGCTTAGGGCGCTAGATCTCAAGCATTGTTTTTTTGCATACTGTTCTGAGGGCAAAATTCGAGCGAATGCGGGCCACACCGGGAAAACGCGACAGGTGTTTTTTGTGGATGCGTTCAAAATCTTGAGCATCCGTGGCGACCACGCGAATTAAATAATCGCTATCGCCCGACATCAAAAAACATTCCATGATTTCCGGGCAATCTTTGACGGCTTGTTCGAACGTATCAAAGGATTCTTCGCTTTGGCTGTTCAGGCTGATGTCGACAAAAATGCTGGTGGGCTTGCCCATGGCTTCCTGATTGACCAACATCACATAGCCATCAACAATATCGCTGTTTTCGATACGCTGCACCCGGCGCAAACAGGCCGACGGGGACAGGTTAATCTTTTCTGCCAAATCAGCATTGGTCATGCGCCCATCAACCTGCAAAAGGCGCAAAATCTTACGATCTGTTTTATCTAAGCTAATCATTAGAACATTCTATCGAACTGGCGACATAATAGCGAATAAAATTGTTAAAATAGTCTAATTCACCACCATATTTGCAAACACCTTCGCCTCAATGTTTGGCATCCTTATATATAGAATGAAATCATTTAACGCGATGGAGGCAAACATGCTTATCGGTGTCCCTAAAGAAATTAAAAATAACGAATTCCGCATCGGCATGACGCCCGGTGCCGTACGTGAAGCTGTTCATCACGGTCATCAGGTTCTGATCGAAACCAACGGCGGTCTGGGCATTGGCTTTGACGATGCGGCTTATACGGCGGCCGGAGCGAAAATCGCAGACCGCGCCGAAGACATTTTCGCCAAGGCGGAAATGATCATCAAGGTCAAAGAACCTCAACCCAACGAATGCAAAATGCTCAGCGAAGGCCAGCTTTTGTTCACGTATTTGCACTTGGCGCCCGATCCTACGCAAACCGAATTGTTGCAAGAATCGGGTTGCACAGCGATTGCTTACGAAACCATTACCGATGCGAACCGGGGCCTCCCCCTGCTTGCTCCCATGAGCGAAGTTGCCGGGCGCATGGCGATCCAAGTTGGCGCTGTATCGTTGCAAAAAGCCAATGGCGGCAGTGGTGTATTGTTGGGCGGTGTGCCCGGCACGCCTCCGGCCAAAGTCATGGTCATCGGCGGCGGCGTGGTTGGCACCAATGCGGCGCGCATGGCTTTGGGCATGGGTGCAGACGTCACAATTTTGGACAAATACCTGCCCCGTCTGCGCTATTTGGATGATGTTTTTGGCCCCGGCCTGAAAACCCAATACGCCACCATGGAAGCCGAAGAAGAACTGGCTTTGCAGGCCGACATTATTGTCGGTGCTGTTTTAGTTCCGGGTGCGGCAGCCCCAAAACTGATTTCCAAAGCGATGCTTTCGAAAATGAAACCAGGATCGGTTTTGGTCGATGTTGCCATTGATCAGGGCGGGTGTTTTGAAACGTCCAAAGCCACCACCCACGCCGATCCGACTTATATCGTCGACAACATCGTTCATTATTGTGTGGCGAATATGCCGGGTGCGGTGGCGAAAACGTCAACGTTTGCGTTGAACAACGCGACTTTGCCGTTCACCATCGCGTTGGCCGACAAAGGCTGGAAACAGGCGTGCGCCGACGATCCACATTTGCTGGCTGGTCTGAACGTTCATGCGGGCGACATCACTTATAAAGCCGTCGCCGAAGCCTTGGGCAAAGATTACAAACCCGCCGAAGACACGCTTTAAGCATCTGCCGATTCTGTCTTCTCTATTTTCAGCAGSCCYARGTCRTCGATRATGACAAAAAAGGCSGGCACCATRAATAGGGAAGACAGCGTTGCGGTRAACAAWCCAAAMGCAAGGCTGGCMACCAACGGAATTAAAATCTGGGCCTGTGTACTGGTTTCCAGCAACAACGGCGTCAGCCCGGCGATGGTTGTCAGCGATGTGATCATGATCGGACGAAACCGATCGCGTGCGGCTTCTTGGGTGGCCTCAGCAATGTGGACGCCTTCGCGAAGTCGCTTTTTCACAAAATTCACCAGCAAGATATTATCGTTCACCACCACACCCGACAGGGTCGCAAAACCGACCAGACTGGGCATTGTCAAATCAAGGCCGATGGCCAAATGCCCCCACACCACGCCGATCAATCCCATGGGAATCGCCAACATGACGGCGATGGGTTGGATGTAGCTTTTAAACTGGAACGACAAAATCAGGAAAATCCCAACGAAGCCAATCATCAGGTTGGTTTGCAGGGAACTGCCCGTATCCTTGGTATCTTTGTCTTCGCCTTCTGATCCAATTTTAAGGCTTGGGTATCTTTCCTTAAGACCCGGTACAAAGTTTTTTTGCACCATACCCATAATTTCACGGGCATTGGCGACCTTGGTATCCAATGAGCCCTGAACCGTGACGGTACGCTGGCCATTGACCCGGTGAATGCGGGCAAAACCTCGGGTTTCTTCGATGTTGGCGACCGCACTTAAAGGAATCAAGCTTCCGTCCGGGGCATGAATTTTCAAATACCGAAGGTCTTCGATGCTGTTGCGATCATTGCCCGCCAAGCGAATGGTAATGTCATAGGCTTCGGTATTCAGCATCACTTCCAAGGATGTGCCGCCATGCAACGCGGCGCGCACTTCGTTCGCCACCACGGTCGCGGTCAGGCCAAAGATGCCCGCAGATTCTTTTAAGGTGATGTTGAGTTCTGGTTTGCCGGGGCGCAGATCGTCCGACAAATCCGCGACACCTTTAAATTGACGCAGAAAATCTTGCAGTTCCAAAGACGCCTGTTTCAGGGTATTAAAATCGTCACCCTGCAAGCGCAGATCGATGGCTTTGCCCGCAATACCGCGTTCTTTGTCGGTAAATTTCAGGGCGATCACATCGGGGATGCTGCCCGTTAATTCCCGCCAACGGTTGAGCATTTCGTCAACCTTGCCTTCGCGTTCTTCGGCCGGCAATAAATCGGCACTTACTGTTGCCACGTGCGGCCCACTTTCAAAAGCATCAATGTTGGAATTGTATAAAACCGAGATATTTTTCACCAACCGCCGATCTTTGGTTTGGCGTAGGGAAAATTCATCATCCAAGGCATGAAGCGATTTAACCACTTGAGCCACAACTTCTTCGGTGCGTTCCAACGGCGTGCCTTGAGGCAGCAAAATACGCGATTGAATAACGTCACTTTCCAACGATGGAAAGGCCTGAAACTTCAAGATACCTGCCGGAATCGTGGCGACTGAAATAAGGACCAAACTGATCATCACACCCAAGGACAAATACGGACGACGGATCACCCCGGCAACTTTGGGGGCAAAGAAATTATCGCGCAGACGTCTGAAATGCACATCAAACCAACCCTGAAGGCCCGTGCGCTTTTTTTCCACCATGTCGTCCATGGAATGGCTGAGGTGCGCGGGCAAAATGATAAAGGCTTCGACCAGGCTGACAATCAACGTGATCATCAAAACCACAGGCAGGTATTTCAACACCGCACCCATTTTTCCGGCCATAAAGGCCAATGGTCCAATCACCATCGCCGTGGTGAAAAAAGACGAGACCACACCGGGCATAACTTCGCGCACGCCATCAACTGCTGCATCCACGGCTGCTTTTCCACGACGACGATGCGCCGCAATATTTTCGGAAATGACGATGGCATCGTCCATCAACAAACCAATCGCCACCAACAAACCAACCATGGTCATCATGTTCAGCGAGTAGCCCAAAAAGTTCATGACATAAATAGTGCCCAAAAAAGACACAGGAAGCCCCATGGTCACCCAAAAACTAAATTTAAAGGAAAAGAACAGCCACATGGTCAAAAACACCAAGACCAGCCCCATGGCGCCATTGCTGACCAAAATCCGCAGGCGATCCGTGATATTCCCAGTGACGTCGGAACTGATCACCAAATTCACACCGCGCGGGGCCAGTTGGCGTTCTTTTTCAAGACTCTTCTTCACAACCTCCATCACGCGCAGGCTGTCTTGGTCGTTGGTTTTTGAAATTTCCAACAAGGCCGCACGCTGGCCGTTAAACAGGGTTTTTTCTTCCAAGCGGTCGAATAAAGTACCAACCTCGGCAATGTCGCCCAGACGAATACGCCCACCGGTTTTGCCCGATATAACGATCAGATTTTTAAATTCAGCCGGAGTTTTGCGCTGCTCGCTAAACCGAACAATCAAATCACCGTTGGGCGTTTGCATGGTTCCTGCGGGCACATTCAAACTTTGCCGTTCAATCGCGGTTTGCACATCGGAAATGCTTAGGCCATAACGCAATAAAACTTCTGCAGACAATTCAATCGCCACGTCCTGATCGGAAAAACCTTTCAAAACCACTTGAGCAATTTTTGGATTTTGTTTCAAGCGGGTTTTTACGCTCAACGCATAGGCTTTTAAATCTTCGGGGGCCATGTCGCCGGTGATGGCGATGGTGGCCACATTGGCGGTGCGTTCGCGTTTGACCACGGTGGGTTTTTCAACACGCGCGGGGAACGAACTGATGGCTTCGACCTGAGCTTTAACATCGTCGAAAAACTCAACCATGTCGCCGCCTTCTTGCAATTTTGCAATGGTGATCGCAACATTTTCGCGCGCGTCACACCGCACTTCGATCAATCCCGCAACGCTGTCCAAGGCGTCTTCGACCCTTTGGCAAATGGCGTCTTCGACGTCGGCGGGCGTGGCGCCCGGATAATTGGCGCGGATTTCGACTTCGGTGGCCGGAATCAAGGGGAACGTATCGCGCTGCAATTTGGGCAACGCCGTCAAACCCAAAACAATAATCGCCAACATGATCATGTTTGAGGCGGTGGGATGAGTTACAAAATAACGGATCACAACCTTGGCTCCTCACCTGTTGCTTCGACAATCATGCGATTTTTAATTTGATCGTCTTGGGTCGGGGCCAAAAGCATGCCTTGAATGGCGCTGACCATGTCAGACGTGACGATCTGGTCCCCGGCCTGTACGCCGGATTTAAGGACCGCATAGCCGCCTTGGGAAAACGCCACATCAACCGCTTTAATCACCAACCGATCATCCCCATCAACAACATATACTTTACCTTTGCGAATGGTCGAAAGTGGCACAACGATTTGGTTGGCTAATGGATTTGAACGCAATTCGACTTCGACAAAGGTATTGCGGTACAAGGGAGGACGTTTGCCCGGCTGGGCTTGGGATGTGGGTCTGAAGATCGACACCACAACCCCCAAGCTTTGCGTTTGCGGATCGATCACACCCGACACCCGGTCAATCCTTGCCGTCCAAGAAACGTTCAGCGAAGACGTGTTCAAGCGGACTTTTGCGTGTAGGTCCAAAACGCTGGACAGGCTTTTGCTTTCTTGGCCAATCATCAAAGGCCGCAACATGCCCATGGGAAACTGAGCCTCGACTTCGGCAATCTGTATGCCATCGGCAGCAAACAGCAATTGGCCTTTGTTGGCGTATTGAGCCTCGCCAATTTTCACATCGGTAATGCGCACATCAAAGGGCGCAATCATGTGGGTACGTTTTAAATCCAGTTCGGCACTTTCTTTTTGCGCGACCAACACTTGACGTTCAACCGAATTCAGCTCGACCGCATTTTTTTGGTTTTGAACTTGCGTTTGCCCGTTCAGCATTTGCCGCTGAGAAGCCTCGGCCGAAGCCTTTGACACTGCCCCCTTCGCCAACAGGTCTTTTTTCCGTTTGTAATCAGATTGGAGGATTTTCAGGTCTTTTTGGGCGATTTTTAAGTTGGTTTCGGTGACCTTGTCTTTGACAATGGCCGCGTTCAGTTGGGCGTTAATTTGCGCCAAAGCCAGACGATAATTCACGTCTTCGATGCGGAGCATTTCTGCGCCCGTCTTAATGGTCCGACCATTTTTCAGATCATCAGAAATCCACACCACTTGGCCCGCGACTTCGGCCACGGCTTCCCACGTGCGCAATGGTTTCACCGTGCCATAGCCCACCGCATGGGGCACCACAGCCAAGGACGGCACCCTCATGGTGCGCACTTGTGTTACGCGTTCCGCAACCACCATTTTTTGAGGCTTGCTTTTGATCATGGGCGCCAAAACAATGGCCGCAACGCCAATGAGCAAGGGCGGGATGATCATCAATCTGCGTTTGGAAACCTTCGCCAATAAACCTGTTTTTGTGTCCATGGAAGCGCTCACCTTTAACAATTTAACATTTCATTTAAACGGAACACTACCAGCCTAAGTTTGCTGCACTATTTCAACAAGGCGGGTTTTTGTAACGCTGTGTAACTGAACATTCATATGATTTATGGTGCTTGCTCAGTATTTTACCTGCCTATAATATAAGGTCGAATAAGACGCAGACCAAATTCTTTTTGCGTGTTAGGATTCAGATTCGTAAAAAGAATTAAGAGGCCGAGGGAAAAAACATGAGTTCTGTAAAAGTCATGGATCAAGAACAAACCACGCAGCCCGCATTTCAGCTGATGATGAGCCTTTTACTCATTATGGGCGTTTTGTTGGCAAGCTTGAATTTTGCTCATGCAGCCGGGGCCGATACAGCCTTGGAAAAACGCGCCCACGACGGCAATCCCCAAGCCCAGTTTGATCTGGGCAATGTTTACTTAAATGCCCAAGGTTCACTGCGCGATGTGAACAAGGCGCTGCAATGGTTAACCTATGCCGCCAACAACCAATATCCCAAAGCTCAACAAACGCTGGCTGTATTATACTTTCACGGCTGGCACGTTCCCGAAAATGCCTTAACGGCCAAATACTGGTTTGAACGGGCGGCGCAAAATGGCGTTGCTGAGGCCGGGTATTACCTGCAAAAACCAGAATTCAGCACCTTCACGACCATGAACGGAACTGGTGGGCCGGTGGCTTTGCACATCGGCATTTACGGCAAGGTCAAACCTGCGCGCTAAAGTTACAGGTGAAAAATATGTGGCAGTTTTGGGTGGATCGCGGCGGCACGTTTACCGATGTGGTTGGGCGGGCTCCGAACGGTGACCTGATCACCCACAAGGTTTTATCGGAAAATCCTGAACGCTATCAAGACGCCGCCATCCAAGGCATCCGCGATATTTTGGGCCTCGCCACCGATGCGCCCCTGCCGTCTGACCAAATTGACGTCATTAAAATGGGCACCACGGTGGCCACCAATGCTTTGTTGGAACGCGCGGGAGATCGCACGGTACTGGTCATCACCAAGGGTTTTGGCGATGCTTTGCGCATTGGCTATCAAAGCCGCCCGGATATCTTTGCCCTGAAAATTGAATTGCCTGAGTTGCTGTACGAACACGTCATCGAAGCCCGCGAACGTATCGGAGCTCATGGTCAAATTTATCAAAAACTTGATGAACTTAAATTGCACAGCGATCTGAAAAAATCCTATGACACGGGCATTCGGTCCTGTGCGATTGTGTTGATGCACGGCTATCGGTTTCACGACCATGAAATACGCGCCGGACAAATCGCCAAGGACATTGGTTTTACCCAAATCAGCATTTCCCACCACGTCAGCCCGCTGATGCGGTTGGTTGGACGCGGCGATACCACGGTTGTTGATGCGTATCTGTCGCCTATTTTACGGCGCTATGTGGATCAAGTCGCGGCTCAGACGGGCGATACGCGATTGATGTTTATGAAATCCGACGGTGGCCTAACTGATGCTCGACGTTTCAAAGGCAAGGACGCAATTTTGTCTGG
>NVTL01000074.1 GCA_002401565.1 Rhodospirillaceae bacterium
GGGGCCGGTATCGGCATGTTTTTGGCCATTATTGGTTTGAAAAATGCGGGCGTGGTGGTTGACCATCCGGCGACTTTGGTCGGTCTTGGTGATTTCACCAGTCTTCCGGTGATGCTGTTTTTGGTTGGTTTTTGCATCATGGTGGTTTTGGATCGTTTGCGCGTTCCGGGCGGCATCGTGATTGGCGTGATTTTGGTCAGCATTGTTGGTTGGGTCACGGGCACGTCAGAATTTGCGGGCGTGGTTGGATCGGTTCCCAGCTTAGAGCCCACGCTGTTGAAACTCGACATCCAAGGGGCGTTAACCGCGACCATGATCGGTGTTGTATTTGCATTCTTGTTTGTTGATTTCTTTGATACTGCGGGAACCCTGACCAGTGTTGCCAACATCGCCAATAAAATTGATGAAAATGGCAAGATTGAAAACATTGGCCGCGCGGTGGTCAGTGATTCCATTGCCACCATTGTCGGCGCGTTGTTCGGAACATCCAATACCACGTCTTATATCGAAAGTGCTGCGGGCATTAAAGAAGGCGGACGCACGGGCCTGACGGCTGTTGTTGTCGCATTTTTGTTTTTGCTGTGCTTGGTGTTGGCGCCTTTAGCTCAAAGCATTCCGGCTTATGCCACGGGTGCGGCGTTGGTATTTGTGGCGACCCATTTTATGCGCAATATGTTGGACATCGATTGGGATGATGTGACGGAATATTCTCCGGCGGTTTTGTCGGCGATTTTGATGCCGTTGACATTTTCCATCGCCAACGGCATCGCCATTGGCTTTATCACTTATGCGGTTGTGAAAGTCGCCAGCGGCCGTATGCGTGAGACCAGCCCTGCGGTTTTCTTGGTCGCGATTTTGGGCGTCTTGCATTACGGCTTTGGGTAATCGGGTTATGGAAAAAGTCTTTATCACCGCTAACCAATTGTTAGACGATTCCTTTCGGTTGGGGCATCAAATCTTGGCCGATGGCTTTAAGCCCGATTACATCGTTGGCATTTGGCGCGGCGGAGCCCCCATTGGCATTGCGGTTCAGGAATTGCTGGCGTCCAAGGGTATTGAAACGGACCATATTTCGATCCGCACATCGTCGTACACCGGCATCGGGCAGCAAAACAAAGAGGTCCGCGTGCATGGTTTGCATTACATTATTGAAAATGCGAATGCCGATGACAGCTTGTTGATTGTGGACGATACTTTTGATTCCGGGCGCAGCGTTGGCGCGGTGATCGACACCATTCGGGAACTGTCGCGCGCCAATACGCCGTCGGTGATTAAAGTGGCGACGGTGTATTACAAACCGACCTTGCGTAAAGTTGATATTGTGCCAGACTATTACATCCATGAAACCGATAAATGGCTGGTCTTTCCGCACGAAATTCAAGGTCTCAGCGAAGCCGAGATTAAAGAACATAAACCTGTCGTTTTATGATTAASKCTTGATTCGTKTGGGTTAGGSWYTACAACTAGCCGCAAYGYAACYTGAAMCGGCGGACCCTTGTCATGAGCAAAAAAAATAAACCTAAAATTTTCAAACCTCGTCCCATCTCAGGGTTTTTAGAATGGCTCCCCGAAGTCCGCTTGGTCGAACTGCGCTGGATGGATGAAATCCGCGATGCGTTCGAAAGCTATGGCTTTTGTTCCATAGAAACGCCCAGCGTCGAAGAAGTCGAAGTCTTGGTCGCCAAGGGCGGTGATGCGGACAAAGAAATTTACACTCTGCGCCGCTTGGCCGCAGAACCGGGCGAAGAAGACAAAGCTCGTTTGGCCCTGCATTATGACCTGACCGTGCCGTTGGCGCGGTATGTGGCGCAACATGCGGGTGATTTAGTATTCCCGTTCAAACGCTATCAAATGCAACGCTGCTGGCGCGGTGAACGGCCACAGGACGGACGGCTGCGCGAATTTATGCAATGCGACATCGATGTGATTGATATGGACGAAGTGTCCATGCATTTTGATGCGGAAATTCCGGCCATTACGTTGGAAATGCTGCACCGTTTGGATGTTGGCCCGGTGTGTATGCACATCAATAACCGCAAAATTTTGCAAGGTTTTTACGAAGGCTTAGGCATCGAAGACGTGGTCGGTGCCATTCGCATTGCCGATAAAATGGACAAAATTGGTCCTGACGGCGTGTTGAAAGTCATGACCGAAGATTTGGGGCTGGACAAGGACGTCGCTCAAAAATGTGTCGATCTGGCCAACATCAAAAGCTTTGACCTTTCCTTTGCCGATCAAGTCCGAGCCTTTGGTGTAGATAATGAGATGCTGGAAGCCGGGATTGAAGAACTGATGTTCGTCATGTTGGAACTTGAGCACCTTGAAAAAGGCAGCGTCATGGCGGATCTGTCCATTGCGCGCGGCTTCGATTATTACACGGGCACGGTTTACGAAGGCAAACTGGTCGATTACCCCGACTTCCCCACCATTTGTGCAGGTGGACGCTATGACAATTTGGTGGGATCGTATTCCAATAAAAAATTGCCGGGCGTGGGTATTTCCATCGGCTTTTCGCGGATTTTTTCAAAGCTGGTCAAAGAAGGCCGCATTGCCATTGGCGCAAAATGCCCCACTCATATTTTAGTCGCGTGTTTGCCGGGAACGGCGCGCAGTGAAGTTGCCGAAACGTCTCGCACGCTCCGTAATCGTGGCTTTAAAGTCGAAATGTATCACGAAGAAAAATCCTTAAAGGCGCAGATGAAATATGCGTCCCGCAAAGGCATTCCGTTTGTATGGTTCCCGCAAAATTCAGAACAGCCCAAGCATGAAGTCAAAGATATGGATACGGGCGAACAAGTGGTCGCCGATCTTGAAACATGGTTACCGTGATACAATGTATAGGAAAGTTGTGTTTTTCAGCTGTATGAATATACTTTAGGAATTCCAATACCAATTGATTGTTAGGCTTAAGGCAAAACGATGCAGATTTACCTTCCCATCGCTGAAATCTCGGTCAATATTTTCTTGATTCTGGGTATGGGCGGTGGTGTTGGCTTTTTGTCTGGGTTGTTTGGCGTGGGCGGTGGTTTTTTGATGACGCCGCTGTTGATCTTTATTGGCATTCCCCCCGCCGTGGCCGTGGCCACCGAAGCCAACCAAATCGTGGCGTCGTCGATATCAGGTGTTTTGGCCCATTGGAAACGCGGCAACGTTGATTTCAAAATGGGCTCGATGTTGTTGATCGGTGGTGTGGTTGGGTCAACCTTTGGTGTGTGGCTGTTCACGTACTTAAAGACTCTCGGGCAGATCGATCTGGTTATTCAGCTGTCGTATGTGGTGTTTTTGGGCGTGATTGGTGGTTTGATGCTGATCGAAAGCATCAATGCCATGCGGCGGTCTAAAACCAGCAAGCCCAAACGCAAACATCATAATTTTTTGCACGCTTTACCTTTTAAAATGCGTTTTCGCCGATCAAAGCTTTATGTATCGGCCCTGTTGCCCATCGGTATCGGCCTGTTGGTCGGTGTGTTGTCGGCGATCATGGGTGTGGGCGGCGGCTTTGTTATGGTTCCGGCGATGATTTATTTGCTGGGTATGCCCACCGCCGTGGTTGTTGGCACGTCTTTGTTTCAGATTATCTTTGTCACCGCCAACGTCACGGTTTTGCAATCGGTGAATAACTTTTCGGTTGATGTGGTGCTGGCGGTTTTATTGTTGGTTGGTGCGGTGATTGGGGCTCAGTTTGGGGCCAAGGCCGGGGCCAAGCTTAAAGGCGAAGAACTGCGCATCTTGCTGGCCATTATGGTGCTGGGCGTGTGTGTAAAAATCGCGCTTGATCTGACCTTAACGCCCGATGACATTTATGTCCTTGGCAATACGGGGGGGCATTAATCATGTTGCGTTATTTTTGTCTGTTAAGCCTGACCCTGTTCGGTTTTATATCCGGCCCAGCCGTTGCCCCGGCGGTCGCGATGGATTTAGATGTTGATTTGTCCAAACCCGATGTGCGCTTGAATGTGTCTTTTAAGGGGGCCGAACTGTTGTTGTTCGGGGCCAAGGATGCGGCGGGGGATGTGATTGTTGTGGTCCGGGGACCACAACAAAATAAATCCGTACGCCTGCGTGAAAAAATTGCCGGGGTGTGGGTCAGCACCGACGAAGTCATTTTTGGCAATGCTCCGGCGTATTATGCCTTGGCGTCGTCGCGGCCGATTTATGAAATTTTGCCCGCAGCCGTTATGAAATCTGAACGCATTGGCACGGATCATTTGGACTTGCAGATCAAAGCAAAACCCGATGGGGCCACCCAACAGACCATTCAAGATTTCACCGATGGTTTGGTGCGCATTATGATCAGAAAAGACCTGTATACAAACGAAGCGGGTGTCATTGAATTGGTGGGTAAAAAACTGTTTCGCACTGATTTGTGGTTTCCGGCGAATGTATCTGTGGGGGAATATACCGTCAATACTTACCTGATTGCCAATGGGGTGGTTGAAACTAAAAAAACTTCGCATATTCAAGTGCACAAGGTTGGTATCGAAGCTCGTGTTTACAACTTTGCTCATGAACAAGCCTTGATTTATGGTATTTTAGCCGTCATCATCGCAGTCATATCCGGATGGACGGCAAACGCAATCTTTAAGAAAAGGGCTTAGCAGATGACGGAAAGTTCTTTAGAAGACACGGATACGGGCACTTTGGCAAAACCACAAACAGAACCGGACAAAGAGTTCGTTTTCTTGTGTGTTGTTGACGAAAGCCCTGAACTTAGCCGTGCTTTGCGCTTTTCAAGCCAGCGCGCCAAACACGTCGGGGGCCGCGTCGCCTTGGCTTATGTCATTGAACCTGCCGAATTCCAACATTGGATCGGTGTGGGCGAGTTGATGCAAGAAGAAGCCCGCGAAGAAGCCGAGATTTTATTAAATGCTGCCGCCGAAGAAGTCATGAAAATCACCGGCCGGGTGCCGTTGCTGTTTGTCCGTCAAGGCAATCAAGCCGCAGAACTGATCAGTTTGATCAAGGAAGAAACGGCGATCTCTTTGTTGGTTCTGGCTGCGGCGTCTGGGGATGAAGGTCCGGGGCCGTTGGTCACCTATTTAATCGAAAAAGCCGCTGACGAGTTACAGGTCCCGATCACCGTGGTGCCGGGTAATTTAACCGATGAACATATCGACGAAATTACCTAGTCGAAATCAGCCCTCTTAAATCATTTAGATTTTATCGTTATTTTGTTACGCCGTGTCACAAGGGCATAGGTGACATTGACTGTGGCCGTGACCGTAACTTGTCCGGGCATGATCGGAACACCACCGCCGCCACCCGCAGCGGCCGCCATCAGGCGAACGGGCTGAGGAGTGGTAATAGCCAGTTCCATGATCTTCAATACAGCCCCACGTTTAGCGCTCGATTGTGTCGCCAAGAGGTCTGCTGTGGCTTTTGCATTTTTCATGGCATTGATGCGGGCCTGTTTTAAGAGGTTTTTTTGATCAGAATGCGTAAACCGCAAGCCGCTAAACCGGGTTGCTCCGGCTTTGATTAAATCGTCAATAAAAGCCCCAAGAATAGCCAGTTTCCGAATTTTAAAGTGTTGGGTGATCGAAGCTTGATAGCCATTCACTTTTGGCGGTTTGTTGTCTTTTGTCCGCGTATACGTTGGGGAAAGGGCGATGTTTCCCGTTTGCATATCCCACCGGGAAATTTTGTTTTTGTTCGCCACATGTAAAATACTTTTGCCAATCGCAGAAGCTTTGTTCATGGCCTGAGTTGCTTCGCCAGCGTGGGTGATGACGGAAACTTCAAGTTCGGCCATGTCCGGTGCCGCAGAACTGGTGCCAATGCCTGTGACGGTTACCATGGCTTGTTGCGCCAACGCAGGAGGCGCGGACAGGATAAAACCGCAGATAATCGCCAAAAGAAAGGCAAGGGTCGGATACTTCATCGTCTTCTCCAATTTAAAAGCAGGCCTGTTAATCTAGCCATTCTCCAGTGGTGTGGAAATAGTCTAATTGTTTTTGATGCGGTTCAATATCATAGCCGTTTTGGGCGAGCCAGTCGTCGTTGTAATAGGTGTCCAAATAACGGTCGCCCGGATCGCAAATCAACGTCACCACTGATCCGGTTTTTCCGGCCCGTTTCATGCGCGCCATAATTTGCGCGGCGCCGTATAGGTTGGTTCCGGTGGACCCGCCAAATTTCCGGCCAAAGACTTTTTCCAAATAACGAAGGGCCGCGTATGATCCGGCGTCTGGAATACGGATCATTTCATCGACCACGTTGGCGATGAAAGACGGTTCGACCTGAGGCCGGCCAATGCCTTCGACTTGTGATCCAATGGTGCTGGTGATGGTTTTATCGCCCGTTTTGAAATAATCGTAAAAAACCGAATTTTCGGGATCAACCACACATAACCGGGTGTCATAACCCCGGTAGCGGGTAAATCGCCCGATGGTGGCTGATGTGCCGCCGGTGCCGGCTCCGCATACGATCCAGGAC
Organism: Rhodospirillaceae bacterium; assembly: GCA_002401565.1. GTDB lineage: Bacteria > Pseudomonadota > Alphaproteobacteria > Rhodospirillales > Magnetovibrionaceae > JANLGW01. The sequence goes on from NVTL01000074.1 coordinate 6,436, forward strand.
GGTATCGGGTGTTCTTCGCGTTCCATCTGTTCAAAAATTGTATCGGCGATGTTGTTGCTGCCACGCCAATCGGTGACCCGTTCGGCATAGGTGAACTGGTCCATAAAATGACCACCCGTTTGTTGGGCCAGCTTGACCGATTCGTCATGCAAAGCCGCCGGGTCATCAACCAAATGAACTTCCCCACCATAAAATTCAATCTGCATGATTTTTTTGTGGGACGTGTTTTTCGGAATCACCGCAATAAAGGGCAATTCCAGCAAGCGGGCGAAATAAGCTTCCGATACGGCGGTGCTGCCGGATGAGGCTTCGATGATGGTGGTATCGGGACCAATCCAGCCATTGCAAATCGCATATAAAAACAAAGACCGGGCCAGACGGTGCTTAAGGCTGCCCGTTGGGTGAATAGATTCGTCTTTTAAATACAGCGGAATGCCAGCAAGACCCGGAATGTCCAAACGAAACAGGTGGGTGTCCGATGATCGATTAAAGTCAGCGTTGATTTTACAGACCGCCTTGGCGACCCATTTTCTTGAAATATCCATGCTGGAGTATTCTAATTTGCACGTTATTTGTCAACATCAATAGCATAGCCTTCGCCGCGGATTGTGCGGATAAGATCTTTGCCACCGTCATTATTCAGGGCTTTGCGAAGCCTGCGAATATGCACATCCACGGTGCGGTCTTCGACATACACGTCGCGGCCCCACACTAAATCCAACAAGCGATCACGGGAAAAGACCCGGCCGGGCTTGCTGATGAGGGTCTTTAGCAATTTGTATTCAATTGGTCCTAAATGAATACCCTTGCCATTTCGGCTGACCTTGTGTTGGGCCAAATCCATGGATATATCGGCGTATTCAAGTCTTTCATGGCTCATGGATGGATTGGCGCGGCGCAACAGGCCTTTAACACGGGCAACCACTTCGCGGGGGCTGTAGGGCTTAACCACATAATCATCTGCCCCGGTTTCGATGCCGCGCACCCGGTCTTCTTCTTCGCCGCGAGCGGTCAGCATTAAAATGGGAATATCACGGGTGGTGGCGATATTGCGCAATTGGCGACAGACTTCGATACCGCTCAAACCCGGCAGCATCCAATCTAAAACAATCGCATCGGGAATGCTTTCGCCCGCCATCATCAGGCCTTCTTCGCCATTGTTCGCGATCATGATGCGAAATCCCGCAGATTCAAGATTGTAAGACAGCATTTCCGCCTGAGCGGGCTCGTCTTCGACAATCAATACCGTATGCATGACTTAGTCCTCTTCAAGCGTGGTCTGGCTGGACAGATCACATTTTGGGCGTTCTTCGCGGGGCAATTCCCCGGCCACAAGGAAGTGTACGTATTCTGCTATAGAAGTCACGTGATCTCCGATGCGTTCAACATTTTTCGATATGAACAACAAGTGCGTGCTGGCCGTAATATGGTGTGGGTCTTCCATCATATACGTCAACAGTTCACGAAACAGGCTGGTGTGCATGCGATCAACGTCTTCGTCGCGAAGCCTAACATTGTCGGCTTTTTGAATGTCCAAAGTACCGTAAGCATCCAAAGCATTCTTAACCATTTCCTGAACCAGCGCGGTCATGCGCCCAATGCTTTGGGCGGTGTCGCCGACCGGGTCCATGTTGGACAAAATCAATACGCGCTTGGCGATATTTTTGGCGTAATCACCGATACGTTCCAAATTAGCTGACATCTTTAACACGGCAATCACGGCGCGCAAATCATCGGCCATGGGTTGGCGCAGGGCCAAAACGGTGATGGTGTGTTGATCCAGTTCGGTTTCCAATTCATCAACACGTTTGTCATCGTCGATGACTTTTTGCGCCAATTTGACATCGCGTTTTATGAGCGCGGTCATAACGTCGGAAAGTTGACGTTCAACCAGCCCGCCCATTTCTGCGATGATTGAATCCAGACGACTGAGATCGTCGTCGAATGATTTTACGATGTGGTCGTGGTCCATCATCTGGGGTCCTTCTTAATCAATTAACCGATACGGCCGGTGATGTACGCTTGCGTGCGTTCATCTTGGGGGCGGGTGAAAATATCTTGGGTGTCGCCGTGTTCAACCAATTCGCCCATGTGAAAAAAGGCGGTTTTTTGCGATACACGAGCGGCTTGCTGCATCGAGTGCGTGACCATAATGATGGTGAAGTTTTCCTTTAACTCATCAATCAGTTCTTCGATGCGCGCGGTGGCAATAGGATCAAGCGCCGAACAGGGCTCGTCCATTAAAATGACTTCGGGTTGCACGGCAATAGCGCGCGCGATGCACAAACGTTGTTGTTGTCCACCCGACAGACTGGTGCCGGGGGCGTCAAGGCGATCTTGAACTTCCGCCCACAATCCGGCCTTTTGTAAACTGGTGCACACCAGTTCATCCATGTCCGCACGGTTGTCGACCAGACCGTGAATTTTTGGCCCATAAGCAACGTTGTCAAAAATCGATTTGGGAAATGGGTTGGGTTTTTGAAAGACGATGCCAACGCGGGCGCGCAGGTGCACCACATCAACGCCACGGGCATAAATGTCTTCGCCGTCTAAGGTAATGTTGCCTTCGACCCGGCAACCGTCAACCACATCGTTCATGCGGTTTAAGCACCGCAGAAACGTTGATTTTCCACACCCGGACGGGCCGATTAAGGATGTCACTTGGCGTGCGGGAATATCCAAATTGATGTTGTTCAGCGCCTTTTTTTGTCCGTAATAAACGTTAACGTTTTGGGCGCTAACCTTGTGTGTAAGGGGGGGCATAATTGTTGTGTATCCTACCAACGGCGTTCGAACTTTTTGCGCATGATCGCAGCGCCTAAGTTCATCACGACGAGAAAAACCAAAAGCACGATGATCGCTGCTGCGGTGCGTTCTGAAAACGCCCGTTCAGGAGCATCGGCCCAAAGAAAAATTTGCACGGGCAGGGCGGTGGCGGAATCCGTTATGCCGGTCGGCACGTCAACGATAAACGCCACCATGCCAATCATCAGCAACGGAGCCGTTTCGCCCAATGCCTGAGCCATACCAATAATCGTGCCCGTCAACATGCCCGGCATGGCCAACGGCAACACATGATGCAAAACTGCCTGAACCGGGCTAGCGCCAATGCCATACGCGGCTTGGCGGATGGACGGGGGAACGGCGCGCAAAGCGGCGCGGGCTGAAATAATAATGGTGGGTAACGTCATTAACGCCAACACCATGCCACCGACCAAAGGGGCGGAACGCGGCATCATGAACATGTTTAAAAACACCGCCATGCCCAACAGACCAAAAACGATAGACGGAACGGCGGCCAAGTTGTTGATGTTGACTTCGACCATATCGGTCCACATGTTTTTTGGCGCGAATTCTTCCAAATAGACCGCGGCCATAATGCCCAAGGGAAACGACAAGGCAAAACAAACCGTCAGGCTGAAAAACGATCCCATCATGGCGCCCAAAATACCGGCCAATTCAGGCTCACGGGAATCGCCCTTGGTGAAAAAGGTCTTGTTGAATTTGAGATCTAAACTGTTGTTAAAAACCAGCTGATCGATCCATTTCAGTTCTTGATCAGAAACCCGGCGGTCGTCTTCAACAACTGTGCGGTCGATGCTGCCCTTGATCAACATATCCACGTCGTCAGATGCGGTGACCCATACGGTGTGGGTTTGATCTATCCAGCTGGGATTGTCTTTTAAGATTTCGCGCAGATCAAAACCCGCGCCGGAACTGGCTAGTTTATAAAGTTTCTTTTTATTTTGGCGTCCGCTGAYGTCAGGAAAGGTTTTGCGCAGGGACGACTTAATCATGCCCTGCCAGTCTTTGTCGTTCACATATTCAGAATCAAACGTGACGGACAAAGCCATATAGGTCTGTTGAAAAGCGCCGACGCCGCGAATGCCGATGGCCGAAAGCATGATGACCAAAAAACTGATGGCGGTGAAAATCGCCAAAATGCCATACAGGCGATAGCGTTTTTCGGCCCGGTACCGTCTGGCGAGGCCGGCTTTGATGCGATCTGAATTATTCATATTGTTCACGATATTTTTTCACAATGYGYAGGGCAAAGAYGTTYAAGATCAAAGTGGTGAYAAACAGCATCARGGCCAGCGCAAAGGCGGMCAGYGTTTTGGCASTGTCAAATTCCTGATCRCCCGTCAGMAGSGTSARAATYTGYACGGTAATGGTGGTCACGGCTTCRAACGGKTTSGCGGTCAGSTTTGCSGCAAGTCCGGCMGCCATSACCACAATCATGGTTTCGCCAATRGCGCGCGAWGCSGCCAAYAAAAGSCCGCTCATAATGCCGGGCAGGGCGGCGGGTAAAACAACATTGCGAATGGTTTCAGATTGCGTCGCGCCCAATCCAAACGATCCATCGCGCATGGCTTGGGGGACCGCGTTAATGGCATCGTCCGATAGGCTGGAAATCAGCGGCGTAATCATAATACCCATGACCAATCCAGCAGACAGCGCACTTTCAGATGAAATCTCAAAACCCGCAAATTCACCAGCGCCCCGCAGCCAAGGCGAAACAACCAAGGCCGCAAAAAATCCGTACACAACGGTGGGAATGCCTGCCAAGATTTCCATAGTGGGCTTGACCCAGTTGCGAACGCGGATGTGAGCATATTCTGAAAGATAAATTGCGGAAAACAAGCCGATGGGTGTTGCCACGATCATCGCAATGGCACTGATTAAAAGCGTGCCTGTAAATAGGGGAACGATGCCAAAGGCACCAGATGCACCGACTTGGTCTTCGCGAATGGCCGTTTGGGGGCTCCACTGCAGGCCGAATATAAAATCGGTAAAGGGAATTTCACTAAAGAATTTTAGGGATTCAAACAACAGCGAGGCAACGATGCCAACCGTTGTTAACACGGCAATAAGAGAACTGGCGATCAAGAATGTCTTGATCACCAGTTCCTTATTTTTTTGAGCCCGACGTGACGAACGTCCAACACGCAAACGATTTGTGGGAGAAGTTGTCACGTATTGAGTCCTTAAAGAGCCAAGTTAGCGAGTGATTTAGCATCACTGTTAAATTTAGCGCGTTCGGTTTTCGGCATRGGGATCARGCCTTTGTCGGTCAAATAACCTTCGTCGCCCCAAGCTTTGTTCGAGGTGAATTCAGACACATATTCCTGCATGCCTGGAACTTTTCCAACGTGCGCGGTTTTGACATAAAAGTACAAAGCGCGTGATACGGGATAGTCACCAGAAGCRATGYYWWMGAARRTSACRYCNWKGCMSWYSAKSAGCGAGCCTTGAACTTTGTCCGCGTTTTGGTCCAAGAAACTGAACCCAAAGATGCCCAAAGCGTTTGGATTGGCGTCCAGTTTTTGCACGATCAAGTTATCGTTTTCGCCGGCTTCGATGTACGCGCCGTCTTCACGAACGCTGTGGCACAAGGTTTTGAACGCTTTTTTGTCTTTTTTCTTGAGCGCTTTAATCCAAGGGAAAGTCTTGCAACCGCCTTGCAATGCCAATTCAGCAAAAGCATCACGGGTGCCAGATGTTGGCGGAGGCCCAAGCACTTCGATTTTCACGTTGGGAAGATCAGCACGCACATCAGACCAAGTTTTGTTTGGATTGGCCTCGGTTTCGCCGTCAACGCCCGTTGGAACGTTTTTCGCCAAAGCCAAAAACAAATCTTTCAACGTCAGGTCAAACTTTTGTGATTTTTTCGAGTTCGCAATGGCAATGCCGTCATAACCGATTTTAACTTCGGTGATGGCGGTGATGCCATTGGACGCACATTTTTTGACTTCGCTGCTTTTGATGCGACGAGATGCGTTTGTGATGTCGGGGTATTGATCRCCGATACCMGCACARAACNASTTTNAATCCACCGCCGGAGCCCGTGGACTCAACAACRGGRGTTTTRAAATCRSTGGTYTTGCCAAATTGTTCAGCAACRGYKGCKGAAAAAGGAAATACGGTTGACGATCCAACAATGCGGATTTGGTCACGGGCTTGGGCGGCGTTGGTCATAACAAGGCTAGCCARRGCAACGGCCGCAAGGGTTTTCGTAAACATYRAGKTTAACTCCTAMAGGTTTAAATRYGGTGTGACWKCATGTCACGSCGCAAANAYYTAAGCTYYSKMGGAGTCCCTTTTATGAAAGATATGTTACGGTTATATGACGSTCCGYAANGCCTNTGMWTTKTNAKGGRAYWTTTATGMGMTKGYGGGCARGTGYACAGAAAAAACACTGCCTTTTCCAAGTGTGCTGTCGATCAACAGACGCCCACGGTGGCGATTCACGATGTGTTTAACGATGGCCAATCCCAGCCCCGTGCCGCCCATGGCGCGCGATCGGCCCTTGTCGACGCGATAGAATCGTTCGGTCAGGCGCGCCAGATGTTCTTCGCTGATGCCATCACCAAAATTCTGCACGCTGATTTCAACGCCCGGTGCGTCTGTGCCCGCAAATTCGTTTAGGGTTTTGATGGAGACTTTCACCGCCGTTTTTTCCGCTCCATACGTTACCGCGTTATCAATTAGGTTCTGTAAGACCTGATGCAGCTGGTCTGTATCGCCGGATATGGGCGGCAGGTCATCGTCTATATGAATGTCGATGGTCATCCCTTTTTGCGTGGCCCGCAATTCGACCGATTGGGCCACGGTGGCTAAGATTTCGCTTAAATCAACGCGTTCGGTGGGACGAATGTGTTCTTTGACTTCGATGCGCGATAGCGACAACAGGTCATCAATCAAGCGCGCCATGCGGCTGGTTTCGCCATCCATAACATCCAAAAATCGTTCGCGGGCTTGGCTGTCATCTTTGGCGGTGGTTTGCAGGGTTTCGATAAAGCCCGTTAACGAAGACAGGGGCGAACGCAGTTCATGGCTGACGTTCGCGACAAAATCGGCGCGCATGTCTTCGACATGTTTTAAGGTGGTCAGGTCATGTAAAGCCACCACGGCCCGCACGGTGTTCGAGGCTTCCTTGGGAATGTTCATGACTTGCAACTGATACACACGACGCACCGGAGAATCAAAAATGATTTCAATATTGTCTTTCGATGGTTGGCCGTCCAAAGCAGTCTTGACGGCATTTTGAGCATCGGGGTGGCGCAGCGTCAAACACACATCGCGGCCATGAACGCCTTCGCCCAACAAAGCATTTGCGGCCCGATTCGACGCCACCACGTGGCGGCGTTTGTCCAAYAACAAAAYGGGRTCSGGCAAAGCATCCAAAATTGCCGAAGCCAGMGAAATATCCACCTGTGTTTTGGGTTGCGGATGCGGGGCCGTTTGCGTCAGGCTTTGGGAAGATTTCAAGCCCGCCCACACGCCACCCACCAAAATCATCAAAGCACTGACCAGCAATTGAAACGGTGAAATATGCCCATCAACATTAAACGCGCCCAACAGCATCAGCCCCGGCAATAACGCCAGTACGGGTGAAAACGAAAAGTTGGGAATGCGAAAGCGGTGCATAATAATACAAGGGTCCAATTTTAAAATCTGGTTCTATTTATACCGCCTTGCGGAAAAATTGTAAAAAAACAAATGACAGGCCTCCCTTAAGCTGAACCCGGCATTTATCAAAGCCAATGCGAAAATGTTTAAACATCCAGAAGATCCCAATAAATCAGCCTTCCTGACCTGCCCCGCAGGGTGGGGTGTCAGATCACCAGCAAACATATCTATAAGGCTTATGAACGCGGCCAGCCTTGGTTTGGTTGTTATTGGGCACCAACCGCCGTTTTGGGTAAATACAAAATGGTCAAAGTTGATTTAGAATCCGGCATAGACCAAGAACATTTCACATCCTGCTTAACGCAAGAAATTTGCGAAGATCCAAAACCCTCCATGTATCCTCCCTCACCTGTGAAAACAATTGTGGTTGAATCGTTTGTTCAACGGGTTTCCGAAGAGGCTGCATATTTGACAAAATGGGGATATCCCAATGGTTTAATAAATGAATTGTTGGCGTGGGTCGAAGACAACCAAGCCGAAGGCGAAAGCGCCGCTGTCCATTTTTTGACCACTCAAGAATCTTTGAGGACCCAGTGGGTCATGGCAGACGCGGCCAAAAAATTAAAAGTGCTCTTGCGGGTATGTAACCGACAGGTATGTGACCAGCAAGGCATTCGTCATGGCAAAACAATCTTGGTTTTRGAATTCCCTGAAATGGATAGGTTGAGCTACTCCCCATTGATCGGACAGATCATTCACTAATTTAAGCTATAATCATGTCCTCTGGTCGGTCCCGGTTATAAAATTTAATCCATTTTCCGATGCCTGCCCGCACTTCAGCGCCGCCTTCAAAGGCATGAAGATAGATGCATTCATATTTCAGGCTGCGCCATAACCGTTCTATAAATATGTTATCCATAAACCGACCTTTGCCATCCATCGAGATGCGAACACCAGCTTCTTTCAACCGATCTATYCAAGCCCAAGAGGTGAACTGGCTACCTTGATCWGTATTGAATATTTCCGGCGGTCCGTAATGCTCCAGGGCTTCGTTCAGGGCATCAACCGCCGAACACGCTTGATATTCACCTTGTGCCCCTGACGCTTCAAATGCCAAGTCATCTGTCCGACACAAAAAAAAGGCGTTTCAAGAAAATGCTGATCAATGATCCGCATCAAGGTTAAATTTTGGATGTTTTCGCCTTGAGGCCGGTGATAAATTCCCGAGCGGTTTAGCTTTCGTAAACGGCATTGGCGGGTAATCGGTAATTTATTACCGCGCTCAATCATGTCCCGTCTCATTTGTCGGTCCATGGTTTGAGCGCGTCCGCTAAAAAATCCCGCTCTATGGTCAGTTCGCCGATTTTAGCATGAAGGTTTTTGATCTTGCCCGGATCAACCG
>NVTL01000075.1 GCA_002401565.1 Rhodospirillaceae bacterium
TCACCCAAACTTCTGCGCAAATGCGTTTAAAGGCCCGTTCCAACGCCTTGATACCCGGCGCGTCGATGCCGTCGTCGTTGGAAATCAACACGCGGGCTGATTTTAAATCGGGAACCCGATCACGCATTTGTTTCGATCACCTCTTGGTTCGCCATATACGGCAACAGGGCTTTGGGAATGGTGATGGTGCCGTCTTCGTTTTGATAGTTTTCCATAACCGCGACCAAACACCGCCCAACCGCCAAGCCGGACCCGTTCAAGGTATGCACAAATTCCGGTTTTTTCTGGCCTTCGCGTTTAAAGCGCGCGTTCATGCGGCGAGCTTGAAAATCGCCGGTATTGGAACAGCTGGAAATTTCGCGGTAGGTGTTTTGCGCGGGCAACCAGACTTCGATGTCGTACGTCTTGACCGCACCAAAGCCCAAATCCCCGGTGCACAAGGCCACGGTACGATACGGAATGTCCAAACGCTGCAAGATGCCTTCGGCGCATTCGGTTTTGCGTTCTAATTCTGCGGCGGAATCTTCGGGCCGCGTGATGGTGACCATTTCAACTTTGGTGAATTGGTGTTGGCGGATCATGCCGCGCGTGTCTTTGCCCGCTGATCCGGCTTCGGATCTAAAACACCACGTTTTGGCGGTCAGACGCGCAGGCAAATCAGCCTCATTCACGGTTTTTCCGGCGGCAATGTTGGTCAAGGGGACTTCGCCCGTGGGAATCAAATAATAATCATCGTCGGTGTGAAACAAATCTTCGGCAAACTTGGGCAATTGCCCGGTGCCGAACAGCGCATTGCTTTTCACCAGTGCGGGTGGATTGACTTCCATATAGCCATTTTCCAACGTGTGCACGTCCAACATGAAATTTGCCAGCGCGCGTTCCATGCGGGCCAGTTGCCCGGTCAGCACAACAAAGCGCGCGCCGGACATTTTGGCCGCGATTTCAAAATCCATCTGGCCAAGGCCTTCGCCCAAATCGACGTGGTCTTTGGCTTCRAATTCAAACGCCGTGGGCACGCCCCATTTGCGGATTTCAACGTTTTCGTTTTCGTCCGCACCATCGGGTACGCTGGCGTCTGGAATATTTGGAATGGTCGCCAACAAGGTGTTGAGCTCGTCGGTTTTGGCCTTGGCTTGAACTTCGGCCTCGGCCTGGGCGGCCTTGGATTTTGACACTTGTTCAATCAGGTCAGAGGCATCTTCGCCCTTGGCTTTGCGCATGCCGATTTGTTTGGCGACTTTGTTGCGGGCGGCCTGAATTTCTTGGGCTTGGGTTTCAATGCGGCGCCGTTCCGTGTCCAATTCGATCAGGGTGGCGCTGATGGCGTCCACCCCCCGGCGTTTTAGGCCTGCATCAAAGGCTTCGGGATTGTCGCGGATTTTGCGAATATCGTGCATATCATTCCCCTCAGGCCTTAAGGTCCAAGGTCCTTCTGGATTTTAATCATCATCTGAATTATTTTCAGCGTCTTGTTCGGCTTCGTTTTCCTTGCGTTTGCGTTCAATCAGCGCCACCGACAAGATCGATACTTCGTACAACARCAACGTTGGCACGGCCAAACCGATTTGGCTGATCACGTCSGGKGGSGTCAARACRGCMGCMGCGACAAARGCGSCAACCACCGCATAACGGCGTTTTTCACGAAGRCCCTTGGCGGTCACAACACCGGCCTTGCCCAACAACGTCATCACRACMGGCAATTCAAAGGCCAAGCCAAARACAAARATCAAACGCATCACCAASGACAGGTATTCGCTGACCTTGGTTTCCAATTCAATGGGCAATCCGCCCGCACCCGTGGTGCTTTGGAAACTTGCAAAAAATTCCCAAGCCAATGGGAATACAAAATAATAAGCCAGTGCCGCGCCCATAAAGAACAAAACGGGGGACGCTATCAAAAATGGTAATAACGCGTTTTTTTYSKTTTTATAAAGACCGGGGGCCACAAATTTCCAAAACTGAGCCGCCACAAACGGAAAGCTTAAAAACAACGCCGTGAACAGGGAGACCTTAATGTATGTAAAGAATAATTCGTGGGGTGCGGTATAAATCATCCGCTGAGAGCCGCCACCTTGGGCAATCAACACATCCGCCAACGGTTGCGTCAAAAACGAGTACAGATATTCAGACACGCCATAACAAGCAAAAAACAGCACCAAAATAGACGCAACAGAATAAATCAGGCGCTGCCGCAACTCAATCAAATGCGTGAGCAGTGGTGATCTTTGGGCTTCGCCGGCTGAGGTGTCCGTGTCCGTGTCCGTGTCCGTATCCGTATCGCTCACGATTTTACATCCGTTTTGGGCTTCGGTTTGGCCTTAGCTTTAGGTTTTGTTTTTGGCTTAGACTTAGGCTTCGCTTTTGCTTTGGGTTCAGCCGTCGCTTTGGGCTTGCGCTTGACCGCCATCGCCGTTTGTTCGGGCAAAGCGTCTTCTTCGGGTTTGATCACGCCCATTTCGATGGCATCGTCGATGGTCAAGGGTTCATCCGCAGGGATATCATCGACGTCATCAGATTTAGCCGAGCTTTTGCCTGATTTATTATCGATTTCAAAATCACCATCGGACAAATTCATGCCCTTGAACAGTTCGCCATCGGGATCAACCGCATCGGAAATTTTCTTGTGCAGGTCAGTCGTACCCGATGTCAGCGTATCTTTGATGTCATCCAATTCGGCTTCGCGCACCATTTCATTGACGCCCGCTTGAAAATCGCGAGTCATCATCTTGGCTTTACGTACCCAAGTGGTGATCGTGCGGATGGCCTGTGGCAGGTCTTTGGGACCCACCACGATCAAAGCCAAGATCGCGACGATAAAAAGTTCCTGCCAGCCGATGTCAAACATGCTTTAAGAAGCTTTGTCTTTGTCTTCGGACTTGGTTTCTTCAGACATCGCAGGCTTGTCTTCGATGGCTGCTTTTTTGTCGTCAGAATCGTCGTCTTCGTCCTTCAAACCCTTTTTAAAGGATTTAAGGCCAGAGCCGAAATCACCCATCAAAGCCGAGATTTTACCGCGACCGCCAAACAACAGAAGAACAATCGCCAAAACGATAACCCACTGCCAAATACCCATAACGCCCATGTTGTTATCCACCTTATATTTAGAGCTTTAAGCTCTGAAAATTAAATTCAAATTGATATCTATGACCTTCATACAAAGTGAGGTCCAACTGATCAAGGAAAAGAAGTTTAATTTTTGCTCTTATTCTTCTTCGTCTTGATCTTTTTCGAGAGCTTTCACGGCACTTTTAACCGCATCAGCGACAGCGCCCATGGCCGCGTCTAATTTATCGGCGGTATTCTTGGTCGTGCCGGACGCATCCATTTCAACTTCTGGCTCTGCTTTAGGCTCAGGTTTGGGTTGCATCAAAGGCGCCGCATGTGGCTCTGGCTCAACGATTGGGCCATCTTCGGCGTGGCGTTCGGCGTGAACGATCTCCGATTCCTTAAACTCCATGGATTCTTGCACGTCTTCGGATGATTTCATGTCGCCGCGCATGGAATAGGCTTCGATGGCCGGACGCGCGTCCAACAGGCCCATGGCGCGCAAATCTTTCAATCCCGGCAGCTGGCTGACGCTTTCCAAATCAAAGTGATCCAAAAAGGCATCGGTTGTGCCCCATTGCAAAGGACGCCCCGGCGTATCGCGATGTCCGCGCGGTTTGATCCAACCTTCGTCAAACAACAGGTCCAAAGTGCCCTTGCTGAGGCTGACACCACGAATTTCTTCGATTTCACCCCGCGTTACGGGCTGGTGATAGGCAATAATCGCCAACGTTTCGATGGCGGCGCGCGACAATCGGCGCGACACTTCGACTTCTAAATTCAGGCGTGCACCCAAATCTGGGGCTGTGCGAAACGCCCATGACCCGCCACGGCGCAACAAGGCAATGCCCCGCCCGTCATATTGGGACTTAAGCTCACGCAGCAAAGCCTTGATGGGAACGTCTTCGGGCAAGCGCAATACTAATTTGCGTTCGGTCACGGGGGATGAACTGGCGAACAGAACGGCTTCTAACAAGCGCACGTCTTCGCCATCAAACGGCGCGTCGCCTTCTAGATCATCCAAATCATCGTCAGGCAAGGCGTCAAAGGCTTCGTTTTCGGCCTTGCTGCGCGCTGCTCGGTCCAATGCAGGATCAGGCGCTTTTTCAGCTTCAGTTTCAACTTTGATTTCGGATTCTGGTTCTGTTTCAGTCATCATCATCACTGTTTACGATTTTTTTGTCATGAACAAAAGGTTTGTCCCAATCGGACGTGGTTTGGAAATAAATTTCACCAAAGTTGCCATCTTGGCGGATATTTAAGCGGCCTTCTTTGGCCAATTGCAATACGGCGCCGAAATTCGCCGCCAGCATTGACCGTCTGGTCAATGGGTTTTTAATATCGTTCGGCAAAAATTTCGCCAAAATTGTCCAACTGGGCGTATGGCCGACTAGGCTTCGCAACCGCACCAAAGCGTCTTCGATGGTGGCCAGTTCCCAAGACGTTTCGATATGCAACGTTTGGCCTTTGATCGCTTTGCTTTTTTGCCGCGCATAGGCTTGGATTAAATCGGTCAGGCTGGCTTCAAAAACGCTGTGCTGGATGGTTTGAAAGCGTTCTGGGGCTCCACGGGAATAAAAATCCTGCCCCAAACGCATGCGCGCCATCAAGGTTTCGCCGGCTTTTTGCATGGATTCTAAGCGTTGCAGTTGAAATTGCAGGGCTTGGGCCAACTCTTCGCCCGATGGTTCGTCTTCGTCGTTTAAATCGGGCAACAACAAACGGGATTTCAAATACGCCAACCACGCCGCCATCACCAAATAATCGGCGGCAAGCTCTAGGTTGGTGGAACTGACTTTATGGACAAATTCCAAGTACTGATCGGCCAATTCAACAATCGAAATGTGGATCAAATCCACTTTTTGATCGCGCGCCAAGGTCAACAGAACGTCAATCGGGCCTTCATAGCCTTCGACATCCACGACAAAGGGCATCAAACGCGACACTTTTTTTGTGTCATCGTCGTCTTCTGCATCAGAAATAGTGTTTAAGTCGTCTGACATCCCTGCCCCACTCAAATCATTTCAAGCCTGTGATCGTTGCGATGATATCAACCACAAACATTGTCGGCACCCACACCAACCACCATATCACATTCAGGTCAAGGTTCACTTTTTGCCCAATCCACGGCAAGGCAAAAAAGACAAAGATAATAATCAAAAACCCAAAGCGTTCAACGCTGGCCAACCAATAGGAAAAAGGTCGGGGCAACAGACCCACCGCAATGCGTCCACCATCTAAGGGCGGCAACGGAATGAGGTTAAACACTCCGAAAATAACGTTTGCAAACAATAGATTACGCAGGTTTTCGGCCACCAGCGGAATATACGAGTCCGGTAAATGTGGGGCCACATGCAACAACAGGCCCGCCGTGATCGCGATCAAAAAGTTCGCCGCAGGTCCAGCCCCCGCGACCAAAATCATGTCGCGTCTTGGGTTGCGCAGGTTGTTAAAATTCACAGGAACGGGCTTGGCAAAACCAAACATATATTGCCCACCGCTGATCAACAACAATGCTGCGGGCAGTATGATTGTTCCGAATTTATCAATGTGTTTGAAAGGGTTAAAGGTGACGCGGCCCATATTTTTCGCCGTATCGTCGCCCAATTTTGACGCGACCCAACCGTGTGCGGCTTCGTGCAGGGTGATCGCCAACAAGATCGGCACGGCCCAAACCATGATGCCTGCCAGCAGACTTTGTAAATCAAAACCCATAACTTAAGCTATGTTCCCATTATATCATCAAAACGAGCACGGGCTTGGGCAGGATCAAAATCTTGTTTTGCCGTCAAGCGCCTATCTTCCCCAAGCTTATAGCGCGAATAGGCATCCGCCGTCATTGATTTTACACCGCGAATAACCTGAACCATTTCGTCCCGTTCACCATTACAGTGCAAAGCCACATCGCACCCGGCCGCTAAGCAGTCCTTGGCACGGTCTTTCAATTGTCCAGATAGGGCTTTCATGGACAGATCATCGGACAACAATAAGCCTTTAAAACCAATGTCTTTGCGAATGATTTCGGCGATCACATACGGCGACGTAGTGGCCGGAGCCTTGTTATCCAGAGCCTTGTAAATCACGTGCGCGGTCATCGCCCATGGGGCTGTATTTAAAGCCTTAAACGGTGGAAAATCGACGTCTTGTAGTTCTTTCAAGGGCACATCAACTAAGGGTAATTCCAAATGGCTGTCGACCAAAGCGCGYCCATGMCCCGGAATATGTTTGATCACCGGGTCYACGCCRCCCYKKGCCARKCCATTCATAAAGGCCCCSGCNAAGNATTTGRATGGTCCKGATRTCTTTACCAAAGGCSCGATCSCCAATGATSGGGTCGGCGTCYGATTGCGGMACGTCMARSACMGGCGCGCAATCRACCGTRATGCCCAATTYAAAAAGYTCATGAGCAATCARYTGACCGCCC
This sequence comes from Rhodospirillaceae bacterium, assembly GCA_002401565.1. Lineage (GTDB taxonomy): Bacteria > Pseudomonadota > Alphaproteobacteria > Rhodospirillales > Magnetovibrionaceae > JANLGW01. Next base: position 6,470 of record NVTL01000075.1, read on the forward strand.
AAAAYTGCGGCTTCATAGCCTTTATCTTTGTCTTTTGCGTAGAGTGCTGCAAAATCCATGGCGGGGGGAAATCTGGGCCAGTGTGGTGGTTTTAGCCGCGCCACGCGCCCGCCTTCTTGGTCAATCAGAACCGGAGCATCAAGGCGTCCGACCGAAGCCCGCAAATCATCAACCAGCTTTCGCACTTGGTCAGGATTATCACAGTTGCGTTGAAAAAGAATAAAACCCAGCGGGTCACAAGCGCCAAAAAAATCGCGCTCTGCATCAGTTAAATGCAAGCCTGAACAGCCAAAAATGACAGCCTTAGGATTGGACATTATGGTTTAACAATAATGCAACCCACATTGCGGCGTTTTAATTCACCACATATGGATTTAGCATCTGCGCGGTTTTTGATCCATCCGCCCCGGACCCGATAGAAAATTCCGCGACTGCCCAAATCGGCGCGCTGAATAACACTTTCTAGGCTACCCAAAACATCTGGATGTTTTTTGCTTAAACGTTTCCATTCGCCCAACGCCGCTTTTTCGGTGCGCACGGCGGACAACTGAACCATATAGCCCAATCCAGCCGGAGCCGTAGCAATCACCTTCGCGGCACTGGTCGGAGCCGGTGTTGGTACAGGTGTTGGCGTAGGTTTAGGGGTCACTTTTTCAACAACAGGGGCCACAGGGGCAACCGGCGGGGCAACCGGCGGCGCAGGGGGTGCGACCGCTTCAACAGGCTTAATCGCAACAGGCTGATTAACCGAGCCGTCCACTTTGGGCGCGGGCGTTGGTTTTAGCACCTTTGGCAATTCAACCGGAACTTCGGCCAAAGGCAATAAACGTTCAACACCATTGTTTGCCGTCGCCGTCGTACCGCCGTTCATACGGTCATAAACAGACTTATCGCGATCTGGAATTTTCATACCACCGGGATCGGTGGGTTTTTCTTTAAGATCAAATTGAGGGGCCATAATCAACGGCACGCCGCCCGGATTGGCTTTCGCCATTTCATCGTCCTGAGCGGCCAGATACATCCACCCGGCCCAGCCAGCGGCCCCTAAAATCAAGATCAAAACCACCCACAACCAAATGCCCCGGCTTTTTTCCGGCTGGCTTTTGGCAATAAGTTCAAAATCCAACAGCTCGGAAGCGTCGGGGGAATTGTCGTCTCTGGGATCGGGCGCTGTATTCATTTTCTAAGTCTACACAAAAAAGGTTAACGCATTTCTTTTACGGGGGTAACGCCAAAGACCTGAAGGCCAGACGCAATGACATTCGCCACAGCACGGATCATTGCCAAGCGAGCCAAGGTCAGATCAACATCATCGGCAATAATAAACCGCAGGCCCTTGTTGTCTTTGCCTTTGTTCCACAAGGCATGAAATTCAGCCGCCAAATCGCCCAAATAAAAGGCAACCCGGTGCGGTTCGTGTGCGGTGGCGGCACTTTCGACCATACGCGGCCATTGGGCCAATAATTTAATCAGGCTTAATTCCGCCGCATCGTCCAACCGTTCAAGGCTGGCGCCGTGTATCGCATCGTCGTTGACTACATCCGCGCTCAATTCTTCGACCGCCATACGCATCACTGAATTCACCCGAGCATGAGCATATTGCACATAAAACACCGGATTATCCCGCGATTGTTCGGTGACCTTGGCAAAATCAAATTCCAAGCCCGCATCGTTTTTACGGGTCAGCATGATAAAGCGCACCACGTCTTTGCCGACTTTGTCGACCACATCGCGCAAGGTGACAAAGGTGCCGGACCGTTTTGACATCTTCACCGGAACACCGTTGTCCAATAACGACACCATTTGGCACAGTTTTACATCCAAAGTGCCTTTGTTGTCCGTCAGAGCCTTAATCGCGGACTGCATGCGTTTGACGTAACCACCGTGATCGGCGCCCCAAACATCAATCATTTCAGCAAAACCACGGCGATATTTATCCAAGTGATACGCCATGTCGGCGGCAAAATAGGTCCATGTGCCGTCTGATTTTTGCACCGGGCGATCCACATCGTCGCCAAACGCGGTGGCTTTGAACAACAACTGTTCACGCGCCTCCCAATCATCGGGCAATTTGCCCTTTGGCGGTTCCAAGACACCTTGGTACAACAATCCATTGTCTTTTAAGAAATCGAGCGCTTCATCGACTTTGCCGTTTTCGACCAGATCACGTTCAGACGAAAACACATCGTGTTTGACGCCCAAGGCCAGTAAATCGGCCTTCACCAATTCCATCATGGCGGCAATGGTAAAATCCTTAAACAGGTCGATCCAATCAGATTCTGGCGCGTCTTTCCATTTATCGCCTTCGCTTTTGGCCAAGGCTTTGCCCACATCGACCAAATAGTCGCCGGGATATAAGCCTTCGGGGATTGTAATGTCTTGGCCCAAGGCTTCCAAATACCGCAAATGTACGGAACGGGCCAAGACTTTCACCTGAGCCCCCGCATCGTTGATGTAATATTCTCGCGTGACGTCAAATCCGGCTTTTTCCAATAAAGCCGCCAACACGTCGCCAAATACGGCGCCGCGGGCATGGCCCACGTGCATGGGACCCGTGGGATTAGCCGACACATATTCGACGTTGACCTTAGCCGCAGCCCCCAACGCACTGTCGCCATACGCCACGCCCGCATCCAACACATCACGCAAACGGGCATGCCAGAAATCATCGGACAAGCGCATATTTAAAAAGCCCGGTCCGGCAATTTCAACGGCTTGCACACCGTCTAATTTTTCGGCTTTGGCCGCTAAAAGGGCCGCAATTTCGCGGGGGTTTTTCTGCGCGGGCTTTGACAGCACCATCGCGGCATTGGTCGTAATGTCGCCGTGGCTGGGGTCACGCGGTGGTTCAACCGTAATGCGCGACGCATCCAACCCGGCTGGCAAATCGCCTGCCTTAATTAATTCATCAATCAGTCCGGTGATCGCTTCGCGGTAATGGGTAAAAAGGTTCATGAGTTTAACTAACCTAAAGTAAAGTCGCTTGTGCGGGCCTGTAAATCAAACAGGCGTTTGTGTTCGTCCAGAGCATGACGGTCGGTCATGCCCGCAATGTAATCAGCTACCACCCGCGCGGTTTTCGGCGTGCCCGGCTGGTCTGTGCCCACTTGCCATTCGGTGGGCAGGGTTCCCGGTTCCGCCAAGAACAAGGTAAACAAATCTTGAACCACGCGGCGTGCCTTGGACGTCATACGGTTCAGCTTGTAATGCCTGTACATGTTCGGAAACAAGAACTCTTTTAATTCTTTGTCGTTTTGTGCCATTTTTTCGGAAAAAGCAATGACGGGCGCGCCAAAATTGCGAATATCGTCCACGGTTTTAGGATCAGCGTCCAAAAGACGTTTTTTGCTTTCCACCAAGATATCTTCGACCATGGCGCCAATGGTGCGGCGAACGACTTCGTGCACGGTGCGTGAAAAATCTAATCCCGGATAGGCCGCTTTGACTTCGGCCACGGTTTCACCAACAAAATCCACTTCGCTGATGTGTTCAAGGGTAAACAAGCCCGCCCGCAATCCATCATCGATATCGTGATTGTTATACGCAACATCGTCCGATACGGCGGCGGTTTGGGCCTCAGCCGAGGCATAGGTGTCCAAATGCAGGTCATGGTCCTTGGCATATTCAACAATTGCCCACGCCAATGGCTCAGCGCCTTCGAACCCCGTCATTGGTCCATTGTGTTTGACCACGCCTTCTAAGGTTTCCCAGGTCAGGTTTAACCCATCAAATTCGGCGTAGCGTTGTTCCAGTTTGGTCACCACCCGCAAAGATTGGGCGTTGTGATCAAATCCACCAAACGGTTTCATCAAATCTTCCATGGCGAATTCGCCCGCGTGGCCGAACGGCGTATGCCCCATATCGTGAGCCAAAGCCAAGGTTTCGGCCAAATACTGATCCAAGTTCAGGTTTTGCGCGATGGATCGGGCGATTTGCGAAACTTCCAACGAATGGGTCAGACGCGTGCGAAAAAAATCGCCTTCGTGGTTTACAAAAACTTGGGTTTTGTATTGCAGGCGGCGAAACGCAGCCGCATGGATAATACGATCCCGGTCCCGCTGAAAACAGCTGCGCGTGGTGCTTTCGGGTTCCGGATAAAGACGTCCACGGGACTCTTCGGCCTTACAGGCATAGGGGGCTAAATCGGTCATGCCTGAAAGTACCCGCTGAAGAGTAAGGCTGCAAGATTGAAGTGGGATTCTTTCTGCATCATACACGGTATGGACTTGTCTGAAAAAGCAGACAGCACCTTCGAGATTTTTAATTGTTGCCCCTGGAAATGATATTTCCGAAGGCGCGCTAGGGCGTATCTTTGAGGAATAAATAACACGCAAAAACAACACAGACGAGTTCCGTGCAGAGGCCGTTCAATTGGCTTTAACCAGCGGATTATCTCGGGGCAAAATTTCTGAAAGCTTGGGTAGGGGATTAATTATCCCCAGGGGTGGCAAATGGATCACAGCGCATAAACATGCTGATCTGATGTCAGGACCGCATGACGATGTTCAAAAGAAGCTTCGACGGCTTCGTAAAGAGAACCTAATATTACGTGAGGAACGTGATCTGCTTCCCCTAGAATCTTTGCTTCCGAAGGAGCGCTAAGGCGTGTTACGACAACGCGCCCGTGGAGACATTCTTTAAAACCTTGAAGGCACAAGTGGTCTGGCGGACAAGATTCGGGACTAGGTTGCAAGCTGAAACATCGATCAAAAATTACATTAATAACTTCTATAACATTCGCAGATGCCATTCTGCATTAGGGAACATCAGCCCAATGAGGTATGAAAATATGGCAGCCCAAAGAGTGAGGTGCAGTCTACTTTTTTCAGGCAAGTCCAAAGAGCGCGGACAAACTGGCAGAGGCCCTGACTAGCGATCCCCCATGGCCCGCCGTGAAACCCTTGAGCTTGTGCGGGCGTATTACCGCATCACTAACCCCAAGGTACGCAAGCGAATATTCGAGTTGGCTAAGGCGGTTGCGAATATCGCTGAATAAGGCCAACGAAGAGCCGCTTGCGGCCCGGTGAGTGCCAACGTCATTAGCGAGGCGCATCTGTCCATAGGAGCCTTAAGACACTAAATATCCACCTCAAAAGCAATTGTGTAGCCAGCAGATAACGGCGTGCCGTTCTCTCCGAGGCGCTCTGGTTGCCAAGTAACGCTGATAACTCGCCCGCCATCGTTAGCGATTTCCTGTATTGTGGGAGCTTTTTAGAAGGGTGAGCACAGCGTTCGTACCCCTCAACAAAATTCCGCAAGATTCCGCGTCTTCCATGTCGTCGCGGAGGGCAGGACATGGAAAGTGCGTACACTTTCCGCTCTGCCCTCTTTCGTGGGTGACTTATTCGCCCTTCGTGCTCAACAATTTTGGACTTTGAAGTCTCCGTTTTTTCGACAAAGCTATCTTTCTAACCTTTTAACCGTAATCATTATCAGTCATTCCGTTGAGCCCCCCGGTGCGAATAAGTTTCTCAGGCGTCGGCTGAGCAGAGCGGATTGTGGTACCACCATCCATGTCCTGCCCCTCTTTACGACATGGAAGACGTGGAATCTTATGGAACTCCTGGAAACTTATGGAATAATGGTCTTAATGCTTTGTAATTAATCATAAAAAATTAGATCAATGATATTTGCATCAAAAAATTAGCAGGCTTTTCTGTTTTTTGAATTAATGACAATACATCTTGCGCAAGGTGCGGCAATGCCGCATACTTAATCTTAATGGAAATGTTTACAACCAAAGTTTATGAACGCGCTATTCGCAAGATGATTACGCCAGAATCTCGCAAAGAAATGGAAGCCACTGTTGCAACGGATCCAACTGCTGGTTCTGTAATTTCCGGCACTGGCGGCATCCGCAAGATACGTTGGGCGGGTTCTGGTCGCGGTAAACGAGGTGGCATACGAACGATATATTTTTACCACGCTGGGCCACAGTCCATATATCTCCTGACGGCTTATGCCAAATCTGCTCAGGAAGATTTATCACCTTCTGACAAAAAAGCATGGACCAAGCTGGTTACAGCCATCAAGAAAGAGGAGCAATAATTATGACAAGTAGCAAACGCACTCAACTTGGCAATGAGGTCGAGGAAGCCTTAAACGAAGTTCTTGCCCATGTTCAGGGTGAAGTTGATCTCCCGTGCCGTATTGTCGATGATCCAACGGCTGAACGCATCCGCGCCCTTCGCAAACGTTTAAAACTTAGCCGTCAAAAATTTGCAGATCGCTTTGGTTTAGATGTCCGTGCCCTGCAAGATTGGGAACAAGGACGGCGTGTTCCAGATCGTTCGGCCCGTGTTCTTCTGACCGTCATTGACCGTGAACCAGAAGCTGTAGAACGCGCTCTCGCCAGCTAAAAACACTTTTTAGAATTTTTCACTCAAAAAAATCCGTTTTCCTTCATTTTTTCTGAAATATTATTTTTGGAACTTTAAGCCTTCTTCAATTATCACCTCATATCCTAAATAATACATCTAAGACTTTGTTATAACATTATTTATTTAAGCCACACACCTTAACAAACGGCCCCTTTTCATTCATTTATTTCCGATAAAACAATCCCAACCGTAAAATTTATTTTTCACGTTGTCCTGAGATAGCTGGAGATAACTAGAGATAGCTGGAGTTGTCATAAGTGACTGATTTTACACTATTTTCTAGCTTGACTCTTTCTCTATTTTGCTCTTTCCTCTGCCTCACGACACTGTTGATGAGACTGTAATTTATGTCTCAACACTCGTTTTGAAAAAATGCACTATTTTCAAATTATTTTTGCGAGGGTCATACGGGGTCATGAGAGGTCATAAGGGTTCATGTGGGCTCATGTGAGGTCATAATGCATTGTTTTTGCTGTATTTATCGAATTGACGAAGCAATATGTTGCCCTTACATAATCGAACAAGGCATCAACAACAGAAAGGAAAAACATGCTCAAACCCGCAAAACAGGCTTTAAAAACATCTGTCCCGTTGATTACATTTGAAGACGCCTGTTTGCACAAACTTGTAAAGCTTCTGGCACGACAAGCCGCACGAGAGTTTTATATCCTTCAACCTTCACGGCCTCTCGTTGACAAGCGCAATCGTTCGGACTCTACTGATTAAAACCTAAATTGGGAGAATTCACCATGCGCGCTGTCATTTATGCTCGGTATTCATCAAACCTGCAATCAGAAGCCTCCATTGATGATCAGGTTCTCATGTGTCGGGAACTTTGCGCGCACACAAGATGACGGTGGTCGATGTTTATACGGATTACGCCATATCCGGTGATAATTTGAATGCGCGTGCTGGCATGATGGCTTTGATGGAAGCCGCTAAACGCGGAGAGTTTGATGTGGTTGTTGCGGAAAGTCTTGATCGCATCAGCCGRGATCAAGAGAACATTGCCGGAATCAACAAACGCCTGCGCTTTGCTGAAGTCRGTATYTTTACRAAGTCCGAAGGCAWCGTGAACGAACTTGAAATTGGTTTTAAGGGCACCATGAATGCCTTGTTTCTGAAAGACCTTGCCATCAAGACCCGCCGCGGTCAGCGWGGGCGRGTTGAAGCCGGAAAAATTCCCGGTGGCAATAGCTTTGGTTATGACATGGTTCGTCGCTTGCGCGATGACGGWACGGTTACAACRGGWGARCGTRRAATYAACCCRGAACARGCTRCCATCATCAAWCGCATMTTYAARGAATATRSCGATGGTAAAACACCGCGCCKGATTGCGGCRGRTTTAAATGCYGAGGGCATCCCGTCCCCGCGYGGCGGTCAATGGAATGCCTCAACCATCAACGGTTCTCGGCAGCGGCGCAATGGTATTTTGAACAATGACCTGTATACCGGGCGCATCGTTTACAACCGTCAACGTTTTGTTAAAGACCCRGATACGGGCAAACGCACMTCTCGYCTWAACCCGGAACAYGARTGGGTGRTCAAGGAYGTKCCMGAACTGCGCATCATTGATGARAAAACTTGGRAAACGGCTCAAGCCATCAAGTCCCGTTACGCCTCACGCTGTGGYAAYAARCGKCAAACRAAAAAACGMYTSCTKACMGGGTTGATCAAATGCGGGTCCTGTGGCGGAGCCATGACCATCATCAATCGRGAACGYTATTACTGTTCMGCCAARCGSGAACGMGGYACYTGTRAYAGYTCCRTTGGCATCAAGGCCCAAGCCGTTGAAGATCGGGTCATGAATGGTCTCAAGGACATTTTKCTRGGCAACGAAGACCTRATGGAYRCGTTYGTSAAAGAGTTCAAAGCCGAAGCCAAACGCCTGAACAAACAACGRGGYTCACGCACACGTCAAAACCAGAAAGAGATGAACACGATCAACACAGCCATCAARCGCTGTTTGAAATTCGTCACCGAAGGTGATGGTGACCCCGGYCTTGTSCGGGGTGAACTCAAGGATTTAGAAATTCGCAAGAATAACCTTGAGCGYACTATGAAAGCCACCCATGAAGACAACCAAATTGAGATTCACCCCAACACGGCAGAACTTTACCGCAAAAAAGTCCTTGAGTTACAAACCCTGCTCACCGACGAAACATCTCGCCCCCAAGCTATGGAAATCATCCGGTCCATGATTGACCGCATCGAAGTCAGCGCCGGGGATGAGCCCGGTAAGCCAGACGTCCTCCTCGTCGGTGCGCTGGCGCAAATCCTCACCTATGCCCAAAACGACAAAACCG
>NVTL01000076.1 GCA_002401565.1 Rhodospirillaceae bacterium
TCCCGATTGTTAAATCGATCGGTTGAGGTCAGGGAAACAGCAGGTGTTTTTGAAGGGCTCATTTAAAAATCCATAAAATTTACATTCATTTCAACGCTTACGACCAATGACACCTAACGTATCACGCTTCACCCGCATAAAAAAAGAATACATATCTAAATAAAAGCAAATTAACCATTGTAATGCCCCAAATGGTGCCCACATAAATTAGGTATAACTGACTAAAACGCTAAGATACTCCTCGTTTGGGACCCCCCTCCCTCAATGAAGAGAAGCGTTACGACAAGACTAAGGCCGCTAACCTCACCCCCCCTGGTTAGCGGTCTTATTTTTTTRTTTTTTYMCTWWYYMARGGYTGAGYACSCGSCGYACYAAMGGYTTGGTGATGGCCCGTTKTTCCGCCAAGGCCAAGGTATCAACGGCTTTAATCAAATCACGCACACCTGCAAAGCTTCGGTTCATGCGCGACATCATATAATCCAAAACGTCTTGATTGATACTGAGCTGTCGGTCTGAGAACTGTTTGACAATCAACGCCGCCAACAAGGCATCGTCGGGCGGTAAAATTTCGGCCACGGTCGCGGTCTTCAGCCGAGAGCTTAAGTCTTTGAGTTGAATGTTTAATCGGGCCGGAGCTTGGGTGGACGTCATCAAAATCTTTTTACCGTCTTCGACCGCTAAGTTATAGAGATGAAACAGATTTTCTGAGAGACCTGCGTCCACAAAGCCTTGAATATCTTCAAGCACTAAGGCGGTTTGCCCGTCCAAGGCTTTGTCGGCACCCAATTTTAAATCTTCCGGAGTCAAAAGGCGCGCCTGTGATTGGGCCAAAAAGACGTTCGCCAAATGGGTTTTTCCAGAGCCTGCCAAGCCCACAATCACCAACACAGGACGGGGCCAATTGGGCCACATTTCAACCCATTTCACGGCCTCGGCATTGGAAGGCGCGACCAGAAAGTCTTCGCCGCCAAGGGCGGGGCGATGGTCAAAATCAAAGGGAATTTGCGACACTTTATTCGCCCGTATACAGGACGCTTTCGGTATACCGTCCAATCGAAAACCGCACCAAAACACCAATCACAGATGCCAATGGCACCGCCAACAGCACGCCCGTAAAGCCAAACAAAGCAGCCCCGGTCATCAGGGCAAAGATAATCCACACCGGATGTAAGCCGACCCGTCCGCCCACCAGATTGGGGGTCAAAAAGGCGGCGTCCAAAGTTTGCCCAAAGCCAAACACGGCAGCCACCATCAAAAACGGCATCATCTCTTGAAACTGCATCAAGGCCACGCCAAAGGCGATCATCAGGCCAATTAACATGCCCACATACGGCACAAACGCCATCAGTCCGGTGCCCAAGCCAATCAACAGACCAAAGTCCAAGCCAATAAGCGTTAAGCCCGTCGCATATATGACGCCCAAAGACAGGCAGACCGTGGCTTGTCCACGCACGAACCCGGCGATGGTTGTATCAATTTCTTTAAATTGCGCGCGGATGGTATCGGCTGATTTTCGGGGCAGAAGTTCATCCACCTTATTGACCAAAACATCCCAATCGCGAAGCAAGAAAAATGCCACGATGGGCATAATAAACATCATGGATAAGGTGTTGATAAACGCCTTTCCGCCCAGAAATATGCTTTTTAAAACACCGCCCAGCCACGCCACAGCGCCTCCGGCAAAGGCCCCGGCATTGCTTTTTAAGGCCAGCACTTCATCTGCGCCCAACTGGCTTTCCAAACGTTCGACAAACGGCTGCACAAACGTCCGCACCGCATCAATACCTGCGGGGATTGCGGCAATCAGGCCTGTGACTTGGCTTTGCAACAAGGGGAACAAAGCCACCAAAGCCCCAACAATTAAGGAAAAGAAGACCAACAGGATCATGGCCGTTGCCAAAGATCTGGATTTCAGAACGACTTCAACGCGATCCGCCAAGGGATCAAGAAAATACGCCACGGCCAAGCCCGCCACAAACGGCATCAGCACACCGGACAAAATATACAACAAGCCCATAAATACGGCTAAACCGCTCATCCAAAACCACGCCTGACCTTGGCGGTGGCGTTGTCTGGCCAGTTTTTTGTCCAGCTGTTTGTCCAGCTGTTTGTCCAGCTGTTTGTCCATGGTCATTTGTTTTTCTCCAACTGGCTTCCCCGCCGAATGCAGGTGCCCGCGTAAGCAAATCCCGAAACAATGGTCGTCACCGCAGTCATCGCCAACAGAATATCCAATCCGCTGTTTAAAGCAAGGCCATAGCCCGCATCGGCCAACACGACGGCGGCCAACACAATTTGCATCACGGTATTGATTTTGCTGATCATCAACGGATGCATGGTCAACGAATGCGTCAGAGTTTCAAGCAACAACGCACCACTGACAATGGCGACGTCGCGAAACACCACCAAAATCACCAGCCAACTGGGAATATAGCCTGCTATGCCTAAGCTGATAAAAATCGACACCAACAAGGCTTTGTCGGCCAGCGGGTCCAGATATTTTCCCAATTCCGTTTCCAAATCAAAGCGTTTGGCGATAAAGCCATCCAAGGCATCGGAAATGCCCGCCRCAATAAACACCCAAAAGGCGTGCAACATCATATTTTCGGCAATCAACCAAATCACCAAGGGCACACAGGCCACCCGGGACAAGGTGATAATATTGGGAATATTGCGGGTTAAAAGATATCTCACGGGGACCTACTGTTACTACTGGACTGCACTTCTTAGACCAAGATACCAGCTACCTGCTTCTTCCCACAACATTAAATCGGCTTGTTCCAACGACAACGCCAATTGTTCTGCATCGCCGATAAAATTAAGGTTCAAATGGACTTCGCCTTGACGCATCAACACCACGTCGGCGTGTTGGATAATCGCCACGCCGTTCAAACGATCACGAACCCGAACCCATCCTTTAAGGTCTGCCACGCGCACTTGCAAAGGCAACACCTGGGCTTGTCCGGCTTGGATCAGGTTGTCTTGTTTCCAATTGTCTTCGACTTGGTCTTTTAATTGCACGACGGAGCGGGACAACAGAACCGACACGTCTTCGCCTTGTATGGCGGTGAAACTTTTGACCACGGTGTGTTCTTGTAAGGCCGAGCCAAAACGAGTCAGATAAACTTCCAATTCCGGCAAGCCATAGCCAGCGTCCATACGCAAAATACCGTGCGCCACGACCACGTCTCCGGTTTGATAGCGATTCGTCATGGCGGCAAGGCGTTGAGCGTCGCCTTCCATGGCTTGTTCCGCACCAATGGTGCGAATGTCTTCTAAATCACCGATGGGCAACACCATGGGCACAAGACCAGCGTCGCCTTGGTTGCCCATGTTCTGCCACGCGGTGCGCCAAGGATTGGGATCATCCCACAACAATAACGCTCCGGCTGATTGATACACGGGCAACATCAATACCGGTTTTGATTTTGTTTCGGCGTACGGAATGCCTGCATCATTTAAAATCGTCCGGATTTGAGGTGCCCGGTAACGATAGTCCATGTTGGCGATATAACGCACTGAGGAAGCTTTTTCGTCCGTCACGGCGAAGTCTTGTATCAATTCGCGGATGCGCTCTAAGGGTAAGGTCGGCAAACGGTCATGATAAGCACTTAACGTCAGGCGTTTTAACAACTGGGTGAACGACTTTAATTCGCCTTCTTTTTGCGCCTGAATGCGCGCAGCCTGAGCCGAATCGGCCGTGACATCCACATTCACGCCCTTTACGGTGAATAAACGTGGGGCTTCTGCCTTCAAAGGCGGGGCAAATAAGACCAAAAGCAAAAAGCTAAGACCACCACCAAGCCCCTTATAGAAAGCCGTAATTCCCTTAAATGTCTGCACGTGTTCCCCGTCCTTCTGAAAATCATTCGGTCCAGATTGCTATGTAGCATTGCAAAGCCGCCCTAAATGTTTATTTTCTACTTTATTGGCACTGTTTTTACCACGTTAAGCCATCAATACCAGAGTGGTGTTAAATTCACCATCAAGGAGGCCGTCATTTCCGGGGCAAATTATAAAGACGCGGGCGTTGATATCGACGCCGGCAACGCATTGGTCGAAGCCATCAAAGGCGACGCAAAATCCACAACACGTCCAGGCGTCATGGCCGGGCTTGGCGGATTTGGCGCGATGTTTGATTTAAAGGCCGCTGGGTTCAAAGACCCTATTTTGGTGTCAGGCACAGACGGTGTCGGCACCAAACTGAAAGTCGCCATTTGTTCAGGCAAACACGACACGGTCGGTATCGACTTGGTCGCCATGTGCGTGAATGATTTGATCGTGCAAGGGGCGCAGCCTCTGTTCTTTTTAGATTATTACGCCACAGGCAAACTGGACGTCGCAGCAGGCAAGGCCATCATTGGCGGTATCGCCGAAGGATGCCGCCAATCAGGCTGTGCTTTGATCGGCGGCGAAACCGCTGAAATGCCCGGCATGTATGGCGGCGGCGATTACGATCTGGCTGGATTTTGCGTGGGCGCGGTTGAACGCGACCAAGTGCTGACCGGACAAGACGTCAAAGACGGCGACGTGATTTTAGGCCTAGCCTCAAACGGATTGCATTCCAACGGCTTCTCTTTGGTGCGCAATGTCGTGTCAAACGCCGTCATTGGTGGCACCGCCGAAACCAAAATGGAAGCCGCCGTGCGCGACCACATTGTGGACCGGGCGCGTCTGGCTTACGAAATTGAGGCGCCCTTTGCGCCGGGTCAAAAACTGGGCGAAGCGTTATTGGCGCCCACCCGCATTTATGTGAAGTCCTGCCTGAAAGCTATTAAGGCGGGTGGTGTACAGGCTTTGTCGCACATCACCGGCGGTGGCATTTTGGAAAACATCCCCCGCGTTTTGCCCGACACTTTGGCAGCCGAAGTCGATGCCGCGTCTTGGGACATGCCCCCGGTATTTTCATGGCTTCAAAAAGAAGGCAACATTCAAGCCACCGAAATGGCCCGCACCTTTAACTGTGGCATCGGCATGGCCGTGGTGGTCGAAGCCGACCGCGCTGCCGCCTTAAAAGCCATTTTTGAAAGCGAAGGCGAAACGGTCTTTGAAATTGGCCGTGTGGTCCCTCGCCCCGAAGGCAATGAAGGCGTTGTGCTTTTGAATGCCGATAAGGCTTGGGGTTAGCCATTATGAAAGTTGCCGTACTGATTTCGGGACGTGGTTCAAACCTGCAAGCGTTAATTGATGCCTGTGAAAGCGACGACTTTCCCGCCGAAATCGTTTTGGTGCTGTCTAATAAAGACAATGTTCAAGGCTTGGAACGCGCCGAGGCAGCCGACATTCCAACCATGACGCTGAGCCCCAAAGACTATGATGACCGGGCCAGTTTCGATTGTGCCATGAGCGACCTTGTCACCCAATCGGGCGCTGAATTCATTTGCTTGGCTGGATACATGCGGTTGCTGTCAGACGATTTTGTGCGCACGTGGCGAGATAAGCTGATTAACATTCATCCGTCCCTATTGCCGTCTTTTAAGGGTCTGCATGTGCATGAACAAGCGTTGGACGCGGGCGTTCGCTTTACCGGATGCACGGTCCATTTTGTGCGCCCCGCCATGGACGAAGGCCCAATTTTGGCCCAAGCCGTGGTTCCGGTTTTACCAGATGATAACGCCGACAGTTTGGCCGAACGCATTTTGGAACAAGAACACAAATTATATCCTTTAGCCTTAAAACTGATTGCCCAAAACCGTGTGCGCGTGGCTGCCGAACGGGTGATTATTGACGACCATTGTGCCCCCGAAGGCGCACTTTCTAACCCACAGGGCTTCCCTACTCCAACAAAATAGCGTAGTTTGCTCACAATGTTATACAGGGCGAATAATAATACAAATAAGGGCGGGATTTCATGAGTTTAGGGGCTGGTAGCAACCGCACATTAATTGGCGGTTTTTCAATTATCCTTGTCAGTGTTTTGGCCTTAGCGCTCCTGATTTTGAACCATTTGGGCGACATGGATTCAGCACGCCGGACAAACACCACATTACGCATTAAAACAGAAGCGGCCTTTCGCATGGCCGAAGCCATTCGCAACCGCAATTTCAGCCTTGCCATCGCCCCCACCCTTGATGAGTATTTTGATCGCGACGATGAAAAACAACGTTTCGCTGCTTATGCTCGGGATTTTTTGATTGAACGCGACAAGCTGTTTGCCGTTGGCTTGAATGCGGCCGAAACCGCCGCCTTTGATGAAGTCACCTTGAAAATCGGTGAATCCCAGCCCGTTGTTGAAAAAGCCATCAGCGAAGCCGTTGAACAAGGCAATACCACAGCCGTGCGCGATATGGTCAGCGCGGCTTGGCAAATCCAGACCTTGGCTTTGAAAAAGCTCGATATCTTTGTGCAAACCATTAATGCAGAGGCCGCTAAGAACTTAGATGCTTCCGACAAGGCCATGCAGATCAAATTGCAATTTGCCGTGGCTTTGGGCGCGATTGTCTTGATTTTGTCGGCGGTGACGGCGGTTGTGGTTATCCGCAGAGACGCGCAAAGCCGCGGCGCCCTGATTGAGGCCGCCGATGAAATTCACGAATTGAATGAACGTTTAAAACAAGAAAACGTGCGCATTTCAGCCGAACTTGGGGTGGCCCAAAAAATCCAAGAAATGATTTTGCCGCGCGAGTCTGAACTAACGGTGATCACAGAACTGGACATCGCGGCGTACATGGAGGCTGCCGATGAAGTCGGTGGCGATTATTACGATGTTTTGCAGTGTTGCGAAGGTCATGTGTTGATCGGCATTGGCGATGTCACCGGGCACGGCCTTGAATCCGGCGTCATCATGTTGATGGTGCAATCGCTGGTCCGGGCCTTGATGGAACGCAAGGAACCGAATTTGAAAGAATCGCTGATCACCATCAATCAGGTCATTTATCGCAACGCCGCCCGCATGAACACAGACAAGAATCTGTCGCTGTCGATCGTGCATTATTTTGATGGGCGCATTCGCGTCGCCGGACAACACGAAGAACTGTTGATCATCCGCGATGGCGTCATCGAACGCATCGATACCATGGATTTAGGATTCCCGATTGGTCTGGAAGAAAACATCGCTCCGTTTGTCAGCGAATATGAAACCCACTTAAACAAAAATGACGTTGTGGTGCTGTATACGGACGGTATTGTCGAAGCCGAAGATTTAGACGGCGAACTGTACGGCATGGACCGCATGTGTGACGTGATCGAAAAGCATTGGCAAGACGCTTCAAGTGTCCTGCGCACGGCCTTGGTTGACGATGTGAATACTTTTATTAACGATGGCAAGGTGCATGATGATATAACCTTGGTTGTCATTAAACGCGAATAATGGGAATTAACGAACGATGAGCGACGATCAAACCTCTGATCCAAAAGCCTTGCTGAAAAGAATTGCCGATCTGGAATCCTTGTTGGCCGACAGCGAAATCGGCATGAGCATTGCGGTTGAACATGGCGACACCATCGAAAATGATTTGATCACCACGAACCAGCAACTCGAACAAGAAATCGTTCAAAAAGAAGAAGCCCAGCGCCATCTTCAAGAACTTGTCGACGCCATCACCACGCAAAATTCTGATCTTGAAATTATCTTAGATACACTCAACGAACACAGTGACGACATGGATCAGGACATGTGGGAAGATCTTTTGGAATCGGAGCAGCGCGGCACAACCGATGCCTTAACGGGCTTGTCGAACCGCAGGCATTTTGATGAATATTTGGAAAAACATTTTAATTCCTGTGCCCGTCACAAACGTCCAATTTCGTTGTTAATGGGCGACATCGACTTTTTCAAAATTTACAACGATACCTATGGGCACCCTCAGGGCGATGTATGCTTAAAACAAGTTGCCAGCGCGATCAGCAAGACGGTCCGCCGTGACCTTGATTTAGCGGTTCGTTATGGCGGCGAAGAATTTGCGGTGATTTTACCGGAAACCGAAATCGCGGGCGCAAAGACCTTGGCCGACGAAATTGTCGCCAACATCGAAGCTTTGAAATTAACTCACGAAGGCTCTGGTGTTTCGGATTTTGTTACGATCAGCATCGGTGTACACACCTTTTACCCAAAACGGGGTGACGCTTCAAAGGCCTTAATCATTCGCGCCGATCAAGTTTTATATCAAGCCAAAGAACAAGGCCGCAACCAAGCGTGCGCCGAAGACATTCATCACAAAAACGGGGGAAAAACTGTGATTACCGAGGTTAAAACATATGGAAAATTTGACGATAAATTGGTCAGAGGACAAGAGTACTTAGAGCTCGCCTTTTCTCCATCCTCTCGCCCGATTACCGAAAGATGGCGCAACAACGGCCTGTCTGCTGATTTTTTGGCGGACTATTTCGGAAGCTTTATTCCCAAAGAAATGCCCAAAACGCATCACAACCAAATCAAGGATGCTGTGGCCTATATCGGCAATGAACTTTTAGAAAACGCCATGAAATTTGCCAATCCGCAAGAAAACATCGCAAGTTCATTGTCGTTGAGCTTATCGGATCAAAACTTGCGTTTCACCTTGATCAATCAGGTTAATCCTGAAAACTATGACAAGTTGGTTTCGTTTTTGAAAGAATTTACCAGCGTGGATGCCGGTGATTTTTTCGTCATGCAAATGGAACGCAACATCGAAAGCGGCAGTGAATCCGGGCTTGGCTTTGCCACCATGGTGACCGACCATGATGCCCAAGTCTCTTGGAAAATTATCCCCACTCACGATACTGTTCAGCTCACAACACAAGTTGTTATTGATATTTAACGCGGCGATTTGTACTCTCTGTAGACTTACAAAATTAGGACTAAAACTTATGAATATCGAAGCTGAAAACTACGCCGTAAAATACCCAAAAGGCTCCGCTACCGTGAGCTTTGAAGGCACAATTCGTTTGGGTGGTATGCAAGAATACGCCGCTATTTTGGACTTGATGAATGGGGCTTTAGACGAATCAGGCAACGCCATCACCCTTGATTTTAAGGCCCTCAAGCTTTTGAACAGTTCCGGAATTACCATGATGTCAAAATTTGTCATCGGGTGTCGCGGCAAACAAAGCCAGCTTAAGATTGTTGCTTCGAAAGAGGTGCCTTGGCAGGGAAAATCGTTAAAAAACTTGCAACGTTTGCTGCCGTCAATTGAACTGATTGTCGAATAACAACGGACGCATGTTTTTTCGGTCTTGTTAAAAATTTCCACAAAAAAAGTATGGGCTTTTATTTAAAATCAAGTACACTTATACCTTGGATGATTTCAAAAATTACTTACGACGACTTGTAATTGAATGATTTAATCATTTAAAGGGTATTCGTGTTGTGATGCAAAACGTTCACTTTTTTGTATTTATAAAGGGCCTGATCGTATTGGCATTTTTGTCAGTCACATTCGCCCCGGCGGTTGCGTATGCCGATACACACGCCAGTTCACGTCCCCCTGCTGAAATTATCTCGGTCTTTCCCAAGGACTTTCCCCCGTATTATATTACGGATGAAAATGGTCAGCCCGCGGGGTTTGCCATCGAGGTTTTAGATGCCGTGGCCAAACGCAGCGGCCTCACAATCCAGAATATGCCCAAAGAAACGTGGATGATTGCATATCAGGCTTTTAAATCGGATCAGGCCCAAATCATCCCCAGTCTGAGCATAACCAAAGAACGCAAAAACGATGCCGATGTCAAAATCTTCAAAACTCTGGCCGATCTTTTATCAGCCCTTAACAACAAAACTGTTGATGCCATTATTTACCCAGAATCCGTTATCAACACGCACTTTGCCCTCAATCACACAAGCAAACGCATCAAAAGCGTTGGTGGCCCCATAAAAGTCATTCCTCGCGCGCTTGCGGTGCGCAAAACAAGCCCCGAATTTCTGATCCTTTTAAACCGAGAGTTAAAAGCATTTATCAACACCCAAGCCTTTGATGAGATCCACCGAAAATGGTTCAACACGGCGGCGGTAAGAACCAGTTTTATGTCAAATTTTTGGTGGGTTGGTTAAGCCTTGTTTGCGTTTTTAGTGGTCACGGCAGGTCTGATTTATTTGGGCAGAAGCCCCCACAGGGATGTTCACTAAACTGGATTTAACCCGTCATGATATTGAGGTGAAACATGACAACGAGCACTGTAAAAGTTAAGGATTCACGAGAGCACACGACGCTCTATACGCTCATCATTGTGATGGTGGTGATTGCCTTATCTGTGGTGGGCATCACCTTGCTCATCCTTTACGAAACAGCCTTTCAAGAAGCCGAAAATCGCTTGATGGAAACGGCCCGCAGCCACGCCCGTCTGATCAAATCCATATCAAATTTCAACACCACGTATGGGTCTGGCTTTACGGGCAGCGCAGAAGCAGCGTTGTTGCTGCAAATCAAAGAAGGCTTTGTCACAATGTCTGGCACCAGTGAATTGGTCATTGGCCAAAGGCGCGGTGACAAAATATTTTTCATCGCGCGACAACGCGCCACCACGGCGCACAACAATTTTTCCGTTCCTTTTGACGCCTCATTGGCCGAACCTATGCGTTTGGCCCTGATGGGAAAATCAGGAACAACCATAGGCTTGGATTATCGCAATCAATTGGTTTTGGCGGCCCATGAACCCGTGGACGTATTGGGTCTGGGCATCGTTGCCAAAATGGACATCAAAGAAATCAGGGAACCGTTTATTTTGGCCGGCATCACCACGGGTGGATTTGCACTGGTGATCATATTTTTTGGCATTTTCATTTTCATTCGCGTCAGCAATCCTATTTTACAAGCCATTGCCGACAGCGAAAAACGCTATCGTTTTTTGGTCGAAGAACAAACCGATTTAATCTGTCGCAATCGCCTAGATACGACCTTGTTGATGGTCAACGATGCCTATTGTCGATTTTTTGATAAAAGCAAAATAGAGCTTACGGGATCAAAATTTATCAATCTGGTTCCTGAGGCTTTTAAACAACCCGTGCTCATGCACTTGGCTCAATTTACGCCCGACCATCCAACAGGCACCCAAGAACAAATGCAGATTAATTCTCATGGCGAAGAACGCTGGCTGCAATGGACCAATACGGCCACCTTCGATGCCCAAGGCTATCCCATCGAATTTGTCGCCATTGGCCATGATATTACAAATAAAAGACAACTGGAAAACGCTCTTATACAATCGCAAAAGATGGAAGCCGTCGGGCAACTGACGGGGGGGATCGCCCATGATTTCAACAATATCTTGGGCGTGATCATGGGCAATCTGGAATTGCTGAGACGCAAATGCAAAAAAATGCCCGAAACAAAGAAGTTTGTAGATGCGGCCTATGCCGGCAGCGAACGGGGAGCTAAAATCACCAAAAAACTCCTGCACTTTTCCCGCCATGCCCCGGTCGAGCAAAAACGCATGAACGTCAATACGCTGATCACGGATATGAAAGCCCTGATCATCACATCTCTGACGCCTAAAATCATCGTTGAAACGCACCTTTCAGCCGAGGTTTGGATGACCAAAGTCAATCCGGGGGATTTCGAAGATGCCCTGCTTAATTTTGCCCTAAACGCTGGGGATGCAATGGTCGAAGGCGGAACATTAGTGATTGAAACCAAAAACAAATCCCTAGACGCCGCATACGTTAAAAACAATCCCGGCAGTTTCGTCGGTGATTTTATTTTAATCACCATCAGTGATTCCGGAATAGGCATGAGCCAAGACGTCGCAGAGCAAGTCTTTCAGCCTTTTTTCACGACAAAAACAATTGGTCAAGGCACCGGTTTGGGGATGAGCATGGTCTATGGCTTTGTGCAAAGATCAAACGGCCATATCAAGATTTATTCCGAACCCGGCCGCGGCACCACAATTCACCTGTATTTACCAAGGGATAAAAGCAAGCTACAGGACCCAAACCGAGCTCAATCTGCATCCTTAAGCGAACAGCCAAAAGGCGATGAAACAATTTTGATCGTCGATGATGAACAGGCCCTGGTCGATATCGCCGCAGCCTATCTGGAAGACTTAGGCTACACGACCTTAACCGCCAACACCGCCAAACAGGCCTTGGTTCTTTTAAAAACCAAATCACAAATCCAACTGGTCTTTACAGATGTGGTGATGCCCGGTGAAATGGATGGCTATGACCTCGCCAAAGCAACACTAAAGCAGTATCCTGACAAAAAGGTTCTGCTCACCAGCGGCTTCACATCCAAACGCGAAGGTGCCTTAAATGGGGATGTTGCTTTGTTCAAAACACTATCAAAAGATTTACTCAACAAACCTTATATCCAAAACGAACTGGCAATTGCCGTTCGCAAAACTTTAGATGGGGAACATCAATCATGAACAAACCCCTCTTATTAATCGTAGACGATGATGCCTTAATGGTCGATTTGGTGAGCAGTATCGGTGAAGATGCTGGTTTTGACATTTGCCAAACCACCAATTCAGAGGCCTTTCAACAAGCCTGGCTCACCAATCCGCCCAGAGCCATCATCATGGACATCGTCATGCCCGGCATGGATGGCATGGCTTTGTTGTTGTGGCTATCGGAACAAAACTGCACCACTCCGATTATTTTGATGAGTGGCTATGCGGGCAAATATTTAGGTCTGGCCGAAAAATTGGGCACCGCAACAGGCGAAAACATTATCGGCACCTTGGACAAACCCTTTAACATCGACAAGCTTGAAGTCTTATTGGAAAAAGCATTGCAGGTCTCTGAAAGCTGAATGTTGGTGGTGACCATCTGTGCCGTTCAAGGTAGCTTTTGAAATTGCTTTTAAAAATAACCATATAAAACGAACTTAAAATGGGTAAAATGGTAATTCACAATTAAAAAATGTTCATTTAAGCAGGGAGAAAAAATTTATGGCACATATAGTCGTTCTGGGCAGTGGTATTGGCGGAGTACCTATGGCCTTGGAAACAAAACAACTTTTAAAAAATGGTGAGGAAATCACCGTTATTTCTAATACGGAAACTTTTCAGTTTGTTCCTTCAAACCCATGGTTAATGGTGGGCTGGCGCAAAACAAAAGACATCGTTATTGATCTCCCTCCGATCTTTAAAAAGAAAAAAATCAACTTTATTTCCATTGGCGCAAAAAAAGTTCACCCCAAAAACAACCAAGTTGAATTGTCCAACGGCGAAATGGTTGATTATGATTATTTGGTCATTGCTACGGGTCCTGAACTTGCTTTTGACGAAATCGAAGGCTTAGGCCCAGACGGTTTCACCCATTCTGTTTGCCAAGTTGACCACGCGGCCAAAGCCGGAGAAGCGTTCGAAGAATTTGCCAAAGACCCCGGCCCCATTGTTATTGGTGCCGTACAAGGCGCCTCTTGCTTTGGTCCGGCTCTTGAATTGGCGATGATTGTTGAATCTGACCTGCGCAAACGCAAAATCCGCGACAAAGTTCCCATGACGTACGTCACCTCCGAACCCTACCCCGGCCATTTAGGTCTTGGTGGTGTTGGCGATACCAAAGGCATGGTTGAATCTGAATTGCGCCAACGTCACATCAACTGGATTTGCAACGCCAAGGTCGACAAATGCGAAGACGGAAAAATGTTTGTCACCGAACACGACATGGACGGCAAGCCTATTAAACAGCATGAACTGGAACATAAATGGTCCATGATGCTTCCGGCTTTTCGCGGCATCAAAGCCGTTCAGGGCATCAAAGGCTTGGGCAATCCGCGCGACTTTATCTTGGTCGATAAATATCAACGCAATCCAACGTTCCAAAATATCTTTGCCGTTGGTGTGTGTATTGCTATTCCGCCTGTCGAAGTCACTCCGGTTCCCACCGGCTGTCCAAAAACGGGCTATATGATCGAAAGCATGGTCACCGCAACCGCGCACAATCTTCGCGATCTTCTGGATGGCAAAGAAGCCAGCCACGAAGGCACATGGAGTGCGGCGTGTTTGGCTGACTTTGGTGATGGCGGCGCGGCGTTTATTGCCGTACCCCAAATCCCGCCCCGCAACGTCAACTGGGCATCACAAGGTAAATGGGTGCACATCGCGAAAATCGCTTTTGAAAAGTATTTCATGCGCAAAATTCGCAAAGGCATCAGCGAACCTGTGTATGAAAAACACATGATGAAGCTGATGGGCCTGCATCGTCTCAAAAAATAAGGTGGAACAGTCCATCTGAACGCAAAAAAGGCCGCTCCGGTGAGGGAGCGGCCTTTTTCATATTCGCAAAAACGTTTGCTTAAGCGCTGTGCTTAACCAACGATTTCGGTACCTGCAAAGTAGTACGCGATTTCTTCTGCAGCCGTTTCAGGCGCATCAGAACCGTGAACTGAATTGTTTTGCACATCGATAGCAAAATCCTTACGGATGGTGCCTTCGTCCGCGTTTGCTGGGTTTGTTGCCCCCATAACGCCGCGGTAAGTTGCAATTGCATCTTCGCCTTCAAGGACTTGAACGACCACAGGGCCGGAGACCATGAATTCAACCAACTCACCAAAGAATGAACGTTCTTTGTGAACGCCATAAAAAGCTTCTGCTTGAGATTGGGTCAGGTGAACGCGTTTTTGTGCARTGATGCGCAAGCCCGCTGCTTCGATGTAAGAATTGATTTTACCGGTGAGGTTACGCTCGGTGGCATCTGGTTTGATAATGGACAGTGTCCGTTCGACAGCCATGCTCTAAAGCCCTTTGCTGTTAAAAAACTTGCCCCCACGCGTATCGTGGAGTGGCGGCGTTATAGCCCCATCCCAACTTACATGCAAGGGCTCTGATACAATCGCTTTAGAAACCTTTTCCAAAACAGCGCAGGCCATGATACAAGCCCCGCCATGTTACATATCAATGACCTTACATTTCGCATCGGTGGGCGCTTGCTTTTCGAAGACGCAACACTGCACATTCCTCAAGGCCACAAGGTCGGATTGGTGGGCCGCAATGGCACCGGAAAATCGACCTTGTTGAAAGTGATTTCAGGCGAGGTTAAAGTCGACAGTGGTGATCTTGAGCTTAAACAAAGTTTAAAAATTGCGGTGTTAGATCAGGAGCCACGAGGTGACTTGCAGGGCAGTGTTTTTGATGTTGTTGCTATGGGTTTGGGAAAAAATGCAAAGTATTTGCAGGATTACCACCATGCCCTGCATGATTTTACCCAAAACCATAACGAC
>NVTL01000077.1 GCA_002401565.1 Rhodospirillaceae bacterium
CGGTGTTGTCGTCCCATTTGATTTCTCCTTACTCAGTCTATGAATAAGCCAAAATCCTCTCATTGAACATGGACCACTTTTCGGGGGGCACGCCACACCTATGCGTTGTCAGTTAATACATTTAAAGACATTAATTGTTCGAAGCGATGTATTTCATCCCAAAAGAACCACGAATAACAAAATAAATAAAAATAATATTCAAAAAATCATCAATAGTGATCACATCATAAATAAAGCCAGATACTAAGATGAAGAATTCGATTAATATGCATGCAAGTGAAACATAAATAAGTCTAAACAAGTAAGAAGCAAAAAATAATATATAAAAACAATACACTGATACAATTGAATACATAAGATTGTAAGTGTCTATTTCCGATAGATCAGCATTAATTAACAAATACAAAATACTTCTAAAATCATTGCCTGTATAAAAATAAATTTCCAACGAAGCTGAATAAAATATGTTTATCAATACTATGTACATAGCTATACTCCTGCTAATATTAGCAGTTTTATTAGAGTCAATTTTTCCATATAAAAAATTCATAATTTCACCAATACCAACGCTGAATCACTAATTTTACGCACATCAAATTACGGTGACCGTTTACTTTATTTAACATTTCTCACCTTGCAACCGAATCCCCGTCTCACACATCAACCATAAACAGTTACTATGGTATTCAGCGGATCAACATTGACTACAATTATTTAGATTGTCAATGCGATTGATTAAACTTAATGCGTGGTGTCATAGTCACAACTTAAAGAAATCTATGTTAATCATTAATAATATAAATAAGTTTGTGTAAGGGTTACACGGGCGGGGGATAAGTCTCTATTGTTGGCGAGAATGCACCTGTAGACACCGTCAACCAAAACGCAATTCACGATCATCGCCCAAATTGAAAATAAAGATATCGTTGCTGACGTTTTTGTTCAAAATCACATCATTACCAGCACCACCCCACATGACGTTCTGCCATTGACCGCCCGTCAACAAGTTGCCTTCATTTGCGACATCGACCACGGCTTCATTGTTGAGGCTGCTGGTCAGGCCAACGGTCCCGTTTAGCCCGCGAACTTCGTCAACGTTCAACGGGATGCCCAACTCAAACAGTTTTGCATCAAAAGTCGCATTTAAATCAGTTGTCGTCAGCCCAACATTGGTCGCCAGTAAATCGGCAAAATCAATAACATCAACCAGCCCCTGCATCGCCGCTTGGCGCGTGGTTTCTGTAACGTTGGTCGACGCCGCCCCCATCACTTGAGCAAGCAAACCATCCATAAACGAAGCCGCATCAATCGTGCCCACCACATCACCACTGGCAACGTCATATTGTAACGGTGAATACACGGTGCTCAGGTTGCCTTGCATCGACATACGGACGGTGGTTTTGCTGATGAAGTCGTCCCACATATCTTCCATCTGCTGGGCTTGCAGCAAACTGGGGTCTTGTCCGGGATTTCTGGTATTAACAAAGCTAACACCTTGAAAAGATTCTAAAGCTGCCAAAATCCGGCCATCTATATTCACGCCATGGGTGGCGGGGTCGACATTTTCAACACCTGCCCATTTGAACAAAATGGATTCTACTTGTGATCGATACGTGCTGATTTGTGCGTTTGGGGTGATGACAAAATCCAACACCTGATTCAACAAAATTTCATCATGGCTCATGGCATTTTGCAAAGACGCAACACTACCGTACCCCCGCACATTAAACAGCAATTCCGCAGTTGCCTGATGCGGACCCCAAGTCGCCGTGGACTGTGCATCCACCTGACTCGCCAACAAATCCACGGATGCCGCCGTTCCCGTTGTGCCATCTGTACGGGTAAAACTCCCGGTTCTCGTGACTACGTTGCCATTAATTTCCGTATTAGAGGTGGTCGCAGACAAAGAAATAGACGAAATTCCTGCGGCGGTTAAGGACTGTAATTCTCCCGCTTCTGTGGTTCCGTTGGAATTTAGGTCTTGCCACACTTTCAGGTTTGAAAATTCAGCATCCAGATTACTGATCACACCATCGCCATTTGAATCCAATAACGCTAAATCATCAAAGGCATTGGTGGTCGCATCACCGAACAGTTCCGTAATGTCGTCAATTTTTCCATTGCCGTTCAAATCCATAGCCAACAGGCCATCATCCGGCCCTACCCAACCAACAGATTCCTGAAACAAATCCGCATCAATATCAAAATACAAAGGATTAACCGAATCAAGCGCCATCAACTCAATCCCATCCCCATCCAAATCTAAAACAAAGGGGTCTTTAGGAGTATTGTTGGGATTACCGGGGTTTCCGGTTAGATGAGAGCCGACAAGGGCGATTCCAGCAGGTGAGAGCAAACCAAAAGCCGTTAAAAAGCTATCAACAATTCCCGCAACATCCCCCGATGATTCAGCCCCACTATTAGCCCAAGACTGATACCCATCCATATAATGGAAGCTAAAGGATGTATTAAAAATTGATAGAATGCCGTCTTCTAGAATATTGCCTGCCATAAGAGCAATATCATCAATCACACTGGACAAACTAAATTGGTCAGTAAAACGAACTTCTCCAATATGCTCACCAAGAGCTCGTGTGCTTAAATAAACTGGATCATTGGGGTGAACGAAGTTAATGATCTGTCCCAGCGTGCTTGTCGCCACATTAGCTACGCCATCAAGGACATTGGAAATACTCGGTGCGCCAAATGTTGTTCCAGACAACTCTCGACCTTGGCTTGCTTCAACGGCACTTACATATTGCACGATTGCCCCACCAAGAGAGTGGCCTGTCGCTGTTATGGTTGCACTTAGATTGTTTTGGCGAAGGTTCTCATAAAAAACACGGGCATCAAGAAGTTGTTGTGTTTCAATCCCAAGCCCCAAATCTATGTCTGCCAGCGCATCCGTATAACCATCAGTCCCGCGAAAGGAAACAACAATTTCGTCTGTCAGATCATTCTTATATGCCTTAGCGTATAGGCCAGATTCTGGTTTATCTACACGATCAACAATTGACCACCCTTCAGGCGTAACGGCCCAGCCTTCTTTGTAGACGTCACTTGCCAATAGTGCATAATCTGCTGTGGTTGCCATATCAGTTTTCCCTGTTCATCATTAAATTATTGCATTTCTTGGCGTACTAGAAATATCCGCACAGACTTTCTTCCACTGACCGCGAGCCTGCGACCATTGGGGCTAAATTCCAATTTCAGTAAAATGTCATTGCTGTTTTTTCTGAAAAGAACTTTGATACTATGAGCATCCAGAACCAACAGTTCACGCCCATAATTTACGGCAATTAAGTTCCCGTCTGGACTGTATTGAAGGTCCCTTACACTTCGCCCCCATTCGCCAATGTCGTAACCATGATGAACTTTCACGGTTTGCGAATCCCAAACACGGACGATATCTTTATCTTCAAGCTTGGTAAGGGAACCAGAAACAATTGTGGCACGTGTATTGTTTCCGCCTGTCACAAAATAACGTCCGTCTGAGCTGTAATTAATTGCTTCAACCCCACCAGATTGGCTTGCAAAACTTTTAGCCCTCTTTCCGGTTTCATAATTCCAAATCTCCGTTGCTCCGATCTGCCCTCCAAACAAGATAAGAGGCTCTGATGGATGGATGTCCATTGAAAGAACCATGCCCATTTTTGGAAGTATCGTTTGTTGCAAGGTCAAATTGTCAGATTTGTAAACAAGAACTTTACGTCCGTAATTAACTCCGACAGGAAATATTATGAATTTTTTATCATGACTGTATTTGACAATTTCAAAAGCTAGAGAACCTTTTTTATCCTTTATATGTTTTTCAATTTCTCTGATCTGTTTCCCTTGCATATTCCATTCAGAAGCACGGAACATACCACTTTCCCGTTTTTCTCTTCCGTTGGTAATTAACGTTGTCCCATCTGGAGAAAAGACGACCCCGCCTCCTCCGCTTTGAGTATGGGCCACCATGTGAATTTTTTCAGTCTGCACATTCCAGACGCGTTCATTGCCGCACCACTCATGACTTCCCGCAAGAAACCTACCATCGGGACTCCAGGCGATCTGTGACACTTGACAATCACTTTCAAGAACCTTCTCAAGCGACAGTAGATCGCTCCCTGAACTTTTCACCTTGTTCTTTAGGTATGACCAAGCACTCCCCGTAAAGCTCTCACCGCCTCCTGCTGTATCTGCGGCATCCACGGATTGTTTATTATCAACATCCAGTAATGACGTGCTCTCGCGCAGATTCTGAGCTTGCTGCAGCCAGTTCTTACGTAATCCGGTGCGAACACTAGGCCAGTCTTGTTCGGGTAGCACCATATCGGCAGGACTAAGAGTTTTACCTTCTACTGCCGCTTGATAGCCGCCCATGCCGCGTATACAGATCCAGATTGGTGATGCCTGGGAGGGATGGCTTTGTTCCCATTTAATAGCAGCTTCAAGGGCCGCCAATTTTGCGTCAGCATGGTCCCGTTGATATTGAAGAATTTCCGTCGCGCTGGTGGCTATAATGGACAGTCCATTGATCGCAGACTTGTCCTTACACCTACCACCATCGTAAGCCATCCACATTCGGGCGGCGAAAAATAGCTTCATGCCTTCGTGCTTATCAGTGACGAACACACGCCTAGACACATCAAACAGGACTAATGCGTTGATGCGTTCGTCATTCGCAAGCGCCCAATCAATAAGATGTTCGTTTGCTTGATCATCTGCAATGGGGACAGATTTGAGGTATTTAACCACCTCCGCCGTGTTGTTCGCGCTGAGGTGGTTTTCCAATTCTGAAAGTTGTGATGTAAGCGGTGGCAAGAGCAAATTATATAATACTGACCCTATCACCAACAACAGGGTCAAAATAATTGCTGAAATCTTAACTTTACTCATTATTCACTCTCTAAAATCACCAGCTTAAGAAATACTCATGCATCAACCATAAACTGCTTGCATCAACTTTTACGCACCATAATTGACCACAATTATTTAGGTTGTCAGTGCGCTTGATTAAACTTATTAGATCATGCGATAGTAACCACCATAAAGTGGTTTCAACATAAATAAATAATATAAATACGTTTAGGCGAGGGTTATACGGGTGGGGGATGAGGCTCTATTATTAGAGGGAGAAAGCATGCCCGTAGACACAGGCATTACGTCTCTAGTCATGCTCGCCCAGTTTTTTGAAAAGCCTGCGGATGCGGCCTCGCTGGCTCATGAACATGCTCCTGATGGGGAGGCTGTGGGGGAGGTTGAGCTTCTGAGAGCCGCTAAATCATTGGGGTTTAAGGCTAGGGCTCAAGATTTGTGTTTGAGCCGCCTTGATAAAGCACCGCTTCCTGTAATTGCCCAATGGAACGATGAAGAGGTTGAAGTTGAGGTTGAGATCGAGGCTGAGGGTCAAGCCCCAGACGGGCAAGCCGGCATGGCGTTGGGGCAGATAGGTCTCTCACCAGAAGATGCAGGGAACTCGCCTAAAACGATTATAAAAACCATCGTAAAGCCCGGAGGTTTCTTCATTCTTGCCAAGGCGCAGACCACACCCGCATTGGACGACGAAGGTCAACCCATAGAGGGTAAAACACAGACCAAGGTATTGATCCAGGACCCGGCAAAAGCGGACCAAAGCAATGGCATTACCGAACTGGATTTAGACGCTTTTGCCGAAAAGTTTTCGGGCCGGATTATCTGTTTGGCCAGCCGCGCTGAGCTGGCCGCCAAGCAACGTACTTTTGATTTGTCGTGGTTCATTCCGGCAATCGTTCGCTATCGGCGTTTGTTTGGCGAGGTGCTGTTGGCGTCTTTGTTCATTCAAATCTTCGCGCTGGTATCGCCGTTGTTTTTCCAAGTGGTGGTCGACAAGGTTCTGGTGCACCGCGGCATGTCGAGTTTGGATGTTTTGATCTTTGCCATGATCGTGGTGAGTATATTCGAGGTTCTGTTTGGCACCTTGCGAACGTATCTGTTTTCACACACCACCAACCGCATCGATGTGCAGTTGGGGTCAGGCCTTTACAAACACCTGATGCAATTACCCATCGCCTATTTTAACGCGCGCCGTGTGGGCGAAACCGTGGCGCGGGTTCGCGAACTTGAAGGTGTGCGCAACTTCCTCACCGGGTCGGCCCTGACCTTGGTTATGGACATGGCCTTCACGGTAATCTTTTTTGCGGTGATGTTCAGCTATGCGCCGTTGTTAACGTGGATCGTGGTGGGGTCGTTACCCTTTTATATTGCCATCAGTTTGCTGATCACGCCGGCATTGCGAAGGCGTGTCGAAGAAATGTTTCAACGCGGGGCGGAGAACCAAGCGTTCCTCACCGAAAGTGTATCAGGTGTCGAAACCGTCAAGGCCATGGCGGTCGAACCACAAATGCACCGCCGCTGGGAAGAACGCTTGGCCGAATACGTCAAAGCCTCGTTCCGCGCCGCAATGCTCGGCAACTTTGCCCAAAATGGCGTGCAGTTGGTACAGAAAATTACCATGGGCCTGACGTTATATTTTGGCGCCAAGATCGTCATTTCCGGGGGCCTGACGGTGGGACAATTGGTGGCCTTTAACATGCTCAGCAATCATGTGTCGGGGCCGATTTTGCGGCTTGCCCAGCTGTGGCAGGATTTTCAGCAGATGCGGATTTCCGTGGAACGGTTGGGAGATATCCTCAATACACCGACAGAGCTTGCCGGAGGACAAACCGATCTTCCCGCCATCAAAGGCGCCATTAAGTTTGAAGGCGTCACGTTTCGGTATAAACACGATACGCCGGAGGTTTTGCGCAATTTGTCGTTAGACATCAAAGCCGGGCAAAGCATCGGCATTGTCGGGCCGTCGGGTTCGGGCAAAAGCACCGTGGCTAAACTGGTGCAACGCATGTATGTACCGGAATCCGGAAAGGTCCTCATCGACGGCATTGATCTGGCTCAGGCCAGCCCCGCATGGCTGCGCCGTCAAATCGGCGTGGTATTACAAGAAAACTATTTGTTTAACCGCACGGTGTGGGAAAACATTGCGATCTCTCAACCCGCCACATCTCGTGATCGCATTGTCGAGGCGGCAAAGCTGGCGGGCGCACATGACTTTATTTTGGAACTGCCCGAAGCCTACGACACCGTCATCGGTGAACGTGGCGGCACATTATCGGGCGGTCAACGTCAACGCATCGCCATTGCCCGCGCCTTGGTGAGCGAGCCCAGAATTTTGATTTTTGATGAAGCGACCTCGGCCCTTGATTACGAGTCCGAAGAAATCGTCCAGAAAAACATGGAAAAGATTTGCATAGGCCGCACGGTGTTGATCATCGCTCACCGTCTGTCCACGGTGCGCACGTGTGATCGCATTATCACGGTCGAGGCCGGCGAAGTGGTCGAAGACGGCACCCATGATCATTTGATGGGGACCGGTGGACGTTACGCAAGGCTGTGGCGCAATCAGTTGGAAGGCATCGGCATCATGCTGGATGATCCAAAGCCCAAGCCGCCAGCACAAGCCCCGGCTCCTGCCAAAGCTGTTCCACAAATGAAGGTCACCAACATCCGCCATCACGACAAACCTCAAACGAATAAGGTTTAAGGATATGGATAAATTTTACGCCTTCATCGGGTCGGTTCAGCTGTACATCAAAATCACTAAAGAATGCCTTGCACGAGAAAAGGCAGGCCCGGCGGAACTGAAACGCAAAGCTCAGGAACTTCAGTTCCTACCCGCCGTTTTAGAAGTCACCGACTCTCCGCCGTCCCCACTGGGCCGAATGATCCTAGGCACCATCATGGTGTTTTTTATCATTGCCATTGCTTGGGCGAATATTGGCGAAATGGACATTATCTCTACGGCGCAGGGCAAGATTATTCCGATGGGCAAAGTGAAGGTCATCCAGCCCTTGGAAACCGGCATCGTTAAAGCCATCCACGTGCATGATGGGCAACGGGTCAAAGCTGGCGATGTGTTGATCGAGTTAAACCCGACCGGAGCCGTCGCCGATGAAACGCGGTTGAAACGCGAATTGATCTCGGCAAGGGTCACGATTGCCCGGCTTGAGGCTTTGTTGCTCAACGAACCGCTGGAAGTCTTTTTCCCACCAGACGACGCGCCCAAAGATTTGGTCACCCGCAATCGACGTCATTTGGAAAGTGCCTACGCGGAACAAAAAGCGCGGCTGGAAACCATCGACAATGAGGTGGTTCAAAAACAAGCCGAAATCCGCACCACGCGCATTGAAATACGCCGCTTAAAAATGATCCTGCCCAATGTCAAAGAACGAGTCGAAAAACGTCGGATCTTGGTCGAAAAAGGCTATTCACCTCGTCTTGATTTTTTGGAATTAGAACAGCAACTGATCGATACGGAACAACAAAAGCTCGGTGCTGAATCGCGTCTTAATGAACTGATGGCAGCGGCACGCGCCACCACCAGCCGCCGGGACCAGTTCATCGCCGAAAGCCACCGCACGACCCAAGACGAGCTTGATACCGTCATCACCCGCGCCGAKGGATTGGAACAAGAACTCATCAAAGCCCAYGACCGCAATCGTCAAYTGACCCTCACCGCKCCKGTKGATGGCGTCGTGCAACAGCTGGTCATCAACACCGAAGGCGGYGTGGTGACYCCRGCCCAAGAAYTSATGATCATTGTCCCMGAAGGCGGYCAAATCGAAATYGAAGCCATGATCATGAACAAAGACATCGGTTTTGTGATCGAAGGCCAAGAAGCCGAAATCAAAGTCGAAAGTTTTCCGNTTACAAAATACGGAACGCTCCGTGGTCAAGTCCGCTCGGTATCACGCGACGCCATCATGGATGACAAACAAGGCCTGATTTACCCCGCCCGTTTCACACTCTGGGAAACCGAAATCATCGTCGGCGACCGCTACGTCGCCCTAACGCCGGGCATGTCCGTCACGGTCGAAATCAAAACCGGAAAAAGAAAACCTATTCAGTATATCTTAGCCCCGCTTCAAGAATATCAGAGCGAGAGTTTGAAGGAACGGTAGATACACTTTACCCCTTGGATGATCCTAAACTAAAGTATATTCTGAATGGACCGATAGGGGGGAAAACCAAAGTGCTGATCATTCCAGAAAAGTTGCGCGAAGCACATGAAGACGGTGATGTCGTTTTCGTATGTGGTTCTGGCGTCTCGTATGATGCCGGGCTCCCAACTTTTTCCCCTCTGGTAAAACAGGTCCTTAATGATCTCTTGCCTCACAAGACCAAAATAAAAAAAGACATCACACCAGAATTGGCGCGCAGGGCGTTTAAAGATGGAAAGCTAGATGAAGCCCTCGATATTTTAGAACGATCTGACCGAGGGGGATATGGGGCAAAAGCCGTGAGAGAAAGTGTCAGGCAGCAATTAGACAAGCGCTTTAAAACTCTGAAACGGCATGAGACACTCGTACAGCTTACCGACCTCGACACCAAAGATGGTCGGATGGTAACAACCAATTTCGATCCTGGTTTTCAAAAAGGACGCGATAAAATCCTTCGCGGAAAACCAAAGCCTGATTCTTCAGTATACCTTGCTCCGGCTTTACCACCTGGAAAAAAGAATTCATGGCAAGGCTTGGTATACCTGCATGGTCGTCTAGACTCTTCACCGGATAACCGTGATTTGGTTTTAACCGCCGCCGATTTCGGCAAGGCCTATCTTACGGACGGTGGTGCCCGTCGTTTTATGATCGACTTGTTCCGCGACTTTCATGTTGTCTTCATCGGTTATTCCGCCGATGACCCTATTATGGCTTATCTCGTCAAAGCTATGGCGGCGGAGCGCACCTCTTCCAAACATTTCAAGACCCCATACGCATTCACCTCTTTTGGGGGCGTTAATGATCCAAAGACCGAAGAAGAAGTTGTTCAAACATGGCAAATTAAGGGTGTTGAAGCANYRSSWWAWGAYWGWWGCMATGGGCATGAGCCACTCTGGGACAAACTCGATGAATGGGCCAGAGATCACCGCCAAGGATTAGATGGTCGCCAACAAAAGATCACCCGTTACGGAAAAGCTCCACCTTCTCGGGATGATGACCCGGTCATTCAGGAACTTGCATGGGCATTGAAAGACAAAGCCGTTGCAAGATACTTTGCGCGCTTAGGTGAGGAAAATATCAAGGACCGACCTTCACCCCGGTGGATTCCATTCCTTCAGACTGCGGGGGCATTTTCCTTGTCCACCGTAAACGAGGATGAAGAAACTCCAATTTGCCCGCCCTTAATTTCTCATACCTTACCCGACCACTTAACCCTGCATTCTGCCACCGATGCACTGGGCCCTTGGATTGCAAAATGCATCGATTGTCAGGAGACCCTTGATTGGGCACTTACACAAGGTGGGGTGTTACACCTAAGCCTCCGCTGGGCCGTGCAATATTATTTGAATAGCGGTAAAAATAAAGACAGCATTCCCGTTGCGCTCAAAACCATATGGAAAATTTTGG
Organism: Rhodospirillaceae bacterium; assembly: GCA_002401565.1. Lineage (GTDB taxonomy): Bacteria > Pseudomonadota > Alphaproteobacteria > Rhodospirillales > Magnetovibrionaceae > JANLGW01. The sequence goes on from NVTL01000077.1 coordinate 10,425, forward strand.
CCAGCGATGAATATGCCCACCTGCTTTCCTCAAGCAGCGCTTCTACAACGTCGTATCATCAGGTCTCTCGTTTGGCTCCAAATGACCTTTTGGCCAAGCGGGATTTTCTCAATCGGCTACGCCCAATCCCTAAATTCACACCGACCTCACCGCATTTCCGTAAACACGTTGATCCTACGTCAGAAAAAGTGACCCGATGGTGCGAAGCACAAATTATTCTGGTTGGTTTCGAACACACGTATGACATCGAAAATTTCAAAGAAGTTGCACCAGATTGGGATGGAGCACTTGCGGACATGGCAGAAGAAATTACAACGTTGCTTTTCGAGGCCATGCAATGGCATGAAATCTTAGGCAAAGCGTCTCCTGAAAATGATCCCACGTATTTCGACCGTTCATCCATCAGTTCCCATGAACAAAACCGGCATAGGGATGTGTGGACACAACTGATTGATCTCACGCGGGATTCATTTGACGCACTTATGGCCCGTAACAATAATGCGGCGGAACGTCTTGCTCGACGCTGGCAAAGCATGCCCTATCCGGTTTTCCGCAGGCTTACGCTTTATGCTGCAACAGGAGGTGGCGATGATTGATCCTTATATTGCCCTAGAAGTCATGCTTGAAGGTCCGTATCCTGCACTGTGGGATGGCCAAGCCAAACGTGAAGTCCTTCGTTTTTTACGCAAACGTGGACAAGCCATAGAAAAGAACGGCCTCAAACGACTTCTTGATACCATTCTCAAAGGACCATCACGTCCGAACACACCGGACTTGAGTGATAAAGATTGGGCGGGGCGACGTGATCGTGCCATTTGGCTGCGGCTTAAAAAACTTTCTCAATCAAACTGTACGCTCCCTAAAAATGTAACCCGCAAAATTAAAGTGCTTGCAACTAAGCACGGCTTTAAACTTAGAGAAGACGGTTCAGATGAGTTTTCGTTTTTCATGGGAAGCGGCAGCGTAGGACAGACGAGCACTGGCGAAATTAAAGATTTTTCCAACATGCCAATAGCTGACTTCATCTTATGGATGGGAACGCAAAAGGACAATTCTTGGGATTGTAACAATGGCTGGACCACATTCTGTGACAAGCACCCCAAAGACGCTCTCGCTCTTTTAAAATCTGCAGGACTTAAGGATACTTGGATTCAAGCACCTTGGTATGATGCGATGTCCCGCTTTCACCAACATGAAAAAATAACGAAGGCCCACAAACGTGAAACTGTAAAGACACTGTTACTCATGCCCACAGAAGTCCTYTCCTCCATCGGCACCGTAACCGCGTGGTGGTTGGAAAAATCATGGGCAACCTTACACAAAAATGATTTATGGGCTGTTCTTGATAAACTTTGGGAAGCGGCGGAAGCCACACCCTGCGAAGGTGATCTCAACCTTACGGATTCCCTCAATCATGCAGGGGGCATCCTAGCCAATGTGTTAATCTCAGTATTAGCAACATACCACCCAACTGTATTCATGAACAAAATTTACGGAATGCCGAAGCAACTTGATCCCTTGTTTAAGAAAATTGGCGATGGACAAAGCCCTGCTGCGATCCTTGCCCGTATTCGAATGGCGACCAGCCTGCTGTATCTCTTTCGTGTGACCCCTGAATGGACAAAGTCAGCATTGCTAGATCGCATGCATCCCGATTCTGAAACATTCGAAAAGACACTCTGGGAAGGGTATTTGCATTCACCACGCAYGCATACGGATCTATTAGATGTCTTAAAACCAGCATGGGTCAAAGTTTTGGAAAATCTAGATATCATCCCCGAACAAGCCCGTGACAATGCCGTGCAATTATTCATTCATACTGCAGTTCCATCAGATCAGGGCATCGATACATCTGAGGCTAAAGACGTTCTCTATGAATTAGATACACAACACTTGTCTCAGGCGGCTTGGGCGTTACGCAATATTCTAGAAAGTGCCGATACCAAAGCCGCCGTATTATGGAACGAGACCATAGAGCCTTGGTTTAAATCAGCTTGGCCAACCGACAATCAATCAAAATCAGAAAACGTATCAAAAAATTTAGCTTGGATGGCTATTGACGCCGGTGATGCCTTTCCAAATGCTGTGTCAGCAATTGAAACCATGCTGGTCGCGGAAAAATGGGAAAGCACCATATTCCACCTTCAAAAAACCGAAGAAGAAACAGGGCTAATTTCCAGTTCACCGAGTGCCGCTAATGCCGCATTAAAAATGGCCGATAAACTCGTAAACGACAAAACGCAAACTGCAGGCAGTGCCCTTAAAAAATTACTAAAAGTTATCGCCCATACAGAACCAAAACTTAAAAGTACCAAGAGTTACAAACGCCTTTCGGAAAGATTAGGATAACTTATAGAGTTAGGACCTTGCCCCAGCTTGCAGGAACTTGAAGCTGTCTGCTTACCCTGTGCTTACCCGGCTCAAAGTCAGGGCTTAACCCCAGACAACAAAAACCCGCCAACTCATTGAGTTAGCGGGTTTTTATTTGGTTGCGGGAGGGGGATTTATTCAAGCTCCTACATTAGCGATTAATGTTTAACTCGTTACAATAGAATAATTCTTACGAGCACTTTTTTGGAGGACCTCCCATGATCCTTCATCTGATAAAATACTTTACTGCCAATTCGACGCGATTACCGCATCTAACGCCGTATGTTCGGCAATGTTAAGGTTGGTCTGCCCAACTGGGGGCGGTGTCATTCCTGCCATCGCAGCAACGAGGTTTTGCACCATTGTATTGCTTAAGGTAAACCCATCCGAAGACTGAATGCTGGCGACATGGTTCACTGAACCTGTATACCAATCAGTTACTGTGGCCTGATCGGTCGTTCCTATGGTTTGAATCACAAGATTATTACCCGATTGACTGAACCATAACTGATCGTGATTAACGCCGGATGTATATGAAATTTTATCCGCTGATAGACCTTCACCAACATTATTGATGACGTCCTGTCCATCACCTCGCCTCAAAGCATAGGTATCGGCACCGCCTCCACCAATGAGAACATCATTACCAAGACCACCAGCAAGCGTATCATTTTGAGATTGTCCCGTCAGCGTATCACCCAAAATCGTACCTGTGAGAAGCAACCCTGTTGCTGTTCCAGAAACCGACACACTTACGGTCACTACGGATGTGCCACCATTCCCATCCGATACAACATAGTTAAAGCTATCCATACCATTTTCCCCAACGGCAAGATTGTGAAAGGATGCTCCAGGATCATAACTAAAGGTACCATCACCATTATCGGTGACTTGGCCTTGAGTTGCGGTGGTATCGAGGGAACTGATCGTCAATACATCACCATCTATATCCGTGTCGTTTAACAGGAGAGATGCCTTCGTGAAGGTCAGTATTGTATCTTCATCAGTTGTGACAAGATCAACAGTACCCAAAGGATGAATAGCCCCTAGATTTCTAGACACCTTGTAGTTTAAAAATGAAGCAAGGAGTTTTGATTATGTCAGGCATTCGTTACACAGAAGAATTTAAGCGCG
>NVTL01000003.1 GCA_002401565.1 Rhodospirillaceae bacterium
ATGCCAAATTTGTATAAATTTAAGCTTGTATAAATCGGGGAACGGCTGTGGCAAAAAAAGCAAAAATTGATCCAGATAAAAAATGGTTAGAGCCGCCGCTGATCACGGCATTAAGTGACGCCCCAGTTAAAAAGAATACCTTTAAAGAGGACGCGTTCGAGTTGGGCCGCACCATGGGGCCGGTTTATGACATTCTGCGCCATCCCAAAACGCAAACGCCCTTATCCATTGGCATCTACGGCACTTGGGGATCGGGTAAATCCACCGCCATGCACTGGCTCGAAGATCGCCTTGACCTATGGACGACAGATGCCATCGAAAACAAAAAAGAAGACCGTGTTAAAGTCTATTCAACTTGGTTTTATCCTTGGAAATACGACAAAAAAGAAGATGTCTGGCGCGGGCTAATTGCCGAGGTTTTGCTGGCCTGCATGAACGAAGTCGAGGACACGGGTTCTGGCACTTCTGCCAAACTTGTCAAAGATTGCGGAAAGTTTTTAGGCAAAAGTTTTCTCCACCTTCTGTCTTCGGCGAAATTAGACGGTATGGCCAAAATCGTCGATGAGGCCGCCGAATTCTTGAACCCGTCAAAAGCCTATCTCAACGAATTTGAAACGGTGCTGGAAAATGCCGTGCGCGATACCCTGGGCAATACAGAAGGCGAAGCCCCCCAACGGCGGCTGGTGGTTTTCATTGATGATCTGGACCGTTGCCTGCCCGACGTGGCGTTACAGGTTTTAGAAGCCCTAAAACTCTACCTGAACATTCCCGATCTGGTGTTTGTATTGGGTGTGGATCACGACGTTATCAATGAACTGGTGGTCGGTCATTACGAAAAACTCGGCCTTAGCCCAGACAAAAGCCGTCAATATCTGGCCAAAATGTTTCAGGTCGAAATCCCCATTGCCCCGCTGGAACAAAAACTGGATGCATTTCTGCTGAAACAAATCGAAGACAATGAGTCTTGGGATGCCCTCAAACTTAACAAAAAAGAAGCCGAAATCTTTCAATCCGTCATTTTAAAGCTTTCAAACGGCGTGCCGCGCGATATCAAACGTCTGGTCAATTATTGCCTTATGGCCGGACGTGGCGTGACGTTTACCGATGACAAGGATGACATTAAGGCCGGGGAAGCCATACAATTTTCCCTGCTTTATAAAGCCTTGGATGAACACGGCAAACGCAACATGCTTACTAGTACCGCTGGGCAAAAGCTATTTTATGACATTTCCCATAAGGATGAAAGCAAGGACAGTGAGACCTTTAACTCTACCCACACGGCAGATATGAAAAAACTGGTTGAGGATAAAACAGACGCCATCACCAAAGACCCCATTATCCGCAAGCTGTTAACACTGCCCTTCCCAGAGCCCAACCGTTTAGGCACCCTTGCCAGCAGTTTCAAAACCAGCGCCAGACATGATGGTGAACCGCAACTGATTGAAGCTCTGGAGAAACACTTAAACGGCAAAAAATGGGCCGACGCAGATGAGGCTGATTTAAAATCAATTACAGAATTAGACTTAAGCTATAATGACATTCACGACCTCGCGCCGCTTGAGGGCCTTACACAGTTGAAACTTCTCAATCTAAACGGCACCAAAGTCGCCGAACTCGCGCCGCTTGAGGGGCTTAAACAGTTGCAATCTCTCGGCCTAAGTAGCACCCGCGTCGACGACCTCGCGTCTCTTAAGGGGCTTAAACAGTTGCGAATTCTCGGCCTAGCCAACACTCAAGTCGACGACCTCGCGCCGCTTGAGGGGCTAGTGGCGCTGGAAATCCTCCATCTTAGCGACATCCCATATCTACGAGAACAGGCCGCAGGTCTTGAACGGGCAAACCCTGATCTTAAAATTAGTTTTTTTAATTAATAGGATCAGATGGCCTGTAAGCCGGGTTTTGTCTGCCCTTTGCTTGCGCTCGGGGGTAGATGACTATTCATCTGGGGCGGCTGTTGCCAGACGCCTCTTGCGATACACCCAGGCGGCGGCCCACAAGCCTGCCTGAGACCCGAAGTCTCTGGCCACCTCTATTCGACCTTGCACCCGGTGGGGTTTACCGTGCCGTCCTTATTGCTAAGGACGCGGTGCGCTCTTACCGCACCCTTTCACCCTTACCCATATAAATACAGGCGGTTTGCTTTCTGTGGCACTTTCCCTAGGGTCGCCCCCGCCGGCCATTAACCGGCACCGTGCTTGCGTGGTGCCCGGACTTTCCTCTCGTCCCTTTGCAGGGAAAAGCAGTCATCCAGCCATCTGATCCTGAGGCTAACCTAACGATTTAAATATGGTCTAGCAATGCTTTGAGTATGCCGCCCGTTTGGGAATCCATGACGCCATCCACTTTGGACGGGCGGAAATGGCGTTGAAAGGCGGTTATGGTGGCTTTTAAATCCGCCAGAGGATACCCATAAGCCGCCAACATCATGGCGGCTTGTTCATCGGTGAGGTCGGTCGGCGTGGTATTTTCCACCCACATGCCGATTCCTGATTTGGCCAAGGCCTGCCAATCAAAAAGTTCACCGGGGTCAAGTTTGCGGCGCGGGGCAATGTCGGAATGCCCCACCACATTTTGCGGACATATATGATGGCGCGACAAAATTGCTTTGGACAGATTGGTCAACGCCAGCATTTGTGCCTCTGGAAAGGCCTTATAGCCAAACTCATGGCCCGGATTGACCAATTCGATACCGATGGAATGCCCGTTCACATCAAAACCACCACGCCACCACGCCACGCCCGCATGCCACGCGCGTTTGTCTTCATCGACCAAACGATGAACGGTGCCGTCTTCTTCGATCAGGTAATGGGCGCTGACTTCGAATTTTGGGTCGCACAACCGAGCCTTGGCTTCTTCACCGCTTTTCATGCCGGTATAATGAATCACCAGCATATCCAAAGGGATACCGGGTAAACGATCATTATAGTTTGGCGATACCGTCACTTAAAACCTCGTTGTTTTTTGACCGTGTCGTAAGCCGCATTAATCGCCGCCATTTTTTCGTTGGCGACTTCGATGAATTCTTGCGGCATGCCTTGGGCCATCAATTTATCAGGATGGTTTTCGTGGATCAGTTTGCGATAAGCCGATTTAATGGCCACATCCGTAGCGTCTTTGCTGATGCCTAAAATGTCGTAAGGGTTGCCTTCACCGGACCCGGCATGGGACGCGGTGATGCGTTCAAAATTGTTCCGGTCAAAACCAAAGATTTGCGCAACGTTCCACAGAAATTCTAATTCAGCCGGATGCACAACGCCATCGGCCAACGCAATATGGTACAAACCGCCCAACAGTTCTTCCAATACAATGGGTTCGTGGGGGAACATATTGGCGACTTGTTGGGCGTACATTTCGTAACCCGCCGTCGATGTTTTGGCGCGATCAAAGATTTTGCCAACATTGGCGGCTTCATCGGGGGGAATGCGAAACAGCTTTTTAAAAGCATCAACTTCATCGCGCGTAACCTTGCCATCGGCCTTGGCCATTTTTGCGCCCAAAGCAATCACCGCCAACGTAAAGGCCACTTGGCGTTCTTCTTCGCGTGATCCGCCGCCGTGATGGGTGATTGTGCCTTGGTTTTTCATTTGATCGACGGCATGCCCCGCCACGGCGCCCAAAAGTGCGCCCAACGGTCCGCCCATGGCAAACCCGGTCACGCCCCCAATAACYTTGCCCCAAACACTCATAAATTCACCCTATTCATTCTTAAATAAATGTGCCCCAAATTAAAGGGCTAATATGTACAGACCTTACCATAAAGCTGGTCACGTGTTTTAAAATTGCAAGAATTGTTCCTTTGKCGCAAAATATGKTAAAGATACASCCAAGCGAATCAAGTCKRCAAAARCTTGAGSGACWATAATTTTTAGAAYTTAAGGGTAYATCGTGAGCAAAAGCRCGCGRATTGTTGGTTTTTTAGGRGCTTCGGCTTKGCTTTYGGCCKSGSYYRKKGYYGGGACTGGAATCGCGTCTGCGAATCCGATTGAAAATGAACTCAAATACCTGATCGACAGCCACCCCAAAATTCGCATTGCCGAAAAAACCTTGGAATCCAGACGCATTGCCATTGATGAGGCCACGGCCCTGCACATGCCCGTGGTCACCGCCACAGCCGAAGTTGGCCCACAAATCATCGACAGCCCCGCACAGCGCGCCGCCGATCCGCAAGGCAAAGCCTGGCGCGGCGTCAAAAGCATTGCCGGGCTGACCGTCACGCAAAACCTGTTTTCCGGTTATCGCATCACTTCACAAGTGCGCACCGCCAACATCAACCGCGAAATTGCCGCCATTTCTTTGGAAGGCACCCGCCAAACAACTTTGTTTGATGGTGTGGTTGCTTACATCAACGTGTTGCGTCAACGCCGTTTGATGGAAATGGCGTTGGAAAACGAACGCACAATTTTGCGCCAGTTGAATTTAGAAGACGAACGGGTCCGCCGGGGTTCGGGTGTTAACGTTGACGTCTTGCAGGCCAAATCGCGTCTGCAAATCGCCAAGGAACGCCGGGTTGGCTACGAAGGCGCTTTGGCCAATGCCATCAGCACCTATGAACAGGTTTTCGGCCATGTTCCCGATTTACCCACCATGATTGACCCGGCTCCTCCGGCTGAAGTCATTCCCTCGTCTTTAAAACGCGCGACCGAAATTGCTTTGATGGAAAACCCAGCCCTGCTCAGTGGTGCCGGAACTTTGGAAATGACCCGCGAAAAACGTAGAGAAACGTTGAGCGACCTGTATCCAAACATCGATTTGGTGGGTGCCACGAATTATGAACGTAAAAACAATGCCACCGAAGGCATTCGCCGAGATTACAGCTTGTCGCTATCGGCAAGCTGGGATCTGTTTACGGGCGGATCAACCCTGTCTGCGGCCAAGCGCAATACCTTTGATTACCGGGCGTCGCTGGACAACTATGATTTCCTGACCACCAAAATTGTCGAACAAACCCGTGTGGCATGGCAAACCTTGGTGACATCGCGCGAACGCAAAGAACTTTTGGGCAACGCCGTAAACATCGCGTCCGAAGTTTTTGACAGCCGTAAAAAATTACGCGATGCGGGCAAAGAAACCGTCATCAACGTTTTGGATGCGGAAAACGAAGTCAACAACGCGCAAATCAACTTCACCACGGCGTCTTATGATGCCCGCCTGTCGATTTATCAGTTGTTGTTGGCCATGGGCCGCTTGCAGCCCGGATACATGATTTCAGAACGTTAAACGGTTCTGTTTAAGCCCAATCTTTCCCTCAACATGAACACATTTATTTTCAGGCTTTTTTCCAAGCCTGTGTGAACCTGAACAGAAAAACCCCTGTATTTCAAAGACTTTAGCCCTGCTTGGCCGGCGGGGCTGAATGCCGTGTTCAGCTAAGTTTCAGGTTCAATTCAGTTTTGGTTCAGTGTGCGTGTGCAAATATAGGATCAACAGTTAAGCACACAGACAAACACAATTCAGGCAAACGCCAAACAGGAGAAATACCATGGAAAAGCAAGCTCAAAACAAAATCGAAAAAATCCGCCACGCTCTTGGCTGCGCAAGCATCGTTGCCGTGGTTGGCCTGACTTCAATCGCCGTGACCATGCTGGGCTTGGCGCAAATGGCCTAAATACTTTTTCAAAGTAACCACAGATTTGCGGACGTTTCTCCCTGCGCCCCTCCCTTGGACGTCCGCAAATCAAAAAACTACCCCCCGGTCTTTGTGCCGGGGCTTTTTTTTGCTATAACGTTGGCTCATACAAAGGAGCCGTTTCATGTCTGATCCGTGCATTGCCGCCCTCAAATACGTATCCGGTCAATCGACTAAGGATGTGCTTAAACGATTTGCCGACACTCTGCTTAAACAAGGTGTCAACGTGCACGGCCTGCGCCAAGAAAACGTGCAGGGTCCAGACGGCCAGCGCTTAGGCGTTGATGCCATCGACATTCACACCGGGGACCGCATCCCCCTGCTCCGCCCCACACCGTACGAGATGAACAACAAACAATGCAGTTTAAACTTGGCACAACTGAGCGAGGCCACAGGCATTTTACGCCGCGCCGTCCAAGCCAACCCCGACATTGTCTTGGTCGAACGGTTCAGCAAGGCCGAAAGCGATGGTGGAGGACTGGCCGATGATTTGATGAACCTGATGGCCAGCGGCATTCCCACCATCGTTAGCGTGCATGTGGACGAATATGAAGCTTGGTTAAGCTACTCAGGCGGCTTAGCAGACGACGTGGACAGCACCGTCGAAGCGCTTAATCAGTGGTGGACCGCCGCACACGCTCGTTAAGGGCTTTCCATTTTGGCTTGATCGCGCGAATACCGATCAGAAAACTGACCGTGCCGGAAAATTTCGCCGCATCACGCAGCGCTTTGTCAAAACGAAAGGTCAACACATCGACCAAGGTCTTGATCAGGAACTTGAAAAAATGATGCCCGGCGATTTTTAACATGGCCAGCATGCCGTAACGCTTTTTTTCAATATACAAACGCGCCCAGCCGTAATTCCAAAACTTTTCCCACTTATAATGCAAACTGGGGCGAACCGAGCCCGCATTGATGTGCATAATTTCAGCATACGGCGTCAAAATCAAAGAATAGCCCGCCGCACGCATGCGCACGCACAGGTCGTCGTCTTCGAAATACAACAGGATGTTTTTATCAAATCCACCGATTTTGTGAATAACCGACATGCGGATCAGGTTCACCGCACCGGAAATAAAATCCGCACAGACGTTGCCCTGGGGGGCGGGTTCTTGGTCGCGTCGGTGGTACGGCGGCAAAAAATCACTGCGCACCGCCATGGCCGCATCGTGGGTGAGTTCTAACGATCCGTCTAAATTGATATTTTGCGGACAGACGATGCTAGCATCGGGAAATTCATCGGCGACTTTTAACAAGGCCGCCACGGCATCGCCCAAAACAATCGAGTCCGGGTTAACCGTGATGGCAAATTCCGTTTCGACAAGTTCTAAGGCCTGATTGGCGGCATTGCCATAGCCCACGCCGATGGCGTTTTCAACAATGCGCGCGTGGGGGGTCATGGCGCGCACGATATCCAAAGTGTCATCATCGCTGGCATTGTCCACAACAATGATGTTGGGCACATCCACAAAGCTTTTCAGGCAATCGCCGATCACAGCGGCACCGTGATGCGTCACCACAATTGCGGTAACACGGGACCAGTCAGGTTGTGGCGTTGTTGTATCGGACATCAAATAACTCGGTTTAAAATTTCAAGACTTGTGAAGTATCACTTTATAAGCCGGCCTGCAAATGCCTTTAGTTGGCCTGCATCCACGCCAGCATAACYAAAGCGGGCCACAGATCACCTTCTAAGTTTCGGCCTTTTTGGTGATCGGACCAACGCGCGCTGATGCGGTTCATGTCCAGATATTCAACGGCCAAGGCGCTGGGGTTTTGGATCAAATCTTGCCCCCATGCTTTTAAGTCGCCGCGCAGCCATTGGCGGATGGGCGCGTCAAAGCCTTGTTTGGGGCGCTCAAATTCTTCACGCGGAATGTGGCGCGCCAACAAATCGCGCAATATTGATTTAAGGCCATGAGCTGTTGGATCAACCTGATCAAACGGCAACGACCATGCCAGACGGGCCAATTCGGCATTTAAAAACGGGGTGCGCACTTCCAAACTTGCCGCCATGCTGGCCCGGTCGGTTTTCACCAACACATCGTCGGGCAAATACATTTGTGTGTCTAAGATTTGAAAACGCTGCACATCTTTTGCGGCCCCAAGGTCTAATTCATCCGGGGCAAACAGCCCGCGTTCAAACGCATCCACGCCTTTGACCGGAACCCCATCGCGCCAAAAGCTGGACGCAAACATGAAAAATTCTTCCGGCTGCGTGCTGGATTGGTCAATCATGCGGGTCAGGTATTTTTGCCCCAATTTTCCGGGTTTGCCGCGCAATCCATCAAGGCTGTTGAGCAATCCAACGGGCACCTGTTCAATCAAAGCCCCGGCGATGCCCGGCGTTCTTTTGTTTTGCCAAGCTTTAACTTGTGACAAATAACGACCRTAGCCACAAAAGATTTCATCGCCCCCGTCCCCGGCCAAAGCCACCGTGACATTTTCGSGCSMYTTGGCWSACMARAMMNNGGTYGGKAWTTGMGARSKRTCGGCAAACGGTTCGTCGTACATAGTCGCCAAGCTTTTGACCACATCACAAATGTCTTTTTCGCCAACGATGGTTTGGACGTGTTGGGTGCCCAAACGGTCCGCAATCTTTTTGGCATAAGGGGACTCGTCAAAATGTTTATGATCAAAACCAATCGTGAAAGTATTGATGGGCTTTGCGGAGGCCTGTTGCGCAAAGGCGGTGACCAACGACGAGTCCACGCCACCCGACAAAAATACGCCCAAGGGCACGTCAGATTCCAAACGCTGGGTGACAGAATGTTCAAACACGCGCGAGACTTCGTCCAAGGCCTCATCGCGGGAACCTTGAAAGGGATTTTCGAAAGCTCGACGAGCCTCGACCACCGGGTCCCAATAGGTGTGCGTTTCGACACCCTCTTGTTTTAAGATCAAAAACGTTCCGGCTTTTATTTTTTTATAGGCCTTATAGATGCTCCGCGTGCCGGGCACATAACGGTAGCGAAAAAACAGACTTAAGGCCTCGCGGTCCAATGTCCCCTCAAAATCCGGCAAGGCCTTTAACGCCTTTAATTCTGATCCAAAAACAAACGCATCCCCGGACCAGCCATAATACAGGGGTTTTTCACCAAAGCGATCGCGCGCTAAGGTCAGGCTATGATCTTGGCTGTCGTACAGGGCAAAGGCAAACATGCCGTCCAGTTCAGCCAATGTTTGTTCCACACCAAAACGGCAAATCATTTCCAACAAAACTTCGGTATCTGAGTGGCCTTGCCAGTCGTGAGGCTGATCTTTGTCGAGTTTCGCGCGCAGGTCTTTGAAATTATAAATCTCGCCGTTAAAGACGATTTTATAGCGCCCATCGGTCGATGCCATGGGTTGATGACCATGATCGGTCAAATCCAAAATCGCCAAACGCCGAAAGCCTAGCCCCACACGAGCGTCATCCGATGCCCAAATGCCACCGTCATCGGGCCCCCGGTGACGTATGGTTCCTGTGGCCTGCATCAATATTTCAGATGCATTTTCCATCGGTTGAGAGCTTAAAAATCCAACAAAGCCACACATGCGGCACCGTTCTCCTCGGTTATTATTATCCAAAATCTCATTATGCCGACCATTTCCTAAAGTTTTCAAAAGAAAATGAACATGACGGGTCATTAAATTAATGGCATAAGGACATTCAATCATTGTTTACAATATTAAAGCCATAAGCCGACCTAATTCATGAGCAAAACTGACGCCTTAGCAAAACTTAATTGGATCGCAAGCCTCATCGCGATTTCGGTGGCGCTTGCCATACCGTTGCGGGCCAGCGGTGTGGCCGCTGAACAGGCGGCTTTGGGGGTGGCTCTTTTAGGATCAATGTTTTTATTTGTTCGTGAACCAGCGATCCGCAAATTCGCACGCCAAGCAATAATCAGCCCGCAGGCCAGGGTTATTAGCCTTATCTTTATCGCTTGGGTGATTACGATTTTCTTTTCTCATAATCTCTTTGCGTCTTTTAAAATGGGGACACGGACAGGTGTTTTTCTGCTCGCCTCTATGATGATTTGGGCAACTTTATCCCATCAACAAGATGCGCAGGAATTGTTGAAAAAAACGCTGATCGTTGCTTCGCTAAGTTTTGCACTGATTGCCCTTATGTCTTTAAATGGCGTACCTTATATTGTAACGATCTTAAAACTGAAATATGCGGAATCAGCGGCTCCTACGACAAATATATTTAAAGCCTTTGGGGTTTCAACCATGTGCCTCATTCCGGTGGTCATTTGGGCCGGGCGCCAATTAAAGGGCAGATGGAAATACCTTGCCTATAGCTTCCCCTTCCTCGCCTTAACCATCATTATCATGACCAGCAGCAGATCTGCTTTGGCCGGTATTCTGGCGATGATCCTGGCCGTTATCTTGCTGATGTCCATTGCCCATCGGCGTTATGTCAAAAGTCTTGTGATTGGGGCTGTTTTTACACTCATAGGAGCCGTCACATGGCTCCGCTTCAAAGAATTAGGTGTATTGCATGTTGAAGGCACATATTTGCCCGACTGGTTGATTGACCCCCACAGACAAAATATTTGGAAATTCGCCTACGACCGCTTTTTAGATCATCCTTGGGTTGGCAATGGCATTGATCAGATCAATCGATTGCCCGGAGCAAAAATGCCCGTTCCTGGACTGGGTGATTATGCGGCCTTTGTGCCTTCACACCCCCACAATTGGTCTATGGAAATCCTATCAGAAACGGGGCTTGTCGGATTTTTACCTTTGGTCTTTGCTTTGGGATTCATCGTTTGGCGATTGACGAAGGATTATATCCGAACAAAAGATGAGGCGGCTTTAGCCAAAATCGCCCTTATGACAGGTTTCTGGTCCAGTGCTTTATTTAACTTTTCCATTTGGGCCGCCTGGTGGCAACTCACCTTGTTTATTTTGTTCGCCATATTGTCGAGCTCTCGAAAACCAGTTCCATAACATCAATGCATCTAAGGTCCAAACTCATTAAAACGATCCTCCCTAAATACCGTTAGGGTATTTAGGGAGAGCACTAAGGTACCATTGTATCGTTTTAATGAGTTATTTATGACCTCAACCGTAAAGTATTTTACGATGCATAAAAGATAATTCAGGGGGTTTACCCCCCAACGCATATAGGAAGTTTTTATATCATGTCTGACACGGTTCTTGTTACAGGTGGCGCAGGGTACATTGGATCACATGTGATTCATGCCTTGTTAGATGCTCAATATGTCCCTGTTGTGATCGACAACTTATCCAGCGGGGTCCGTGATTTTGTGCCCGATTCTGTGCCGTTTTTAGTCTCAAACATCAATGAGAGTTCTCGCGTGCAAGATTTCATAAAACAGCATTCCTGCACGTCGGTTATTCACTTGGCTGGGTTCGTAAGTGTTGAGGAATCCGTCAAAGATCCCATTGGATATTTTAACAACAATACATGTTCCAGCCTCTCCCTCATTGAAAGCTGTGTTGCAGAAAACATCAAACATTTTATTTTCTCATCCTCAGCCTCTGTGTACGGAAATCCTTCTCAAGTCCAGGTCCCAGAAACAATAGCGACCAACCCCATCAGCCCCTATGGCTGGTCCAAACTGATGACGGAAAAAATGTTGGAAGGGGTCTGTGCCGTCGAGCCTATGAATGCGATTGCGTTGCGTTATTTCAACGTAGCAGGTGCCGATCCAGATGGACGCTGTGGCATGATGACCAAGAATGCGACACACCTGATCAAGGTTCTCTGCGAGACCGCCCTTGGCAAAAGACCGCAGTTCACTATTTTTGGAACGGACTACGACACCCCTGATGGAACCTGTATCCGTGATTTTATTCACGTCAGTGACTTAGCCGACATTCATGTCGCCGCACTGGACGTGCTACAAAAAGGCCATTCAGGAGGAACTATGAATTGTGGATACGGTCACGGGTTTTCGGTTCAAGAAGTTGTCGACACCGTTGAAAGCCTTCACGGTGCCCCCATCAACATTGAACGCGGCAAACGACGCGACGGCGACATCGTCGCTTTGATCGCGGATGTCACCAAAATGCAAGCCGAACTAGGCTGGAGTCCCCGCCATGATGACCTGAACAAGATCGTTGAAACGTCTTTAAAGTGGGAAAGCCGTCTAGATAAATGAAACGTGTAATTTACACCGTGATTGTCGGGGGCTATGACCGCTTAATCGAACCGCCCACGTACCCCGGTTGGGATTACGTTTGTTTTACGGATGGAAAACACGGCAGTGCGCGCGCAAAACTTGGATTATCTAAATGGAAAATCCAAAGCTATGACGACGAAGGTTTGGACGAATTTCGCATTTCCAGACTGCCCAAAATTTTGCCGCATCGTTACCTGAAAGACTATGACTATTCGGTTTACATCGATGGCAATGCCAAGTTGTTGGCCGATCCGGCCGAACAATTAGCCACCATGGACTGGCCCGATTTTGCCGTATCCGAACATCCGTTTCGAAATTTTGTATTGGACGAAATCGAAGAATGCATCCAGCAAGATAAAGCCCCACGCGAGCTTTTACAGGCTCAACGCGAGGCTTATATAAAGGATGGTATTCCCGCCGACTTAAAGCTTTGGGAAAACAATTTTTTGTTACGCCGCCATAATGCCCCAGCCGTTGTTGAGCTTATGGAAGCGTGGTGGGAACAAATGAATACGCACAGCCACAGAGATCAACTCAGCCTGCCGTATGTGGCGTGGAAGCTTGGCTTTACGCCGCACGTGTTTGACCAAGACCTTAAACGCACCATGTTTGCGACCAAAGCTCATTACCGTTCAGCCCTGAGCCGCTGGAAAAAATCATTAGCCAAACGGATGACTAAAAAATGATCAAGCTTCAGTCTGATTATACAAAATACAAATGCTGGGCTTTTGATTGCGATGGTGTATTGATCGATTCAAACGCGATCAAAATACAAGCCTTTCGCGATGTCGCAGAACAATATGGACCAGAGTCTACAGAGGCCCTTGTGGACCATCATATCAAATATGGTGGCATTTCTCGGTTTGTAAAATTTGAATATTTATTCAGTGATATTCTATGTCGAAAACCTGAGGCCGGTGAATTGGAACGTGTACTTGAGCAATTTTCCAAAGCCACCATGGCGAGGCTGATCGAATGCGAAGTCGCCCCACACCTGCACGATGTCTTAAAAGCCGCCAGCCAAAACGCCAAGCTTTTTGTTGTGTCGGGCGGTCTGCAAAACGAAGTCCGTGAAGTCTTAAAACAAAAAGGCCTCGCCGATTATTTCACAGATATCTTCGGAAGCCCCGACAACAAGGCCCAAATTTTTAGCCGAGAACGCGAAAATGGTCAAATGGCTGGCCCTGCCGTGTTTGTTGGCGATGCCCAATATGACCATGAAATGGCTGAAAAATTTGGCTTTGATTTCATCTTTGCCCACGATTGGACCGACTTTAAAGGTTGGTCAGACTACTTAAAAGACAAAGACGTGAAAATTATGGCTTCCGTTGCCGACGTCCTCGCCCTAGACAAACCCGCTAAACAACGTTAGAAAATTCACATGCGCATTAATAAAAACGCCCTCGTCAAAGCCTTTGCCCATTTATTCGGCATGGAAGCTTATAAACCCGGAAAATTTCCAAAGGATTTTGGCGACGAAGCCATTGCCACGATCCGTGCGGTAACGCCGTTCACCATGATCGGCAAAGACCGTTTGTTCGCGTTGATCACCGCGGTACGTTATATATCCAAACACAATGTTAAAGGCGCCATTGTTGAATGTGGCGTGTGGCGGGGCGGAGCCAGTGGCTCGGCAGCCCTAACCCTAAAGGCCCTTGGCGAACAACGCGACCTGTATTTGTTTGATACCTTCGAAGGCATGTCCATCCCCACGGTCGAAGACAAGGCCTTGGGCGGCGACGATGCCATGCAGGAATTTTTAGACAAGCGCACCGGCGAAGAAACTTCCGATTGGTGCATGGCGTCGTTAGAAGACGTGCAGGCGAACCTGACCACTTTGGGCCTGAACATTGATGATTTTCATTTTGTCAAAGGCATGGTCGAAGACACCATTCCCAGCCAATCACCCAAAGGCGAGATCGCCATTTTACGTCTGGATACGGACTGGTACAAATCCACCAAACACGAAATGGATCACCTGTTTCCACAGTTGGTATCGGGTGGTGTGCTGATCATCGACGATTACGGCGACTGGGAAGGCGCCCGTCAAGCGGTTGACGAATACCTAGACCTTCACAACATCCGCATGCTGCTGACCCGCGTAAATGGGTCTGTTGTGGGTATTAAAGAATAGCTTTTTAAAGCTGTAAATAACCACGATCTTGCAAGATTTTGACGATTTCTTCCGCTGCGTCTTCGGGAGATGTTTTGTCGCCGTTCACATGAATTTCCGCTTCGGTTGGGGTTTCATAGGCTGAATCGATGCCGGTGAAGTTTTTCAATTCCCCCGCACGCGCTTTGGCATACAGGCCCTTTACATCACGGCGTTCGCATTCTTCCAAGGATGTATCGACAAAGACTTCGATGAATTCATCGGTTTCGACCATCGCGCGCGCCATGCGGCGTTCGGACGTGAACGGTGAAATGAACGAGACCATGGTGATCAGGCCGGCTTCGACCATTAACTTTGCGGTTTCGCCCACGCGACGGATGTTTTCCACCCGGTCCACATCGGTAAAGCCCAAGTCGCGGTTCAGGCCGTGGCGGACGTTATCACCATCCAAGGTATACGTATGACGGCCCATCGAGTGCAGTTTCTTTTCCACCAAATTGGCGATGGTGGATTTGCCCGAACCCGACAATCCGGTGAACCACAAAACGCATGGTTTTTGGCCTTTGAGTTCGGCGCGCGCATCTTTGTGAACATCCAAAGCCTGCCAATGAATATTGGTGGCCCGGCGCAGGGCAAAATCAATCATGCCCGCGCCAACGGTGGCGTTGGTAAAGCGATCGATCAGGATGAAATTACCCGTGCCCGGATTGTCTTGATACGCATCAAACGGCAACGGGCGGTCCAATGAGAAATTACAAATACCCACTTCGTTGAGCTCTAAGGTCTTGCCTGCAATATGTTCCAGCGTGTTGACGTTGACTTTGTATTTCAGATCACTGACTTGAGCCGAAGCTGTGGCGCTGCCGATTTTGATCATGTAATTCCGACTGGGCAATAACGGCTCATTGTGCATCCAAATCAACTTGGCTTCAAACTGATCGGCAAAATCCGGACGATCGTCCGCTGCCGCCAACATATCGCCGCGGCTGATATCAATTTCATCGGCCAGCGTTAAAGTCACGGCTTGACCCGGTCCGGCAATGTCTAGGTCCCCATCGAACGTAACGATGCGCGCGACCTTGGACGTTTGGCCCGAAGACGCCACCACAATGTCATCACCGGGCTGTATCGACCCCGAAGCAATGGTTCCCGAAAAGCCACGAAAATCCAGATCAGGACGATTGACCCACTGAACCGCCATGCGGAATGGTTTTTGTCCAGCGTCAGAACTCACTTCAACGGATTCCAAATACGCCATTAACGTTGGGCCAGAAAACCATGATGTCTTGTCGGTGGCTTGCAAAAGGTTTTCACCCTTTAACGCCGACAAGGGAAGCACGGCGATGTCGTCAAAGCCTAAGTCTTTGGCGAAGTCTAAATAGTCCGCTTTGATGGCTTCGAATGTCTCTTGGTCATAATCCACCAAGTCCATTTTGTTCACCGCCAAGACCACCTTTTTTATCCCCACCAACGATACGATATAACTGTGGCGTCGGGTCTGGGTCAAAAGGCCTTTGCGCGCATCAACCAAGATCACGGCGACGTCGGCATTGGACGCCCCAGTCGCCATGTTGCGGGTGTATTGTTCGTGGCCCGGTGTATCGGCAACGATGAATTTTCGTTTGTCGGTCGAAAAGAAACGATATGCAACATCGATGGTGATGCCCTGTTCCTGTTCGGCTTGTAATCCATCCAACAACAACGCAAAATCGATATCATCGCCCTGTGTTCCGGTGCGTTTGGAATCACTTTCCAAAGCCGCCAACTGGTCTTCGAAAATCAGTTTTGAATCCCACAGCAAGCGTCCGATCAGGGTGCTTTTGCCATCGTCAACGGACCCGCAGGTGATAAAGCGGAGCATGTCTTTTTCTTCTTGCTCTTTTAAATAGGCAAGGATGTCTTGTGAGATCAGGTTTTGTTGATCGGGCATTAGAAATACCCCTCTTGTTTTTTCTTTTCCATCGATCCGCTTTGATCGCTGTCGATCATGCGGCCTTGGCGTTCGGACGTGCGCGTTAACAACATTTCCTGAATAATATCCGGCAAGGTATCAGCGGTCGATTCAACAGCCCCCGTCAACGGATAACAACCCAAGGTGCGAAACCGCACAGATTTCATTTGGGGGACTTCGCCGGGTTCCAACGGCAATCGATCATCATCAACCATAATCAAAACACCATCGCGTTCAACGACAGGACGCTGGGCCGCCAAATACAAGGGCACAATCGGAATGTCTTCTAAATAAATATATTGCCAGACGTCCAATTCGGTCCAGTTGGAAATTGGAAATGCGCGAATGCTTTCGCCTTTTTTAAGGCGCGCATTATACAAATCCCACAATTCAGGCCGTTGGTTTTTCGGGTCCCAGCGGTGATTTTCGGTGCGGAAGGAAAAAATACGTTCTTTGGCACGGGATTTTTCTTCGTCCCGGCGGGCACCGCCAAAAGCCGCATCAAATCCATATTTATCCAAGGCCTGTTTTAAGCCCTCGGTTTTCATAATGTCGGTATACAGCGCCGATCCATGGGTGAACGGATTGACGTTTTTATCGATGCCGTCTTGATTGGAATGCACCAACAATTCAAAGCCATATTCTTTTACAATGCGATCACGAAAGGCGATCATTTCCTTAAATTTCCATGTGGTGTCCACATGCAATAACGGAAACGGAGGCTTGCTTGGAAAAAAAGCTTTGCGGGCCAAATGCAACATCACCGCAGAATCTTTACCAACCGAATACAGCATCACCGGGTTTTCAAACGCGGCGACGACTTCACGCATGATGTGAATGCTTTGTGCTTCTAATTGGCGCAGGTGGGTTAATCGATCTGGGGTCATATTGGGGTCACGGGCTTTCTTCAAAGTTGCTTCATCAAGGTATACTTAACACCTAATCTAGCACGAGCGGAAACGCAACACTTATTTATCATAAAATTGTGTTAAAATAAATTATTATACACAATTATTTGGTATTACTTAGAAGGTGCAGGGAAAAAATCAAGGCTATCCCCGCGCAACCAACTGACCGTCAAACCTGCGAATTCATAAACGGCCCCGCCAAACATGGATAAATCTCCGGGCCACGATAAGGCAAAGGCGGACGTGTTTTTAGGTGCCGTTAAATAATCAACAGGATAGGCCTGTATGTTCCATCCCGCCGTTTGAAACAGGCCCATGGCCCGAGGCATATGGCGGGCAGATGTCACCAGCAACCAGTTTTGATTGTCAGGTTTTAAAAGCGTGAAGGTATTTTTTGCACTCTCAACTGTGTTGCGCGCTTGGCCTTCAAACACCACACGTTCAACATCCAAGCCCATTTCCGAAAAAAATTGACGCGTGATTTTAGCTTCCGTTGGGCCTTTACCCGACAGCAGCCCAATGCCCCCGGTGAACACCAGTTGTGCATGAGGATACAGGCGGGCGAGTTTAACAAATTCTGTCAGACGTTCCGCATTGCCCTGCAGCACCACTTGGTCACGGGCCGCGCTCAAAAGCGTATTTGTTGATCCGCCCAAAACGATAATGCCGTCAATTTTTTTGCCTGCCAAAGTCGGCTGCGAAAAGCGATCTTCTAAGGTATTCAGCAAAATGTGCCCCGTTGGCAGAATCGCAAAGGCAATATGAAACAGCAGAGCCGCCCCCAAGACTTTCTTTCCAAGCCGCTCTCTTCTCGAAAACAGTAAAACAAAGCCAAAAAAAAGCGCCGTAATAAATAACACATACGGCGACATCATCAGCTTGGCTAATTTAGTAAAAAGAAAATAAAGATCTGCGTCCATCTTGGCCTCAGTAATTTTCAAATAATAACGGCGGTTTTAACAGGCATCTTCTTCTAAAGCAGCGCACAGCATATGCCCCAAAGTGATATGCATTTCTTGAATACGTGCAGTTTCATCCGAAGGCACGATCAGGCATAAATCACAACATTGACCCAACTGACCGCCATCGCGGCCGCCAAGCCCAACAGTTTTGGCCCCTATCGTTTGAGCCGCTTGCAAACCTTTAAGCACATTTAAACTGGTGCCCGACGTGCTGATGCCAACAACAAGATCATCTTTGTTGCACAGGGCTTCGACTTGACGCGAAAACATAAGATCAAGCCCCCAATCATTGCAGATCGCCGTTAAGGTCGAAGTATCCGTGGTCAAAGCGATGGCCGCAATTGCGGGGCGTTCTTTGACAAAACGAACGGTCAATTCCGTCGCCAGATGTTGAGCATCCGAAGCACTTCCGCCATTGCCAAAAAAGAGGATCTTGCCCCCCTTTTTCAAAGTCGCCCGGCACAGTTCAACCCATTTAACAAAGTCATCTTCTAAAGCAGCACGCGTAGTGCGCACAACGGCTTCATGACGATCAAATGTATCTGAGTATAATGCTTTTAGGTCCATGAAAACTTGCTTCTCTGTACTATTATCGCACCCAATCTGGGTATTTTTCATCGCGTTCATTCATTGTAACGGGCTGCAGGGGCCATTCAATACCAAATGCTGCATCGTTCCAACGCACACCGCGGGCAAGATCAGCAACAAAGGTTTCGCCCATCAGGTAATTCACGTCGGTATTGTCTTGCAACGTAATAAAACCATGCGCGCAGCCGGGTGGCACGTACAGGCCTTTGCGGTTGTCGGCACTTAAGACTTCACCGAACCACTGACAATAAGTCGCAGACTCTTTGCGAAGATCAACGACAACATCAAAAATTGAGCCCCGTGTACACGTGACAATTTTTTTATCCGGATAAGGATCGTCTTGGTAATGAAGTCCGCGCAGAGTGCCTTTGTGCTTGTTGCCCGATACATTGGTTTGCAGTAAATCAATGTCAACGCCCGCATCTTTGAATTCTTGTTGGCAATAGGTGCGSGCAAAAAAGCCGCGTTCGTCTTCGAATTTTTGCAATGACGTTACCAGAACACCTTCAATCGGCGTTTTTTCGATCAGCATCACCAAACCTCTATTTCAGGAATCGCTACAACAAACTTAGCATCCCATTGGCGAATAGCAGACATTTGATTTTCAATTTCCAAACGCAGGTTCCACGGCAAAATCAAAACATAGTCTGGTTTTGCCGTATCAATATGGTCGGGGGACAAGATCGGAATGCGACTGCCGGGCATAAACTGCCCCTGTTTCCAATCATTTGCATCCACCACAAAATCAATTTCATCCGCACCAACATCGCAAAAGTTCAAAAGCGTATTGCCCTTGGCCGCCGCCCCATAGGCGACAACGGTTTTGCCTTCGGCCTTGGCGGTTTTTAAAAAGGCCAACAAACCTTCGCGAACGCCTTCGACCTTGGCGGCAAAACCTTCATAGGCTTTGCCGGTTTCAAAACCTGCAGCAGATTCTTTTTGGCGAATGACGGCCAAGCTTGCACCGTCTTCAAAAACTGTACAATCATCCTTGCACGCATAAACGCGCAACGATCCGCCGTGGGTAGAGATTTCTTCCACATCAAAGACACGAAGGCCGTGGGCTTTAAAAACAGTCTCGACCGCCAACAAGGACAAATAGAAATAATGTTCGTGATAGATGGTATCGAACTGAACCAAATTAAGCATGTTCAACAGGTGCGGAAATTCGACCGTCAACATACCGTCATCGTTCAGTAACGCGGCAAAACCACCGACAAAACCATTGATGTCCGGCACATGGGCCAAAACGTTGTTTGCCGCGATCAGGTCGGCCCCGTGGCCTTCACCTTTTAAACGCTCAGCTGTTTCGACATTAAAGAAAGCTTCGATGGTTTCAACGCCTTTTTCACGGGCGGCTTGGGCAACGCTTGAGGATGGCTCAACGCCAAGCACTGGAATTCCCGCTTTGACAAAATGCTGTAACAGATAACCATCGTTGCTGGCAGCCTCGACCACCTTGGAGTTTTTATCTAACCCTAATTTCGCAATCATCTTATCCGCATAGGTTTTCGCATGGGCAACCCAGCTTGCAGAGAACGATGAAAAATAAGCATAATCATCATGAAAGATTTCACCGGGATCAACGGTGGTATCCAACTGCACCAAATGACACGCATCGCATACCACGGCTTTCAAGGCATAGACCTTTTCGTCCTGATCGGCCGTTTTCAGGTAGCTGTTGGACGGTGGCTGTTGACCTAAATCCACCAAAGATGTGGTCAGGGGGGCGTTGCAAAATCTACACGTGGTCATCTAAAATTCCGGGCTAAGAATGCATAAGGTACTCTATACCTAGCCTATTTTCGCAGCTTATAGCGACTGATAATTCACGAAAATAAATGCCGAGGTAAAAATGAGCTTATCACTATTTTCTTTCTTTACTCTTTACGGTGGCTGCGATCACCGGCGAAGGGATATTTCTCGATTAATGTTATCAAAAACTTTGCCAATGGATTCGATTGAATGGTGCTTCTTTACAAATTCGTGAGAACGCAAGCCAATCTCGTGGAGTTCACTTCTAGGCCGTAAAGCAAGCTGACGGATCGTATCTTTCAGGGTTGATATCGTCGTGTTAATCAACGGCAACTCGTCAGGCTCAAGAAGACCTGTACCGATATATAGATCCAGAAAGTCTTGTCGCACATGACAGACTACTGGTTTTCCAGAGGCCATACCTTCGAGAGCGAACATGGCGTACCAACCGATCACCAACTGATCGAGCACCACATCTGCGGATTGAATCATCTCAAGCAATTTCGTATTTGGAACACCTTCAACCAAGGACAACTCGACAGACAAACCTTCCGCCTGTAGCTCCTCTACGGCTTTCAGAATATGTTTAGTACCTTTGAGGTTGCGGTGATTGGGGGCATGAATAAGCCGCAAAGGCTCGCATGGTTTATCTGGTGCCTGTTGTGATTGAACCACCTCAAAATTATCAGTATCGATGGCGAAATGAGACAACATCAAAGTGTCCCAATAATATAAAAAGTCAACCCAATCACAGCCAGAAACAATGTGATCTGCTCCGTGCGTCCACACGTCGATGAGGGCTTCTGTCCGGCCTTTATTGTGACGAAATCCCGGATAATCTTTTGCATAAGCATCAATCATCAGCATATTCTGACCACGTGTCAGCACATGCACGTCTCCTCCAAACGGCATAATCACGGTTTTTATGCCCGCCAGTTGCAATAAAAATGGTTCTAAACGGGCTAAGAGCGTTGTGAAGCCAAGAGGACCACCCGTGAAATATGTATAAATACATTTGTACCTGAACAGCACAAAAATATAAGCAATGTACGGGCCAAAAGCTCGAGGACAATAACGTCCTATATTGATATCAAAATCATCCGTAAAATACCAAGTATAATAGACAAATGTTTCACACGTATAACCAACCCGTTCCAAGGCTTGTTTGTGATATTTGCTGTTAATGGTCGGCACAGGCCCAAGCCCAATCTCAATAGGACGCGGGGAAAATCTTGAAAGTATTGAAATTAGAACAATTGGGAACAACGCTATGCTATCAACCAGGAAATAAACAGCCCGAACAAAAATAGCCTTTTGATAGCTGACCCGCTTGGCATGAAACCCACGATCAATAGGTTCTGTCTGCGTCGAGGTTGTTTTATCATTCATTAGCTTACATCCTGTTCATGGGCATCCAATGCTTGGCCAAGGCTAAAACTCTTTTGCCCACTTCGCCGCATCGCTTCTTGTAATCGTATAAAGAAATCCAGTGTACCTGTACCATCAAAAGCCAATTTACGAATATCTTCTCCCGCCTTAAAGCGGTCACGTACCGAAAAATAATAATCACGGTTTGGCGTATTTAAAAGCAAGTGGATGGGATGAAAATCAAAAACATAAATCCCATCATCATCGAGCGCGCGTTCAATCATTGCCTCTGAGAACGGTCCATCGCCTTGATCTTGCCAAAAGCACCCGCTTGAAAAATCCATATTATCCATATAATAAATCGGAAAATGCCATATTCCCCATGGATGGCGTACGGGTTGTATTCCTTTCTGACCGAACTGATCATTCGTGCTTACATAACGATAATCATGATCAGCAAGCCACTCGGCGAGCAGATGGCTAAAGACACAGGAATGGGACCGCCATCCTTGAGCTTCTGGAAACATTTCACGCATGGCGTTAAGCTCATCGTGCCAATCGGCCCCGGCTTCAAGAACCGGATGAGGGGCAATTTCATGCTGTTTTTTTTGAAGACAGGTATACTCTTGAGTGCAAAAAAAAGTCCCAGTGCCGAAGACATCAACCTTTGACAAGAACTCCGCCATACGAGGCTCGTTCATATGATCGGTATCGAATGTTAGACAAATCATTATTTTTACTTACACAGATTGTTTGTTTGCATTGGAGTCTACAGGCTTGCGCCATGAAAAACCAACAAGATGTCCTATTTCGTCAAAATCTGGCACAAGCTTAGCAATCTGCTTGGCGATTTCATTTAAGGGATGATCGTATTTTGGGGCGTCGGGGGCGACAAGAAGCGGTTGCACGATACGCGTGAGAAAATAATACATACCGAAACGCTGAGTATGAATAAGTTCAAAATGGTCCACACAAAAATCAGCGAGTTGTTGTTCGTGAAACTTCAAGGTGTGCAGTCGATCCTGACCATCTGCTTCTATTTCGGTGAGATTGAATTTACGGCGATACGCGTTCAACCGTTCAAGCCCATCAAAAGTGCCTTCCATCATCACATATACACCGCCGGGTTTAAGGACGCGCTTGATTTCCAGCAAGGCTTTTTGTTGCCGATCCCAATCGAGTAAGGCCATGAGACAGCGGTGGCTGGTCACAACATCAAAACTTTCATCTTCAAATGGTAAATCATCGACCGATGCACACCGAAAATCAATCTGAGCTGTCGGCTCGACTTCGGCTATTCTACTTTTCGCAAAGGCAACCATGTTTTCTGAATAGTCGATACCAAATGCCTTAACCTTGCGCTTTGTCGCATATTCTTGCAATGCGACCCCAGGCCCACAGCCAACATCAAGTATCGTATCCCCATCGTGAATAAAATTTAAGCCGTTATCTATTTCTAATTCGCGGAGCTGATAATCACACGCAGTTGTTTTGTCATCACCACTCAACGCAATTGAATCATATTGGCGTTTCAGATCGTTTGCTTTATCGGTCACTTTATTTTTCATTCGCTTCACATTCTAATAATCTCTGATAAACACTCAGTTGGTCTTTAATAACATTATTTTGATGGTGGTAGGTATCGATCCAGTGTCGGGCTCTCTTTTTATAGTCTGCCCGCCAATCTGGGGCGAGAGCCTGCACCACGGCATCAGCCACCTCGCATGGAGAAAATGCGGGCAAAATAGGTGCGGGTTCTGGAATAATATATGCCGTGCTTTCTGGAACATAACTGGAAATAACGGKGGTGCCTGTTGCAATAGATTGAGGTGCGGTAGATCCAAAATGAGGAAGGGCCATTTGATCCAAGACCACATCAGCAGCCTGCAAATGTTTAATCATCGTAATCCGACACATTGAAGGATACCAAACCACATCATCTTCACAGCCAAGTTCTTTTATTAAAGCCTTGCTATCATCAAGCTGTGCGCCCCAACTGACAAGAACCAATTTAACCTGACCTTCAAGACGTTCCTTTATCATGGGCAAGGCACGCAAATGAACGTCCGTGCCTTTAACCGCCCAATCATGACGGATTGGGCAAAATAAAATCACATCACCGCCAATTTTTTGACGGAGTTCAGGAACGGCCTTTCCGAAATCCTGCCGGTGCTGATCAACATCAATAGGATGAATAATTGGGCTGTGGCTTTTTATGCCCAGCCGTTCCGCATAAGCAAGGCAATCCCCATTCGTGATAAAAGTATGATCGGCATTTTTATAGGCGAGCGCGGTCAGGCGATGCAAAGGGTCATCTGCCATGGTGAAGTCCCGCAAGGTCCCATGTTCAAACGCAATATAGGGCCGTTTCGCCGCAAGCAATCCATGTATTGGCTCTGTCGCGTAACATTGGATGATGTCGTAGTGATCAAACATTTTACGGTAATATTTTGAAAACATCTGATAAGGAATAATATCGTTGCCGGTCAGTTGGTCGGTGCGGCTAGGAAAATCTTGTTCAAAAAGTTCGCGTAGGTACTGACGCTGTTGTGCGCCCCGAGCAAAAATAAAGGCGTTTAATTTGWRGSRATYCGYRCSSRAYTTYRRSRYWMMWSTGAYCNACAACTTACAAAGCAAAAGACGAGGATCGCTGACCATCAGGCCGATGGCATAACCGGCTCGTTCTCCGAAAATCTTTGTTGTCAAAGCTATCGTCAGCGATAAAATAAATTTCAGTGCTCGCAAAAAACGAAATGGGCGCCCGGCAAAGAGTTCTGATATCTGTAAAACGCAGACGACGAGCGGGCCGTTAATAAACCAATTAGGTCTATTGTAGCCCTGAAGATCCTGTTTAGAGAACACGGGTAAATAATCGTCACCATGACCATGCTGAAGTTCGACCTCTTCCCATTCTGGCGTGGACATGACATGCTGATAGTCATGGGAGACGACATGTGCATCGACACCAACCGAGCGCAGAAACTTGGCGTTAAGATAAGCATTGTTCGCAATATTGCCAATGTGAAGAACGCGAAGTGGGCGCCCTTGGCGGGCCTCAAAGGCCTGAAGCCATAAGATGTTATCCTTATTTTTTTCAGACACAGACACTTCACCGTTAGTATCAACCGGCATCACGGGCACCTAGRGAACGGGGCAAGTCCTCCGTCATTTTCATAAGGCCCTCTGCCATGGTGGTTTGCGATGAACCCAAAATCTTGATCATCTTGCTTGCGTTGCCAATTAAATTTCTAGGTTGCACATCTAACTGGACATCAAAGCTGGGTTTACATTCCGTTACCTCACCCATCAACATACCAATCTCGCGTAGCGTCAATTCTTGCGGCCCAACGACGTTGATTGTCTCGTTCGTATTAAGCTGGCAGGCGGCTTCAATGGCGACGACGGCATCACTGGAATAAATTGGATTTATCCGTATTCCATCCGCCCCCTGCAACACGATAGCCCGCCCTTCTGTCACACAGTTCAAAAGCCTTGGAATCAGCATCATGTGATTTTGCCCCGGCCCATAGACAAAAAAGAAACGCAGAACAACGACAGTCATCTCGGTACGATATGCCTGTGTCAACAATTCACCACAACGCTTGCTGGATTGATAATGGTCCAAGCTCGTCGTAATATCGATTGGCTTATCTTCCATAGCAGACTCATCAGAACCATAAACCCCACCGGATGACGCATAGATAAATCGCTTAACACCTTGGCGCTGGCCCCAATCAAGCAAACGTTGAGTGGCTCCGACATTAACCTCAAAAACATCAAGCGCGCCCTTGGGGAAATCCCGGTAACGCGAAGACTGGGCCAAATGGATAATGGTACTGGGAATTTCGGGAAGTTCTAAATCATCTTGTGTACACAAATCATGCACAATGGGGATCACATTATTCGGCAAGGGTTCCGTGGGCATCGTTCGAAACAGGGCATAAACCTTATATTTAAGGCTAAGGCGCGCAAGTGCGGCACGCCCAATAAGCCCGTTTGCACCCGTAATGAGAATCCGCTCTTGATGCTCAGCCATGGACTCTGTCTTTCATTATTTTTGGCATAGATAAAGAAGGCATTTTGCTAGATAAGTCCTTAAATTGTACTTAAAATTATGGATACAACACGATCTTGATCAGCTTTTACAATACCCGGAAATATGGGTAAGGTGATGGTTGTATCTTCTGCATTTGAGGCCACCGGAAAGTCTTCGCGGACAAACCCATGGTTTTCAACATACCAGCCCAAATTATGAACGGCGTGCGTTCCAGGACGCGATTGAATACCATTTCGTGCCAAGGCATCCATGATGGCGTTTCGTTTTTTTCGACCACCCTTGAGAACGCTGATCACATAGGACTGATACGAATGCCCACTTGCATCACCAGCCACAGGCAAAGCTAACTCATCAACATCAGCAAGAAGCTCATTATAAAGAAGAGCGGCCTTTCGCCGTTCCGCCAAAAGGTCATCCAGTTTGTTCATTTGTGCAACACCAACGGCGGCCTGAATATCTGAGAGACGAAGATTAAAACCAACGGTCTCAAAATGGGCCATCGAATATGGCTTTGCCTCATCCCCTTGGGCAAGTCTTAACCCTGAAGATCCATGATTACGTAAAATACGAATAGCATCGGCAATGTCGGGGCTATTCGTTGTCACGGCCCCTCCTTCACCCGTGGTCACGACTTTGCGGGGGTGAAAGGAAAAACAACCAACATCGCCAATGCCCCCGACTTTTACCCCCTTATAGCGCGTACCAATCGCACAAGCAGCATCCTCTATGACGACGAGCTCATTGGCCTTGGCAATTTCCATAATTTGGTCCATTTCTGCGGCGAGACCAAACAGGTGTACGACAATGATTGCCCGTGTATTTGGCGTGATGCACCGCTTTATAGATTGGGGATCTATGTTGTAGGTCGCCGGATCAATATCTGCGAAGACAACCTTTGCGCCAACATATTCTGCGGCAAAGGCCGATGTAACCCACGTAAACGCCGGAACAATAACTTCGTCCCCCGGTCCAAGACCAAGCGCCGTTGTCGCCATATGTAAAGCCGCAGTGCAAGACGTCGTCGCCATTGCGTGCTCAACATTTTGCGTGGCGCAAATTGCCTTTTCAAACTTCTCAACAAAAGGACCTTGCGTCACCCAGCCGGAATCAAGGCATTGTTTAACGAGGTTGAGTTCTTCATCATCAAATTTGGGGCTGGTTAACAACATGACCATGCTTATTATTGACCTCTATAATATGAAAGTTCGCAATTACTAACGACACTTTAATTTTAACAAAAAGCTATTCATAGTTTCATAAGTAACTTGAATATATATCATCCAAATAAAAAACTGGTATTTTTTTGCCCTTCACATAAGCCAATAATTCGTCAACAAAATTGCCAATCCCCAAGCCTGCCCACTTAAATTTAGCGCCGCGGCCTAAGTCTTGTTCATCATACAAAAACTTATGATCTTGATAATATGTAACGGTCGGCGAATTTAAGGCGATGTGCATAGGGTGGATATCAATAATTTTCAATCCCGGCGACGAAAACCAAGTTTCGAATTGTGATGTATCAAAGCCCCTGCCCCGTATCAGGTGACTGTGGTCTGTCCATACAACAGGGAACCTCAGCAACCCAGAAATATGCTGTAAAGGTGTGACTTTTGGCTGCAGGTGCAGAGCGATATTGCTATCATACAGGAAGTCCCGCTGAGCNAAAGCAGAGGTTACACCTGCATGTTCAAAAAAAGAATGTGAACGAAAACATTTAGCATCTGGCCATAATGAAATGACGTGATCTATAACTTCTTCAGTTGTCGATCCGTGTGTGCTTCCCGGCAAAAAATTAGGGTGAAGCCCTACACGCTGTTTCATCACAGCCGTTTGACCGTAACGTTTAGAAATTAAGCTTGAATCATGCGTAATAAATGGGGTTAAAGGAATATCATAACGATCGACCAAATCGAAAATGTCTTGAATAGCCCAATCAGGTGCCCAATCAATATCCGTTGTTAAACAGAATACCGGCATTTCTTTGGCCATTTCGGAAATAGGAAGATTCAATTGACTATTCACATTCATAAAACCTCTGAAGCGACCACTGCCCTATACAACTAAATTAGGTCTGTTTGCGAAAGTTTCTATTACACCGATTACACGAAGGCAAATCAGGATGCTTGCGCACCAAGCGCCGAAAATCTTGTGCGGCATCTGAATTCCAGATATCCGTAAATTTCTGTTCGCGAATATTCCCAAAATTAGGGGCGATGCAACGTCCGTTAATCCCGACCTCACCATCAAAATGTATTTGAGCAACGGTCCAAGGTTCATAACAAGCCGTTTCAGGATTCAAATAGCTTTCACCATCATACCACTGGTGCATTTCATCTTTCGTCAAAAGAGGATTGACGTGACGTTTGAAAATATCCTTTGGAAACTCACGGTCCAGAGCTTCAAACTGTTGCGAGATGACATCTGCATCTATTTTACTTATGTCTACGGAGCTTAAGCTGGTTTCAGTTAAATTAAAGTGGTTGCCATGCGTTGCATTGTGCTCATCCGCCTCGGCCTTAGTGCTGTATTTCAAGTGATTAAAGGCAATATAAATATCTTCAGCTAAATTGAGATCCGCAATTTCACGATAAAAATCTAAAATCGTGTCATAATTTAGATCACTAAGCGTGAAGGATAAGCCGACTAAGGGGTAGTCAACCTTGTGCCGTTTTTTCCAGTCAACCACCATGCGAAGTCCTTCCATGGCCTTTTTCCAAGAATCCTTCACCCCCCGAATATCATTATGAACAGCTTCAGGACCATCTACGGAAACACGGATATTGCGAACGCCGGCCTCAAGCAAGGCATGGGCGTGTTTGGGCAACAAATAACCATTTGTTTGAATGTAAAATTGCAGCCCCGCCTGACTTACATAACGAGCAATTTCAGCAATATCATCACGCAGCAAAGGCTCAAGAAAGTTGGCCCGAATGATTGGTTTAAAAGAAGCCACGTCATCAATCAGGTTTTTAATATCTTCTATAGGAAGAGAATAGGCCTTCTCCCCCCCCGTTTGACGGGCATAGAAGAACATCATATCGTCTTTTAAATCTTTATCTCGAATGGCGGCCCCAACATCACACATATGACACCGCATAAAGCAGTAATTATTTAAGGCGAGGCAAATAGAATGTGGCATCATCGATTTGCCGCCATCACCTTTGTTCATCCAAGACTTACGTTCTTCCGCAAGTTTCGAAATAAGCTTCCATTCCTCAGTGTTTTTCTTCACAACAGAATTCATCGTTTTTGTGACTCCACAATCAGGCTTGCCGTAAACCAAGGGAAAAGACGGGCAAGGACCTTAACATCAAAATAAAAGGCAATTAATCGGAACCAGTCGGGAATCCATTTGTGCAAACCCGACTGCTCGTGACGATAAAAAAACCATGATGGGGCAAGGTAATCCCCAATAAAATTCAGAATGGAAAATCCCATGCGATTTTCCTGCTCTCGTGCTGCTGAGCGCGTATAGGCATGTTTGACAAAATCATACTTGGCCTGCTCAATCAAATGATACAAAGACAAAGGATTATTGTGACGCGTTACACGTCGTCCTTTTGGTTTAAGGACACGATTTATTTCCGCCATTATTTTTTCGTATTCGACATACGGAAACATACCGCTGATCGAAATATCAAAGACCAAATCAAAACTTCCATCCGCATACGGCAACTTAAATGCATCGCCCTGTACGGTCTGAACCCACGGCATCTCTTGATTGATGTATTTCAAAAACCAAAAGGATACATCTAAACCATGCCCGTCGAATTCTAAACCGGGATGTTTTTCTTTGTAATATCTAAAAAGGGCACCTTCACCACAACATAAGTCTAAGACGCGTGTGCCCTCTTCAATTTTAACCTCATCGACAATTCTCTCAAAAAAAGAATGCTGATGGCGATAGTTGTATCCCGTACGTCCTCTAAATTTTATCCATCGTTCAGCGTTCTCYTTATTGCTGCAAAAATCAGCTACATAATCTTTTGAGCGAACGAATTTTTTGGCACGATGAAACATTAACTTAGGGCCTTAACCTGATAACACATGGCATCGTCATGTCTTTGTATGGAATGCATATTAATCTTCAAGTTCCGAGGCTGATAATTGTTCCGTGCCTGTTTCTGCGCAATATCTATCTCGCATGGGCTGAATGCGCCTCATTAACTCATCATGCCACGTTTGACGATTTTCTTTGAGATAGCTATGCTTTTGAAGTAATTCGTCGGTTCGCTTATGACGGCTGTGCACGCGGTCTATGGCACCGCTTAGATAACCTTCCATGCGTTTGATCTCAGCATAAAAGTCATTTGGGACTTGGTAATCTTCTTGCCACATAATCGTGCAGTCTGAACACAAAGGCCCATTTTTTTCGACCTCATCGAATTGATGGGCAATCATGGACTTACGAAAGGTTCTCATGCGTTCACTGTTCCAAATTTCCCGGATAGAATTATCCTTGACGTTACCGACAACATAACGACTATCAAAATCATAAATACAGGCAACAACATCACCATTCCAGCGCACGCCGAGGACATCCCAAGGCGTATTGCACACAGGCCATTGATCACGAGGAATTTCAAATCTTTCTGGGTGTTTAGAATTTGCTTCTTGAACAGAGCCCATATAATTAAATAATTCGTACACCTCAACATGCCCGACAGGTAAGCGTTCGAACATTTCTCGAATGATGGGGATATCATTTCGATTTCGTTCTTCTTCAACAAGGAAAATATCGCACGCAAAATAATTTGGGTATTCGCGTTCACCTTCCCCCCACAGTTCTAAATAATTCAAAATATTATTTAGAACGCGTTCAAAGTGCGGGCGTCCTTTAATTTGTGCATAACTTTCCGGCGTAATTGCATCAATAGAAAAGACAATATAATCAATATTTGCCTTGATTAACTTGCGACTTAATTCCGGTGTTAGGTTGACACCATTTGTATTCAGTTTGGTGAAAAAATCGTACTCAATTGAAGCCAAGCGGCAAATTTCATCGATTTCTTTGTGTAATGTTGATTCACCGTGTTGATGCAGCACAAGTTCAGTGCAACGATTCCAATCCTTAATGTCTTCCAATATCCCCTTAAACAAGCCCACATCCATGAATCCTTGCTCACGCGTCATACTGCCATTATGAGCGGCACAGTGACCGCAACGAAGGTTGCAGGCATTGGTGGGTTCAAAATAAATTCTACGCGGAGGGAAGTCACAAAAATCACGACTATTCAAGGTTGCATCTATATATTTAAGACGTTCCTTTTGTTTTGTTAGCTCTAGTTCGATCCAGTCGTCACGATTTCTCATTTATCTTATACCCTAAAATCACAATATCACCCTTAGGCAAATTTGCTAACACGTTACATCTCATAAACATAGCTTAATAAACTTTCGGCATACATGCCTAGACTTAGGGCTTCCCCCTGCGTCTTACCAGTGGCAATAATAAAACCGGAACGATCAAGCCCTGTACGTACAGGTGGAATAGTGTCTCCAGGACCGACGAATAAACCAGCGTCAAGTATTCCTGGCAAGGCCACAACTTCATCAAAGCCATTGATGCTCTTAACTATTCCAGGTTTTGGGAATAAAAAATGATAATTACAGCCACGGTCTTCAGTTGCTTGCAAACTGTCAATATTCACACCAAGATGGCACTCAATGGTCTTCAGAAAATAATTTATCCCTGTAACGTAAGGAACAATGGGATCAGGCGTTCCCCCGCCGCCACACCGCGCGCCAAGCTCAAATAAAACCACGCCCTCTTTGGTACAGGCAATTTCCACATGCACGGCACCCATATTAATGCCAATTGCCTTTACCGCTTCTTGTAAGGCCTTTTCCACGGACGCGAGCTGTTTTCCATGCAATTTGGTGGGATAAAGCACATTGCGATCCACCCGGTAAGGCATATCAGATTTAACTTTATCACCAATGGCAAGAATGTGAGCTTGTCCATTTTGAATGAGAAGTTCTGCACTGTGTTCGCTGGTTGCCTGTACAAATTCTTCAACCAAAGTGGTTGGGTCATTATAAAATGATAACGTAAACTGAATGGCTTTTTTTAGGTCCTCTGGGCCATTTACGACAATAACACCACGACTAGCGCCGCCAATTCCATGTGCGGGTTTAAATATACAGGGGTAGCCAATGCGTTGCACTGCGGAAACAAAATCTCTTTTGTCTTTAACGACTTCAAATCGCGGGCAAGGAACACCATGCTTCACCCAAATATTGCGCATATTTTCCTTGTTGCTTGATCGGGATGCAACTGTTGGGGACAATCCTGGAAGCGCAAGGGACTGAGCAACGTATGCGGCTGTTACAACACCGTAATCATTAAGAGGCACAATGCCATTAATACCGTGTTTTCGGGCAAGTTTTAAAATTGCACTTGAATCTGAATAATCAACGGTTTCAAACGTCGTCGCCACGTCTTTGGCAGGCGCATTTTCATCGCGATCTGCAACAACAACATGATAACCAGCATCGCAGGCGGCTTGAATGCCACGGAGGTAATAACGTCCACCCCCTAAAATAAGCACTTTTCTTTGCGATACATTGCTACGGCGCGCGGCGACAAAACTGGGTTCTAAATCAAGAGTACCCAATATATGTTCGAAATTTTGTTCCGGTATTGCGTCCAGTGTGGCTTGTTTTATATCGTCCTCATCAAGGTTGGGAGTATTTTTCATACCAGCCGCAAGAATAACGGAATAAATTGATTTTCCTTGATCACGCGATGCCTTGCGCAGCTGAGGTAAATATGAGGAATGGATTTTCCCCAGTCCCATAGCGCTCACAATTGCGCCTTCTGGCCCAACCAGCCTAAGTACAGGTGTTGCAATACGGTCTGCCATTTCCATTACAGAAATTAAATCAATGTCCTTGCACGCATTGAAATTTCGCTGCATTAGGGCGACAAAGGTTTCTGTGGGAGGATTGCCGCTGCTGCGCCCCATCCCCATCAACGTTGTATCAATGTATGTTGCACCAGCATCAACCGCAGCAAGGGCATTCGCCATGCCTAACCCTAGATTGTTATGAGCATGAAACCCCACGGGGATGGAACAACCTGTCCGCACAGAGTTTACATATTTTTCGACTTCTTGCGGCAGCATGCATCCGGCTGAATCCGCAAGATAGAGAACGGAAGCTCCATAAGCTTGAATGTTTTTACTGATTTCCAGGAGTCCCGAGGGAGGTTCCGTATAAACTTTCATTAAGTTTACAAAAACTTCTACGCCGTGTTTTCGGGCCTCTTCAACATATTTTTCCGCGTGTGAATAATTATCTATATCAACGCCAATGCGGACAACATCCAGCCCGGCCTTCAGGCAAGCTTTTAAATCTTGAAGCTTGGCGATGCCCGGTATGCAAAACATAGCGATTTTAGCCTTTTGCACACCCTTTCGGGCGGCCTCAATATAGGCAATATCAGTCTCAGCCGCAGGAGAACAAACAGAAGAGGCGTTAATGCCTAGCCCATGCCCGACTTCTATCAAAGGCAATCCAGAGCAATCAAGACCTCGCACTATTTTTTCAACGTCATCTGCCGTGAAGTTGAAATCAATAACATAATTTCCGTCGCGTAACGTCGTATCGAGAACATGGATGTCCTTTATTTGACGCGTCATTTTTTGTTGTGTGAGATCAACCATTATTTCAACATCTTACTCATGCAGTTTAAAAAGATGCTCAGCTAAACCGCCGTAAACACTATTGGCATCAAAATCGACAAGTTCCATAGTTTTAGATTGGGTATAATTAAGATATTCATCAATCGAAAACTCAGGGAAATCTGAACCATAAAGAACCTTGCGATCAAGTCTATTAAACATAAACATTAAATCAAGTTCGACTGACGAACCCGCAAAATACTTCATCACATGTGATACATCCAAATWGACATTTTGATGACTTTGCGACACGGCAATGGCATCCATAACTCGATAGCTTCCGGCGTGGGAAATGATTATTTTTAAATCAGGCCACTTGCGGGCAAGGTCATCATAAACAAAGGGGGTGATATCGCTCATCGCCACCTTTCCGCCCCTGACGTAACCACAAAACATCACAGGGATATCATGAGCTTGTGCTGCGCCTAAAAACCGTTCCAAACGCGGGTCTAATGGCACAATGCCCGTCGTTCGTGGATGGATTTTCAAAAATGAAATTGGGGAATGACCAAGGTGTTCCCGCAAGGTTGAAAATTCACCATCATCTAAAGAAGAGATCGCAAATCCCGTAAAAAAACGATCACTCTGCTTGGACGCTAGCTCAAGCGTGAAATCCCTATTATCAGCACCCGAAATTGGCACAACCCCGGCCATTTCAATTCCGGCCTTATCCATTTGACGCARAGCCGTTTCTACCGACGCATCATGGTCCGTGTTGTACCATTTTCCATCGCGGGTCAGGTTAATGTGTGCATCAATAATTTTCATAGAAAAGCTCTTTAAAAGGATTAGACCAGCTTATTAAAAGGGACGTGAAGTATATTTGGCATTGAGGAAACTGTTTGGGGTATATTTACGGCGAATGTCATCATATCAAAAATTCTCATGATGACAAATATGGTGAGCTGTCATGATGCGTTAATGCCTCGACATACCTTTGGCTTCCAGAAACATAACTTCGGTGTTCTTGAATCCATTTACGGCTTTCGTCACCGATCTTTTTGCGATTTTCAGGTTGATCCAGATANNGCGCAWGWYYKCAAYMMSYYMWRMNCTCRKYYKAAGCATGCATGATCGGTGCTTGTTCCCCGGCATCCGTACCCGGATCTGGGGGCGGGTAACGCATAATCACCGGGGTAGCCACTGACATGCTTTCAAACGCGGATGTTGAATATGAATTCACCGCAAGCTGATCAACTACGATATCTGCCGCTTGTTGTATTTTACGCAATCGCCCTTTCGATGACAAAGGTTCCCAAATGACCTTGGAGCTTATATCCAATTTTTGGATCAATTCCTTGGTCTTGTCGATATCTTCCCCCCATTCTAAAAGTACGATGCGGGTATCTGATAAGTCACTTTGAGCAAAACCACGCAGGAAGATATCATTGGCCTTCCACTCCCAATCTTGACGACAAATGCAAACGATAAAACATTGTCCGCCGACCTTGTCTTTCCACCCCTGCCTCAACTTATCTTGGTTCTTGGGTGCATACAGGTCCGTGTCGTAGAGCATGTAAACACGCTTTATTTTTTCAAAGACCCCTAATTGCTTCAAATGATTATTTTGATAATTATTTGAACGACTGGTCCCGACCAAAATAGACTTCGCCATCAAATAGGAAAGTTTGAACATATACCCGACAACATTTTGGTCATAGGGTGATATAAGTAAATCTCCACCCGTTGGAAAAATGACATATGGCTTTGGGCAAAATGGTCCCATTTGAATAGCAGGGCCCGACAAAACAACCACATCATAGTCGTTCATCGCTTCTAAATACGACCAGTGCCCAATAAATTGAGGCATTATATTCGCGAGGCTTCTGTTCAGAGATTGACCAAAGGTTTGTTTATAGCATTTTCGTATGGCGTTCACTTTATCAACGATTTGCGCAGGCCATTTGGTCAAATCATGATCGTAAGATACGCACTTAACAAAGGCTGGTTTGGTCCACTGATCTTCGTATTTCAAACCATCTTCATAATCCGTACATTGAACATCAACATCTTCCCAAAAAGGTCGATACATCAAAAACTCATCAAAATAACCATTTTCAATAACAAGTTCCGCATCATAACCAGCCTTACGAAGACCTTTTACGGTGATATATAAATTATTGGCAATGTTCCCAAAAAAACCAATTTTTAGTTTTTTTTCGTCATCACCTAAAAAAACCCGGCCAACACTTTTAGATTGCTTCTTCACGGTCTCAGCGATAATGGCCTTAGACACAAGTTCGAGGTATTGTGTCGTGTACCCACGCGGAATGTTGAACGTATTTCGCGCCGATTCTGGCACCCCTCTATACAGCAAAAATAATTCTTTAAGTTTTAAATACGGTTTCATCTCATTATTCAGAAACACGAGGGATGTTATTTTTTTGAACAGCTGCATCTWTTTTATGGACTTGGGCAAAGACCAATATATTTGATCTATATTTTTCTGGGGTAACAGTGGAAGCCCAGCGCCGAAAAGATTTTGAGAGCCAAACATTATTGAGATAATGCCAAGTATTCGTAAAAATTGGCGGCCAAAATCCAGAGCCACAAATTTTCTCAACCCTGAAACCATTTGCTTCTAATAGCTCGCGAAGTTCATCTACGGTATACAGGTTTTTCATAGCTGGATCTGTCGGTTTTCCATTCACACGCACATAAAGATTTTGTTTGTTTTGTGTATTAATCACAAGTCGACCACCTTCCTTAAGCACACGATAAATTTCTTTCAAAGCTTGGGACGGGTCTGCAAAATATTGCATAGCGTTCAGGCATGTCACATGATCAAACTCATCGTCTTGATAAGGAAGAGTTTCGGCATAAACCCCTTTCTTGAAGGAGACATTTGATTTTCCCTCAAGTTCAGCCCACGTTGGAAATTCGAACGGATCAACACCTGTTACCTGAAAATCCAAGGTGCTCAGCATTGCTACGAATTTTCCTGGACCACAACCAAGTTCAAGTACCTTTTCCCCATTTTCAGTTGAAATCCATTCCCCTAAAGAATGATAAAGAACATCCATTGAAGCATTTTTTGCCACCGTTTTATCTGTGCTCAAAAGCGACAGTTCAGCCGTTTGAGCACGTTGAATTTGGTTATTAGTCGTCTGTGTAAACAGCCCCATCATAGATCTCTCAACGTATTCATCTCACGATACTTTTCCAATGCTTCATCAACATCACCAAACGCATGAACAATACCCCCATCCACCAATATGGCTTTGTTGCACATGGATTTTATAATTTCATCCGAATGTGAAGCAATAACCGTTATTCGTGTTCTGCCGTAGAGGGATTCTGCACGCTGTTTAGCTTTCTCTGCAAACCGAGCATCCCCAACGCCAAGGCCTTCATCCAAGATAAGAATATCAGGATCAATTGCCGTGGCCACAGCGAAACTGAGGCGAATTTGCATGCCGCTGGAATACGTTCTCACAGGAAGCTCTAGATACTCCCCCAATTCCGTAAACTCTTCAATTTCTGGAATCTTTCTCATAATCTCTTTTCGGGTCATACCTAAAAACATCCCGCAAGTGATGATGTTCTCGTACCCTGTATCTTCAAGATCAATTCCAGGTGCCATGGACAACAACGAAGAAACAAGGCCTTTAACCTCTAATTGCCCACTGGTGGGCGTGAACACACCTGCAAGAAGCTTTAACAAGGTTGTTTTACCTGCACCGTTGGGGCCAATGACCCCCAAGCGATCACCATCAGAAAGCCTAAATGAAATATCATCCAGAGCCCTAATGGTCACGATGCCACTTTTTTTCTTTTTACGTATAATGCCGCCTGTGGCACGCTCAAACAAAGCTTTGCGAAAGCTCATGCTCGCCCCATAAATTGAATAATCGAGACAAACATTTTTCACATCTATGTAGACCATTTAAGCCTCTTCATGCGTTAAATAAAACATACGTTAAAGCCAAAAAGGAATGCGGCTACGGAATTTCGCAAATATAAAGTACGCAACCCCCCAACCAATAATGGCTGAAATCGAAACATACATGTAACTGAAAAGGCTMSMRSMMNTSTYSCAWYWTTKRSRYKNCSGWTKRKRNNGATKWRKTKAWMAARAAWRKNNTYACATCAACGGCCAATGTCCATCTTCCATTCAACAATTCTGGCAACCAAAAAATCGGTGTTACAAACAAAAGAACTTGAACCAAACTTGTAACAACCTGCTGAATATCACGATAGCGCGTACATAATATGCCCAAGATTAAAACAACCCAACCACTATTGATGGCGATTAAAATAACGCCCGGTATTAACAACAAAGTAGCTGGCGTAAGCTCAACGCCGCTGTAGATAGCGATCGGAATAAATATCAATATATTGTGAAAAAATACGAGAATATTTTTCCATATAATGGCATAGATAAATGAAGACAAATGAGTTTTCATTTGCGTAATGATTATCGTAGAGCCGACAAAAGAAAGACATCCGTCTGTTACAATACCACTAAGCAACACCCAAGGTATCATTCCTGAACACAGGTACGGCAAGTAATATTTGAGATCAACCTGCCATAAGGTCGAGTACAAAACACCAATGGTGCCGACAAATATCCCCAGACTCAAGGTTGTCCAGAAAGGTCCAATAACTGTGCGGTGATACCTTCTTTTGACGTCGAGCCAGCCGAGCCGCCCCCACATATCAAAATGAAGAAAACCTCTATAAAGATCATTGATTGCAATGGCGTGCCGATTATTCATTTTTCATTCTTTTCATAGCTAACCGTTTTGATGAGCATGTGCAGAAGCTTGAATACATAGAGCCATCCTGTGAACGTGCAATGTGTTGAGCTAAAATTGAAATGTTCATGATGCTAAACTGTCCAATGATTTTGAAGGTGATGCACAAGAGCGATATTTTGTATCTTCTGCATGTTTTTCAAGGTTGGAAAGTGAAGCCTCAACATTGAGCAATGACCAAATGAGAAGTCGGTGATTTTGTTTTCCTTCTAGATGTTCATCGACGATTTTACTCGTTTCTTGTTGATCTAAATAATTCCAGATACGTGAGTTTTTCGAATGAACAACTTGACGTACATAGTCGATACTCTGGCCCTTAAACCAACTGGCATCCGGTGCCGAAAACCCTTGTTTTTCTCGCTTGACGACTTCTTGTGGCACATGCCGTGCCATCGCTTTGCGCAACAATAATTTGCCATCGTTGGTTTTTTGAAAATAGCGTGAAATTTTATTACCAGCGGCATTTTCATCAATATTAACCACTTCTGAAAGATTTCCTAATTTAAGATGAACTGGCAATTTCATAGCAAAGTCAACAAGGTCATTATCAAGAAAAGGAACACGTGTTTCTAACCCATGCGCCATAGAGAGCTTATCTTCTACGGTCAACAAACCATGAAGAAACGTCTTTGCTTCAAAGTATAGAGAATGATTAATATAGTCCTCTGGACGGGTAAAACGGTCTGCGTGTTTGGTGAAAATATCGCTGAAAATATCGCGTGTCGAAACATGCGAAACTTCCCCCCAAATCGGCTTGAAAACTTTATGTAAGGTGCGGTTTGACAGAAGCCGTTGCCAATAGCTGTAATACTTATCTACGTAATCATCAAAATTTTGGTTCACAACGGCACGATAATATCGCCAAGGGTAGCCCCCAAACATTTCGTCACCACCCGTGCCCGCAAGAACGACCTTGTTAAACTTGCTGGCAAGATTGGAAATGTAATAATTGGGGTAACTCTGCCCAACCCGCGGCTCGTCCAAATGCCAAGCTAAATGAGGCAAGGCCCGTTCCATGTCACCAGCTTTAAGCACCATTTCATAGTGCTCCGTCCCAAACTGGCTGGACATGCGTTCAGCCTCGGCACGCTCATCAAAATTCAGCTCCATACCAGATGCAGAGCTAAGATCGAAACCACAAGTGAACGTGCGCAGATTGGGCAAGATCTTTGAAGCAATAGACGTGATTGAACCTGAATCAATTCCTCCAGAAAGATAAGCACCAACATCCACATCAGCAACAAGTTGCCGTTTAACCGCTTGTTGCATCAAATGATCAAGCTCTTCGAGGTAATCTTCGTCTTTCCGACCACCTTCGGGTTCTTCGAATGTATAATCCCAATACTGTTCTATCTTGGGTCCGGTATCATTCACATGGTCCAGAGAAATCGTAGCAAAAGAGCCTGCGGGAAGCGTCCGAACGTCACTTAATAAATTACGATCTGTAAAAAAATTCTGAAACGTGAAGTACTCAAGCATCCCCTCACAATCTATACTGATTTTAAAATCTGGGTGCTGAAGAAAAGCTTTTGATTCTGAAGCAAATAGAAACGTCGAACCGACCATACAGTAATACAATGGCTTAACACCGTAACGATCACGAGCAAGCATCAAACGTTTGGTTTTGCGATCCCATAAAACGAATGCGAACATTCCATTTAATCGACTTAACGCTCGATCTCCCCACTCTGCTAACGCATACAAAAGAACCTCTGTAT
Organism: Rhodospirillaceae bacterium; assembly: GCA_002401565.1. Taxonomy (GTDB): domain Bacteria; phylum Pseudomonadota; class Alphaproteobacteria; order Rhodospirillales; family Magnetovibrionaceae; genus JANLGW01. The sequence goes on from NVTL01000003.1 coordinate 39,629, forward strand.
CAGATTGTGATTTAAACTGATAACCTTTAGATTGCAGTTCTGTACGGAGCTCGCGGAAATTATAAATCGCACCATTAAAAGAAATGACATATCGCTCGTCTGCCGTTGTCATAGGCTGATGTCCGGTGGCCGTTGGGTCAATAATTGCAAGTCGACGATGCCCCAACGCCATATAATCTTCGACCCATTGGCCTTCATCGTCCGGACCACGATGAGCAATAATATCTGTCATACCTTTTAGGATCGACGCAGAGGCCGGAGCTTGGTCAAGATTTAAAAAACCTGCAATGCCGCACATGAAAATGTACCCTTAAAATCTAAGTAATATTATGAGCGGATATTTTTCTGACGAGCTTTAAGCTCAGAAATATGATTTTTACGCCAATCCATCAATTTTTCCAGACCTTCCCGCAATCTAATCTTCGCATCAAAAGCAATTTCGTCTCGAGCTCTTTTAGGGCATCCAATACGATTACGCACTAATGTCGCCTGGCTCCGTGGCATATAATTAATATCTTGCTTGCATCCAGTCAGATCAACGATCAATTCAGCCAGCTCTTTTAAAGATGTGCGTATACCCGTGCCAACATTATAAAAACGATCAACCGTATCTGCTTTCATTGCACAGATATTCGCTAGTCCACAATCTTCAACGGCAACGAAGTCAAAGGCCTCGCTACCATCCCCCATGATGGTTGGCCCCTCACCACGATCAATCGCATCTAACATTTTCATAATAACAGCGATATAGGCTCCATGATAATCCTGACGCGGTCCGTACACATTCATATAACGTAAGCCAACGAAAGGTAATCCATAGCGAAAATGGAACGCGCGCAACATCGCCTCACCGGCAATTTTTGTTGCACCGTAAAAGTTTTTATTATTGAAGGGATGGTCTTCATCCATGGGTTCTTCAATTGCATCCCCATAAACAGAAGCAGAAGAAGAATATACCAAGCGTTTCACATCATTTTTATGACAAGCTTCAATCACATTGAAAGTACCTGCAACATTGACGTCAAAGGCTGCACGTGGAAAATCGTGGCATTGCAACAACCAAAGTGCCGCAAAATGAAAAACACCATCCGCATTTTTAAGAGCTTCGTTCAAGACGTCGGTCTGACAAATGTCGCCGCCGATATCAAAAATTCGCACACGTGGGTCGCTGAGAGCATTGGCGAGATTCTCTTCTCGCCCACGGACAAAGTTATCATAAATGACAATTTCACCAACGTCTTCTTGAACCAAAAAATCTGTCGTATGGGAACCAATCAGCCCGGCACCTCCGATTAAAACAATTTTTTTCCCACGAATATCCATCTGATCCTACTTAAATTCAAAAAAAATAGTTCCTCACACTACACGACTGTAATGAAAGAAGTATTAAGGTATAGTTTATATTTAAACATACTCGTAACTCTACCCCATACGACGAAGAGTTTCATAATCTCCGAGCGGTCTTTAAGATTTTTCCCGCACGGCTTTAACAATTATATTTTGGATTTCTTCTGACATATAAGCATGCATGGGCAGACTGAGCACTTGCCCGGCCAAAGCATCGGACACAGCCACACCGCCCGGAACAACCGGACATTTTTTATAACCCGTTTGCTGGTTCAGCGGCATGGGGTAATAAATGGCGCTGGGAATACCGGCTGTTTTTAAATGAGCCTGCATCGCATTTCGGTCATCAAGCTTTAACGTATACTGGGCCCAACTGGACATTCCACCATCCATGACAAAAGGTGTTTCAACGGTGTCTTTTAAGGCCGCCGTATAACGTGAAGCAATCTCATCCCTAGCCTTTAACTCATCGCCAAATATATTCAGTTTTTGGATTAAGACCGCCGCTTGCAAGGTGTCTAAACGGCTATTGAGGCCCACCCGAACGTTGTCGTATTTTTCCGTGCCTTTACCATGCTGGCTTAAGGATTTCAGCAATGCAGCTTTGTCTGCATCGTTGCACAACACCGCCCCACCATCCCCGTAACAACCCAGCGGTTTAGCTGGGAAAAAGCTGGTGGTGGTATAATCGGCATAGGCCGTAACCGATTTTCCATGAAGGGACGCGCCCAGACCTTGGGCCGCATCGGCGACCAGAACCATACCTTCTTCTTTGGTCACTGCCCCAAGTGCAACGTAATCGGCAGGCTGACCAAACAGGTCCACGGCGACAACCATTTTCGGGTTAAGCCCCTTGGCCTTCGCATCAACGATACCCGCTTTTAGGCTTTCAACATCCATATTGAATGTGCGTTCATCCACATCCACAAAATACGGTGTAGCGCCCAACAGCGAGAACGCTTCGGCGGTGGCGACAAAGGTAAAGGCCGGAACGAATACGGCGTCCCCTGCCCCTAAATCTTCGGCCATGCCCACCAAGGTCAGAGCATCGGTGCCATTGGCACACGTGACCACATGTTTGGCGCCTGTGAATTTTGCAAGGGCAGATTCAAATTCACGGACCTCTTGGCCTTGGATGAAATCTCCACGTTCTAACACGCGGTTCATGGCCTCGGTTAAGTTTGAGCCCAGAGCCTTGCGTTGAGCTTGTAAATCAATGAAGGGAATAGACATGGCTATTCAATACACTCCAACGTCTCATCATTCTTCAGTCGATACTTAGATCCATCCAACGGGCAAATCAAATCATTGCCCAGTTTTTCACCTGCGCGGCTCATCCATCCGATGCGTTTGGCGGGAACGCCCACCATCAAGGCATAATCAGCAACGTCCGCAGCAACCACGGCCCCCGCCGCAATGAAACAATATTCACCAAGGGTATGGCCGCATACGATGGTCGCGTTGGCCCCAATGGTGGCTCCGCGTTTGACTAATGTGGCCCTAAACTCGCTTTGGCGATTGATTTCAGAACGGGGATTATTGACGTTGGTGAACACACACGACGGGCCGCAAAACACGCCGTCTTCCAAAGTCACGCCTTTATAGATGCTGACGTTATTTTGAATTTTGACATTGTTGCCCACGGTGACGCTTGGCCCCACCACAACGTTTTGCCCCAACACACAATTATTGCCAATATGGGTACCCGACAACACGTGTGAAAAGTGCCAGATTTTTGTGCCCGCCCCAATCGTACAGGGTTCGTCCACATAGGCGCTTTCGTGAATGGTGACACCGTCAAAAGTCATGGATTAGCATTTCCCCTGAACAAAGGGGTGTTGTTCGCCCTTATTCAGTTCCAAATCACAGGTGCGAATACCCGACACCAATTCGATAGACGGGCGTACTTGGTCGATGCCGAAACTTCCACCCTTTAAAACATCCTGATAGCTCAGGGTATGCAGATCGGTAAAGCCGCCAGAAAATTCGATCTCGTCGCCATTAACCGTAATCGAACGATAGGTGGTTTGACCTTCGGGTGTGTTTTCAGGAAGATCATTACGATCCACGGACAAGAACCACCGCACCCGCGCGCGTTTAAATTCCAGATACCCAGCAGCATGAGCCGGGGTGCGCAAATGCACGTGACTTTTTTCAAAATCACCAAACACAAACGACAACATATCATAAAAGTGCACGCCGATGTTCGAAGCAATGCCACCAGATTTTGCTTCATCGCCTTTCCAAGAGACAAAGTACCAAGCGCCGCGCGACGTGATATAGGTCAAATCCACATCAAAAATCTGATCGGCCGGAGCTGCGGCGATTTTAGCCTTCAATGCCAAGATCGCCGGGTGCAGACGCAGTTGCAAAATGGTGTGAACCCGCTGCCCGGTTTGATGTTCCATTTCCGCCAAACCATCAAGATTCCATGGATTTAAAACCAGTGGCTTTTCACAAATGGCATCGGCACCAGACCGCAACGCAAAACGCACATGAGCATCGTGCAAATAGTTGGGCGAACAAATGCTGACGTAATCAACACCTTTTCCAGCCCGATGCAGTTTATCAAGGTGACGGTCAAAGCGTTCAAATTCGGTGAAAAAGCGGGCATCTGGAAAATGGCTGTCCATGACGCCAACATTGTCCGCCGGATCAAAGGCCGCAACCAAATCGCCGCCGACTTCTTTGATGGCTTTCATGTGCCGGGGCGCAACGTATCCAGCTGCCCCAATCAGTGCAAATTTCTTCATCTTTTACTCTTCTCAAAAATTAGGCTCTATTTAGCCCCATGAAGCCTTAAAATACGGTTTAAAACATCATCAGTATCTTTCGCCCGGGCTTGCCAAGAATGATCTTGAACTGCGGCCGCGCGTGCATTTTTCGACATTTTAGCAGAACCCGCTGGATCAGCTAGCAATTTCGCAACGGTCTTTGCCAAAACCGCAGGATTTCCGGCCTCAATAACGTATCCGCAAGCCCCATCCCGGACAACATCGGCCTGAAACGGCATTTCGGTAGCAATCACGGGGAGACCACAGGCGAGGCTTTCAAACAATTTCAAGGGCGCCAGTCCGGTGTTTGCCCGGCCTTGCAGATTTTCCGTACACACAAATGAGCCCACGGCGCGTGCCACCACGCTGGGCAATTCATCATAAGGAACGCGTCCGATATAATGCACATGGTTAAGACGAGATGCCAAAGCTTCTACCGCCGGACGTTCCACGCCATCACCAGCAAACACTACGTGCAAGCCTTTGGGCCACGCCGCCTCTTCAACACAAGCTAAAACGGTCCCAATCCCTTGCCAGGGGGCCATGGTGCCMAAAAACACCATGAATTTTTCGGGCAGGACTTGGGTTGTGGCGTTCACTTGGTCCGCAGCCTCGGGCGTGAACTTGTTTGTATTGGCGCCGTTGGGAATCACGACGATACTTTTGTCTGGGCCCGTAATATCACGCGACATATTGGCGAGACCTTGGGTCACCGCGACCACGGCTCCGGCCCAACGCAATTGCGACTGCATCAACCAAATAAACAGGCTTTTAAATTTTCGCGTGATGGGCCACGCGATAAACAAATCGTCCACAGGACCATTGACTTCGATCACGGTGGGAATGCCCAAAATCTTGGCAAATAAAGCCACAGGAAAAACGGCAAAGTGCCAACGCATGTAATAAACTTGGGGCCTAGGGGCCACCATCACCTTGAGCAACGTTTTAGCGATGCCCATCAAACGAGATAAAGCACCGGGCAATTTTGCTTCGTCATACCGCGGACAAAACAAATCTACATCCCACCCCAAATCCACCAGACCATTGATGATTTCATGCACATGGGTATACGATGCATGGCCTTGGCGTTCGGGTTCGGGGCTGACATACGTGAGTTTAGACTTGGTTGTCATTTTTCAAAACTCACATCAAATGTTTCAGCCCAGCGCACCAGATTAATCCACCGCCAGACATCCCCGGTCAAACGTTTTTGGCCCATTTGCACGGCTTTAATTTCTTGGGCCATGCCTTCAGCATCAAATGCAGGAATGGTTTTCATGATATCACTCGACAGCACATCGTCCAGCCATGCGCCGGATTCTTTTAGCCACTGTTCTTCGGGGGCCGCAAAGCCAATTTTATCACGGCGGTCTAAAATTTCATCAGGGACAAGTCCCCGCATCGCCGCACGGAAAATAGACTTAGTTTCTCCGTCATTGGAAATCAGGAATTCTTCGGGCAAGCTGTATATAAAATCCACTATTTTTGTGGTCAAAAAAGGCACCCGGCTTTCCACGGAATGCGCCATTGAATTGTGATCTTGGTAGCGTAACAAGGCCGGCAAAATACGATCCGTTAAACTTTCCAATAATTCATGACGCAACACATCCCCCGACACGGGTTTTTGGGGGGCTTGAATGTTAACACCATGGCGTTTGAACCAATCCCCATTCATCCACGCGGGCACCAAGCTTTCGCCGATGATACGCCGGGCGGGGCCTTGCAAGAACGTTGGCAAGACAAAGCGCATAGCACGCAGGAACGTTCCTCGTTTACCGTCAATTGAATTCAGTAATTTTACGGCTTTGAGCCACTGACCAGACTTAATCATCGTCGCCAAACGAGCCGCCAAAAAGGGCATGTACCCGCCAAGAATTTCATCGGCGCCCTGACCATCCAACGTCACTTTAATATTGTTGTCTTTAGCCAATTTGAAAACACGGTTTTGGGCGAAGATCGATGTTGACCCAAAGGGTTCACCTTGAATTTGAATCAGGTGGTCAAGCTCGCTTACCAATTCCTTACCCGTCATGCTGATTTTGTGTTGCGTGGCTTGGACGGACTTGGCGGCCATATCGGCCCAGTTTTCTTCGTTTAAATCTGAACCCGGCGCGATAAAGGTAAACGTATGAAGGTCCAAATCTGGTCCTTCTAAATCCCGCATCACGCCCACGACCGCTGATGAGTCAATACCCCCGGACAAAGCCGCCCCAACAGGGACATCAGCACGCAAATGTAGTCTCACGCTTTCTTTAAACAAAGTTCGAAGCTCAGTCGTTGCCGCTTCAAAACTGATGTCGCGCACAGGTTTAAGTTCGGCCTGCCAATAGCGTTGAGGCTTAACGACATCCGGGCGATCAAGGTTCACAACAGCAAAATGCGCAGCTGGTAAATGTTGGATGCCCGCAAACAAAGTGCGCGCACCCCGGTCCGTAAAGCCAAACCGCAGATAATCATACAAGGCACTGGGCTCAACTGTGCGATCAACACCCGACAACATCAACAAACTGGTCAGTTCAGAAGCAAAAGCCAAACCGCCTTTTGACATGGCATAGCTGAGCGGTTTAATGCCAAAGGGATCGCGCGCCAAGGTGACGGTTTTGGACTTTGTATCCAGCACCGCAAAGGCAAACATACCCGTCAAACGCGGCAGTGTTTTTTCAACGCCCCACGAGGACAAAGCTTGAAGCAGGACTTCGGTATCGGATGATGTGGTGAAGTTGAGGCCTTCTGATTCCAGTTCAAGTTTTAATTCAACATAGTTATAAATTTCGCCATTAAAGGTCAGAACAAAACGACCGTCCTTGGTTGCCATAGGCTGCCAACCGCCTTCGCCTTCATCAATGATGCTGAGGCGGCGATGAGCAAAGGCCACTTGGGAGTCTTGAATTGCTACTCCGGCCTCGCGCTCAATACACAACTTTGCATTTTCACCCCAGCCCATAAAACCAAGGTCGTCGGGTCCCCGATGCTCCATAGCCGCAGACATCATCTGCAGGTCCAAAGCCGCAATGGCCTTTCCGGACGGGTTGATTAAGCCGGCAATTCCGCACATGGCTAACCCTGCCCCACCAATGTTAATAGGCGGGTYTCGACTTCACGAGCCTGGCTTTCAAAATCAGCTTTTTCGAGCACCACAGCCCGGCCTGTTTTTGAAATATGCGTGCGCAAGGTTTCATCGTTCAACAAAGCGTTCGTTCCTTCGGCCACCGCATCCGCATTCAAGTGCGTAAACCAGCAACTTTCTTGATGGGCAAATAACGGCTTAAAACGGTCCAAGTCGGTTTGCACCACGGGCGCGCCGCACGCCATGGCTTCCATCACCGATTGCGGTGTGCCATCGGATGGCGGCAAACTCAAAATCACATCCGCAGCACAATAACTGGCGCTCATATCGGTCATGGATAAAGCCGGAACAAATTTCACGCGATCCAAAACGTTTAACGCTTTTGCCTTGGCTTCGACTTCCGTGCGATAAGTTTGGTCTTCTTGATAGGTGCTGAGCACCAAAATTGCGTTTGGAATTTGCGCTAAGGCTTCGACCATCAAAACTTGATTATACAAAGGTTTGAGCATGCGCGGGCTGAACAAAATTTTATCATCCGCCTGCACGCCCCAATCCGAACGGCGTTGTTTTGCACCGTCGGTATCAGGGGCAAATACTCGGCCATCCACGCCCCAAACGATGTTCATAATACGGTCTTTGGGCACCCCCCACGACGCCACCACATCGCCCAGCATCGGTGATTTTACGGTTACCAAATCAGCCTTTAAAATTGCTCGTTTGGTTAACCACCGTCCCACGGGGCCGAGCGATCCTTGTTCATCAAACAATACATCGCCGCCCATCACCGTAATCACCAACGGACGCTTGCCCAAAATTGACGCCATCCATGTTGTCAATTCGGCAGCATAATGTGCATGAAAGATATCTGCGTCGGCCCATTTGACCGCATCATATATAGACTTTAACCAAGCGAGTTTACCCTGCCCATCGCGCGCACAATATTTTGTTTCGAGCCCCAGAGCATCACCCGTTGCCGGAGACAATAAAGTCACCTCATGCCCAAAGGTTTCAAAGACTTTGGCGCGCGCCACCACGTGGGCGCTGCTGGCGGCTCCAAGCACGCAAATCCGCATCACGAGCCTTCCTTTTGCGCCTGTTTACGCCAAGCCTGAAACATCAAAATAGTCCACAGTTGAACTTCATTGTTTGTGCGACCCGACAAGTGCGCGTCCCACGCGGCGCGAATGGGCGCGGCATTTAACAAGCCATCTTGTTCCAAGCTTACGGGGTCCAACAAATCTTCGACCCAATCGCGTAACGGTCCCGACAACCATTTTCCAATGGGAATACCAAAGCCCATTTTCGGGCGTTCGAACAATTCGCGCGGCACATGACGGGCCAGAACTTCACGCAAGATCCATTTACCCTGACCGTCCCTTACCCGCATATTGCGCGGCAATTGATAGGCGAATTCGGCGATGCGGTGATCCAATAACGGAACGCGGGCTTCCAACGATACGGCCATGCTGGCCCGGTCAACTTTGGTCAAAATGTCATCGGGCAAATAAGTCAGGCCATCCAAAACCTGCATGCGTTCTTGAAACGGCTTGATGTCTTGGACCAAGGTTTGATCCCATAAAATATCGTGAGGTTCAGTTGATCCGGGAACCACATCGGCGGGGTTTTCCCACACCGTCACCAAACGGCGAAACAATTCGGCTTGATCGTTTAGACTTAACACATCGGCGGCTTTGTGGGCTTTGATGCCCAACAATTGCGGGCGCAGTTTTGCCGGAATGATTTTACCCAGCGCATCCCACTGATCCGGGCTTAACGCGCGAATAGCCCCGGCTAAACCGTGTTTGACAAAGCCAGGCAAAGCGCCCGTTTTGCGCCACAGCTGATCGCCCCAAAAATAACGGTTATAGCCGCAAAAAAGTTCATCCCCACCATCGCCCGACAACGCCACCGTCACAGATTTTCGCGCCATCTGGCTGACCAGAAATGTCGGAATTTGCGAACTGTCGGAAAACGGTTCGTCATAATAAGTCGGCAGGTCTGGAATCACCGCGCGCGCATCATCGGGCGTGACATACAGTTCCGTATGTTCGGTTCCCAGATGTTTGGCAATCGCCTTTGCATGTACGGCTTCGTTATAACCCTTTACATCCATGCCAATGGAAAAGGTGTGAACGGGACCGGAATTTTTCGCGACCATCGCCGCCACCACGGTGGAACTATCGATACCACCGGATAAAAAAGCCCCAACAGGAACGTCCGCCACCATGCGCCGCGCCACCGCATCACACACCAATTCATCCAATTGGGTGATCGCTTCTTCGTCACTTATTTCAAAAGGATTGGCGAGGCCTTTGGCGGCAACTTCTCGCAAGGACCAATAGGATTCTATTTCAGTTTTACCATTGTCCCACGTCAAAATATGACCGGGTTGAAGTTTATGCACGCCCTTAAAAATAGAATGCGGAGCCGGTACGTAATTAAACCGCAGATAAGACGCCAGCGCATTGCGGTCAACGTCTTGGGTCCAACCCTCAACGGCTTTTAAAGCTTTCAGTTCACTGCCAAACAGCAACTTGCCATCCACATCACCCCAATACAAAGGTTTGATGCCAAAGCGGTCACGCACCAAAGTTAGCGTGCGGTCTTCACGGTCCCATAAAGCAAACGCAAACATGCCGATGAGTTTTTCGACGGTGGCCTTAACGCCCCAACGCGCGCAGCCTTCGACGATAACTTCGGTGTCGGAATGTCCGGCCCAATTGATGCCGTCTAAGTCTCGGCGCAGGTCTTCGGTATTATAAATCTCGCCATTATAAACGATCACGTAACGTCCCGAGGCCGAGGCCATGGGTTGATGCCCCGCAGAGCTGAGATCGATGATGGCCAGGCGTGATTGCGCCAAAGCCAAACCGGCTTTCACATCGGTCCACACACCATGATCATCCGGCCCACGGTGTACCATAGCTTTGGCCATGGCTTGGGCCTGTTGATGCAACACCTCTTCGGATGTTGAGGCGCTTAAATCGATGTATCCCGCAATGCCGCACATGTATTTAGTTTAGTCCTTAGCTTTGTTTGCAGTGCCGACCACACCATTGGGGCCAAGACGCACATGGATATTTTCCAGCTTGGCTTGTTCGTGCCAGTTTTGAAATGTTGCCGGGCTGGCGGGAATATCAAATGCCGGAGAAAGCATATCGAAGGTATCCAAATACGCCCATTCTTTAAGTGTCGCGTCCGAAGCATCCGGCATTTGCTGGGCATAATCGGCAATCAACAAGCGCCAGTTTATGGCTTCGCCAATTTTAGGGATTTTGCGAATGATCCGCGCCAACGGCCACATGAAATCAATATAGCCTTTGCACCGGGCATACAGTTTTTCAGATTCCATAGTGCGCGTAAACGGCCGCACCCAATACCGTGTGTTTAAATAAAAGCGTTTGAATGTTTTCAGGTAGATATCTGTGGTAATCTTCGCACCGGGTTTTAACATTTGGGTCAAGGCTACAAACGAGGCCTCGGGATCAGGGGTGTGTTGCAGTACGCCAAAGCAAAAGACCTTGTCAAAAAAGCCTTTTTCGAACGGCATTTCATAAATGTTCGCCTGAACCAAAAGCAGGTTTTTGTGTTGCCCGTTGGACTCATAATTGGGTTCCACGGCTTGGGAAAAATCAAAGGAAACGACCATTGCTCCGGTGGCCAAAAGGTGTTCGCTAAAGCGGCCCGAACCGGACCCGGCTTCCAATAAAATTTCACCCGACAAATCCCGGCCCCATCCCGACACATCAAAAATACGGTCTTCGGACATCTTATGGTTCGCGTCCCCATCAAATTGCGTGCGGTTGTGAAGTTTCCATTCAAAGCCAAAATTTTCGGCATAATTGTCGGCTTCGACAAAACGCGGCACGAACTTAATGATGTCATAACTTTCGCCCGTCTTTGTCACCAGACGACCTTCTTTAACGCGATCGTTTTCCATGACCTCATTGACCAAAGAAAGCTCTGCCCCGGTTTTGGGGCACCGCAAATATTTCAGGTGTTCAAGACGCATGGGCGATCAACATTTTTAAGGCGTGTTCAATGGGTTTCGGCTGCCAGCCCAAAAGGTCTTTGGCTTTGGTATTTGTGCCGTAAGATACGGGGGCTTCGCCGGGGCGCATGGGGCGCGCGCCAAAATTTAACAGGCTTGGGTCCGCTTTAATCAAGTCGGCCACAGTCAACATCAATTTTTTCAGTTCGGTGGCTTCGCCGCTGCAGATGTTAAAGACATCGAACGTGCAGCGGTCCATATCATCCATCATCAAAACGTATGCTTCACACAAATCATCCACGCCCAAAAAATCTCGTTTTTGATCACACGGGGAAAGGTCAGCGGGTTCACCCGCGACCAATTGATGAATGACAAAATCCATCAACTTGTTGGGCACGTCATAAGACCCAACAGGAATGTAAAGCCGGGCCACACGCGTCGGCACAGTATAATGTTTAGACAGGCGCGCGGCTTCGACACTGGTGGCCAGTTTCGATACGCCGTATGGCATGTTCGGCCAGCACACATCGCATTCGGAATTTGCCACATCAACAGACGCATATTCCATAGACGACCCGGTGACGATGACCGAACAGTTTTTACCGTTCAAATGTTTGTACAGGGGTTCTAAAGCCACCACGTTCAGCGCCAGAGATTTTTTAAGATCGTAATCTTCGGAACCATAATTATCGGCATAGCCTGCATGTTGCACCCAAACGTCTGGGTTATGCGCATCGATTAGTTTTTCAACCGCRTCCCCATCCGTTAAATCACAGACGGCGAACGCAACAGCATCGGCAATGAAAGCCAAGCGTTCGGCGCGGATACCGTCATAGGTATCTTGGGCGCGGCTGGTCACGGCCACAACCGCATGTCCGGCCGCTGCAAATGTGCGGGCCAGATGGCAACCGACAAAGCTGCTGACGCCTGTGATGATAATGGTTTTAGATTTTACCAAGTGTACTCAATCTCGGTTGTGTCCAAGGGCAAACGATCGGCTTCGCCCGCTGTGTGCATAATAGACGCACAATTGGTGATGATCGCCGGGTCAGCGCTCAGACATTTAAAGGCGCTCCACACCATCGGCGGCACGGTGACCAATTTATAATCTTGTTCGTCTTCGCCCAGCGTAATTTCTTGAATGTCACCACGGCCATCACTCAACACCAATTTCACACGTCCTTTGGGCACCGTCAGGCTCATGGTCATTTGGGTATGGCGACGCCAGTCTTTGGCAACACCGGGATTAACAACCGAAAAATAAACTTCACCAAAGCCCGCAAAATGCGGAGCATCGGTGCGCAGCATATGCATAACCGCCCCGCGTTCGTCGCGAATTTGTTTCAGCGGTGTGATGATCACGCCATCAATCACTTCGTATCTCCAGTGCGCGCGTCTCCCACAAAGGCATCAAGTTGTTCTTCGGTAACTTTAATGGGGTCTTCGCCTTCGTCCACGCGTTTGTACCACAGCACCGTGTTGGTTGCCGCAGCCGTGAAATCCCAATGCACGCGCCASCCCAAMARAGATTTGGCTTTGTCGCTGATCAACATCAACAGGTTGGCTTCRTGRGGTTGGTTYKSRTCGCGTTCWATGCGCARMGAYCCWTTGCCCCARAYKTYKATYGCSGTTTTSGTCAGYTCTTCRACCGTGCGCACATTTTCCGCATCSGGRCCAAAATTCCAYGCGCCAATGGTTTSWTCKGGRTYSGTYAACAASYYYGCAGCCACAGCCATATAACCGGACAATGGTTCCAGAACATGTTGCCAAGGCCGAGTTGAATTTGGGTTGCGCAAAACGATTTCTTCGCCATTTTTTACGGCGCGAATGCAATCGGGAACAATGCGGTCCATCGACATATCGCCCCCGCCAATGACGTTTCCGGCGCGCACGCTGGCAGCGGCAAATCCTTTACGGTTTTTGAAAAAACTGTCTTGGTATCCGGCAAATACAATCTCGGCCGCAGCCTTGGACGCGGAATACGGATCGTGACCACCCAGTTCGTCATTTTCGCGGTAGCCCCAAATCCATTCTTTGTTGCGATAGGCTTTATCAGAGGTCACAAAAACCAAGGCTTTTACATCTTCGTCTTCGCGGACGGCTTCCAATAAATTGACCGCACCCGATACGTTGGTATCAAAGGTTTCTTTGGGTTCGTCGTAGCTGTACCGCACCAGCGGTTGAGCCGCCAAATGGAAAATAATTTCCGGCTTGGTCGCGGCCATCATCGCCCGCACTTCATCAAGATTTCGGATATCCCCATCGTGCTGGTCGATGCGGCTGCGAAGTTTCAATTGGTCAAACAACGGAGCATCGTCGGCTGGCGCCAAGGCAAATCCAGAAACGTCCGCGCCCAAGTGCAACAACCATGTGCACAGCCAGCTGCCCTTAAACCCGGTTGATCCGGTGACCAGAACGCGACGGCCTTTGAAAATGGAATAATCCATAGCGGTTACCATTTAATCCAAGGTGCGGCATCGGCGTCAACCAAACCGTTGAGCAATTCAAAGTCACGGAACGTATCCATGCATTGCCAAAACCCATCATGGCCATACATCATCATTTGGCCGTCTTTGGCCAAATTCCGCATGGGGTCTGTTTCCAAGGTTTCATCATCACGATTTGCATCTAAGTAATCAAAAATTTCGCGTTGGCATACAAAATACCCACCCGAAATCCGGCCGCCCGTTGCGTTAGGCTTTTCGTTAAATTCGACGATTTGACCATCATCGGCATGTTCCAACTCGCCAAAACGACCCGGAGGACGAACGCCCGATACGGTGAGAATTTTGCCGTGAGATTTGTGAAAGGCAATCAGTTCATCAATATCGATATCACAAACGCCATCGCCATAGGTCAGCATAAACGTTTCATCATCACCGATATAATCTTGGATTTTTTTAACCCGCGACCCGGTCAGAGTGTTTTCACCTGTTTCGGCCAAGGTCACTTTCCAATCGAGTTCTTCGTGGACCTTGTCATAGGTGACTTCACGGTCTTTCGAAAAATCGATGGTCAGATCACAAACCTGAGCCCGATAGTTCAAGAAAAAATCCTTGATGGCCATGCCCTTATAGCCCAAGCACAACACAAAATCCTTAAAGCCAAAATGCGCATAGGTCCGCATGATGTGCCACACGATGGGATAATTCCCCACGGGGATCAATGGCTTAGGCAGGCTATCGTCCACGCCACGGATGCGTGTTCCCTTGCCACCACACAGAATTACGACTTTCATGTCTTGCTCCTAATTGCGGACTTTAAGCTTGGGCTGGTTTTACCAACCTAAGTTTTCGACCTAAGCGATACCCTAAATAGACAGAACTATAAAGGGGTTGATTTAACACGGCTTTAAGAATGTGAGACAGGCCTTTGCCCAAACGATTTTCACCGATCAGGGCCAAACCATACCGAACCCTGCATTTGGTGACATTTTTACGTCCGGCTTTACGGGCTGACCCTGAGGCACCCTCTAATTCAGAGGCCTCAGAATATAAGTGATACGCGTCATGAGCACGGGTCACGCCCAAATCGGACGCCAACGAAGCCTGCCCCGCGTGCTGACGTAATTTCAACAAAATCTCACCCAGCACCTGAATTTTCCAGTCGGCCTTAATCAAACGTACAACCAACCCAAAATCGGGGCCATAGGCATATTCTGCAGGATAACCACCAACCTGGTCAGAAGCCGTTTTTCGATACATGTACGTTGAATGCGCCATAGGGCTGTGGGTTTGTATGGCATCAATCAAACCAGCTTGGTCAGTGGGCGGAAAATTATTGGCCAAATGCCTGCCGTCTTGGTCAATGTCTTCGAATGCGGAACTGACCAATCCCAACAGATCATCGCAATCTAAAGCCGCGACTTGAAGCTTGAAACGGTCAGGCAAAGGTACATCATCGGCGTCTTGCACCGCAAGATATTGAGCCTGAGCATTTTCATAGGCCACACGAATACCTTCGCCAAAGGTCTTTCCGTTTGGATTTTGAACAACCCGCAAACGGTCATCGGTCACSCCGTCTAACATGGCTTGCGTGCCATCGGTGCAACCATTGTTCACCACCACCAATTCAAAATCGGTGAAGGTTTGACCAAACACAGCATCTAACGTTTCCTGCAAAAACGCCTCGCCGTTGTAAACAGTCATAATGACGGAAAGTTTGGGGGTCATGATCCGGTTACAGCTTTCACAATAACGTCTTCATTGACGGCAGCGACACAGCCACCAACGGTTCTATCCACGACATATTCAACTTGACCGCGACAGGATATGACACCTTGCAGAACCTTTCTAAGTTGCTGAAAGGTATCCACACGATTGGAGATCGATTTGGGGACCTTGTCGTAATCTAAAGAGCCATCAACAGAGACAAAAATTGCCGTCCCCCCCAACATGAGCGTATCAAAGGCAGCGCCGGAATGATTGTAAAGCAACACATCCGTCATCGAAAAAAGGTCCGACGCAGGCTGACGGGAAGCTGTTACATAATCGTCTGCATTTTCATCAAAGCTTCTCAACATGTTGAGAATTTTATCCACAAATCCCTGATCTACCTTTGGGTGGAAGTTCACAACCATATTCACATTGCCCATACCTTGAATGGCCCGCAGGGCTTTAAGCACCAAGTTTGCAGATTCATCATATTCAATAGACGTGCAACACAGCACCGATAACATTTGTTTCTCCCCCGTTGCGCGCGCAAGGAGAAGAGGTTTTTTTATCTGTTTTTCAAAGCGCAAGCTTCCCCCCATGACAATTCGCTCTTTGGGGAAACCATGATCGATAAAGACCTGTGCATAGTTTGGTCCCATAACAATAAGTTTATCGGGGAGATTATCCAAAAGATCCGATTTTGATGGCAAAAAACTAATCATTCGTGCTGAAAAGGGGCAATGTTGATAAGCAATTAAGCGACAATCGGGCAAGTACTTATGCATCCCAGCTGTAAATGCCCGTTCCCACCCTTGATTTTCAAAAGGATAAATAATGGCTTTAGGATACACACCTTTACGCACCAATGTTTTGGCGATATCTTTATAAGCATATGCTCTGCTGGGTTGAGGGCGCTGCACGTCGCGAAGACTTTCCAAGGCAAACAATGCAGAAACATCTCGACCAGAACATATGATTGGGCTTATTTTTTGAATGCACTGACGCCACGTTCTCCATGCTCCTTTAAGAACAGAGCTAAACGACAAGCACTCTTCTAACAAAACAACAGGGTCTTCAGCAGAAATAGCGTTTTGAGCGATACCTTGAAAATCATCTAACCAATAAAGAGGATTCGCAATATAACCGACCTTCAAGCCTGCCGTTTTCAAAACTTGTGGCATTCGTTCTAGGTTGGAAACCGAATCAATGGATACACGCGAGGAAAAAGTCGTGCTCTTGGCCCAGTCTAAGATCAAACAGTCACAGTTTTTCAGTTCCTCCCAAGGCGGTTGAACGCCGTCTCGCAGGTGCTTTGCAATACGTTTGTGTCTCCACAAAACTTTCAATGCACAAGCCCGTGCTCGCAGACCTGAGAACACGAACCTCGTGTTTTCCATCGTTCCAGTCCATTGGACATTATGACCATTTGCCTGAGCAGCTCGTGCTAAGGCTTTTCCAATTTCTGCATCTTCGAGCAAAAACACATGATGACCACCGGTGTTGAGAATTTCATGCATTTGCAAATAACGAGAGACATTAAGTTGCAGAGTTCCTGAATACGGGCTGAGGTCAGAAGATAAGCTGACGTCCCAGGCCAGACGATCCTGCACCTGTTTTTTTACCTGCCCAAGAATATCCAGAAGACAGTCCTCGACCTCATCGGCAAACACTTCAAGAGGGGTTGTGATTGTCCCGATCTGCGCCTTGGGCGGAAGAGAGCCGACAATACTTTGCAAACCTTCGGGTGCCCCCCCCAAGTACCAAACGGAAAAAGGGCCTTGTTCTGTCATTAAAGACCATAATTTCGTCAAATCTTCCTGTGAATTTGCGATAACGGCATGATCACTCACAGCAACTGTTCCATTTTTTTATCAAAACACCCACCATATTAACAATCTTGCGTCTTGGCCCATTCCACCATTTTCTGAAGGCCATCTTGCAATTTAACCTCGCACCGCCAATTTAATTCCTTTGCAATTCGGCTCACATCAGCAACTGAACCGAAAAGGTCACTTTTAGAACCCGCAATTTCTTGAACTGGGTAATCTGCAGGCAAATCCAAAGCATCAATCAAAGCCGTTATAATTTCCTGAACAGAAGTTTTAACCCCCGTCCCCACATTATAGGCAAGAGATGGTGACGATTCGACGGACAGAGCACAACGAATAGCCGATACGACATCTTCAACAAATACAAAGTCCCGATAGCGATCAAATGACCCCGTAACCGGGAGCTCTTCGCCCTTTAAAAGATAGGCCAAGTAAATGCTCACCATACCTTGATAAATATTACCAAGGTTTTGACCGGGGCCATAGACATTGTACAATCTTAACGATGTTGGATTAAGGCCTTCATCAGCAAAAACGCGTAAATAATTTTCAGAGGCGAGCTTAGAAGCTCCATAATAAGAAACAGGCGTACACGTTTCATCTTCGTCCAAGGGGGCTATGGCTTTGCGTCCATAAACGGTCATGGAACTGGTATAAATAAATCTAAAGGTCTCATTTTTCAGGCACCAAGGCGCCAGTAACATTGTCGACCCGACATTCCCCTGCATATCCCCATGAGGGTCTTTTTGCCCGATATACCCTGAAGACTGCGCCGCCAAGTGAATAACAGCATCAAAACGACCCGTTGGAAGCAGAGCCATACTTTCAGGTTTGGACAAATCACATTCAATAAAATCCGCACCTTTAGGAATATTGCTCAATTTACCCGTTGATAAATTATCCGCAATCACGACCTTGTGATTATCGGCAAGCAAACTTTTGGACAAGCAAGAGCCGATAAATCCCGCCCCACCCGTAACAAGATAACGCGCCACTTAACTCTCCGCCTTAAGAGGGAAGTGAACGGGTAATTCGGTTTCATYGGATTGATAAAGACCACAAAGAATTTCAACAGCCTTTCGGCCTTCTTTACCATCAGGAACATCATCAACTCCTTCACCCGTTTTCAAAACTGTGGCAACCCGGCGATACATTTCAATGTGCCCGAAACCATAAACGGTGGGCGGTTCGTAATCCGAAGACATGGCCATTTTATCATCTTCGGCATCTGGTTCGGCAAAATCCCATTCCAGAATTTTATTCATCGATTTTCCGCCAACTTTCACGGTGCCATTTTCACCCATAAGCGTGATGCTACCCTCGAGATCATCAGGATAGGTTAGAACTGTTAAATCTAGCGTACCAATGACACCATTTTCAAACTTGATAATTCCTGAGCCATGGGTTTCAACATCAACCGGGCGCAGACTGGTCTCCATACAAGAAAAAGCCAGTTTAGGAGCCGCGCCGACAAGCCATTGCATGGTGTCAATATAGTGAACTGACTGATTGGTAAAAACACCACCCGCCATGTCCTTCATGCCCCTCCAACCATTATCTTCACTGTAATAGGCAAGTCCACGATGCCAACGCACGGTGACATTACAGGTCAATAGTTTGCCAAAACGGCCTTTATCAACGGCTCGTTTCAAAAGCAAATTTGTGGCATTAAAACGGTTTTGCATAACCGTGAACAAATGAACGTCCTTTTCAGCACATAAATCAATCAAATCATCTGCGGCTTTTAGGGTCATTCCCAATGGTTTTTCGCACATCACATGAACGCCCCGCGTGGCAGCCATCATGCCAATTTCTGGGTGAAGAGCGTTGGGGGCATTCACCGTGACAAAGTCTAGCTCTTCATTATCGAGCAAATCTTTAACCGAATAATAAGCCTTAACACCATTATGCGCGGCCCATTCATCGGCGCGGCTTTTATCGGTGTCACAAACGGCGACAAAATCAAAGTCATCGTTTTCTTGCAGGGTTGAATAATGAGCCGTTCGGCTGACGCGGCCACAACCAATAACGGCTGTGCGAATTTTACCTTTAATCATGATATTTATATCTCTAAAATCGATCTTTGTTGTGTATTAACGCAAGTGTCCCTAAATTAGGGCCTACGTCAATTATGTGAATTATTCCTGAATTTACAGTATTTTTAATCTCTGGAAAACAATTTTGGTGCCTCGAATGTCCTTACCCGAAAAATGCCCCCTATGCTCAGCCGACCAAAACGCACAAGCTGTCGTCACTCGACATGTTTTTGGCGAACACCAAGGTCAGGCTATTTTTCGTTGTGAACACTGCGATATACGTTATTTATTCCCCGGTTTATCAGAAGAAGACGAAGCCCGTTTATATGCCGCTGAATTCGAAAAATTCATGGAAAAACGTTCCGCCTCTGATGCTGGATGGGAAAACCCAGAGGCTCATATTAAAGCAAATGAGGTTGAAGAAAAACGTCGAAGCCATTTTCTTTCTAAACACCTTCCGCCTCATGGGCGAATCCTAGAAGTCGGCTGTTCATCTGGCTTTATGCTTCACGACCTATCGAGCAAAGGGTATGAGTGTGTCGGCGTCGAGCCTTCAGGTGTTTTTTCCGACTATGTCACGCACAGAGGCATCCCTTGTTTTAACAGCCTTGAAGCCCTCATTGAAAATGGTGAGCACAAAGAAGGTTTCGATGTAATCTTGCACTATTATGTGATGGAACATATTGGCGATCCTCAAACCTTCCTCCGTCAACAACTCGAACTTTTAAAGCCAAATGGCATACTTGTTTTTGAAGTTCCCAATGCCACAGACGCGCTCAGTTCGTTGTATGACATTACGGCCTATGAAAAATTCATATGGGTCGTTTCTCACCAATGGTATTTTTCTCAAGCCTCTATGAAATTCCTCTTAAAAGATATTGGTGTGAATTCAGAAGTCCATATGGATCAACGCTATGATCTTTCAAACCACATGACATGGGCTTTGGACGGACGTCCCGGCGGCATGGGACGGTTTACGGATGTTTTTGGTGCAGAACTTGAGGGACACTATAAAAAGTCTCTCATAAAGGCAGGTATGGGGGATACTCTAACCGTGATTATTCACAAAAAATAAGCCCCCGAATGTTTGCTCATTCACCGCCAGAAACAGCTATGACCTGACCGGTCGTATACGTATTTTCTGCTGAGGCTAACCAGTACAGGGTCTTTGCCATTTCATCAGGTGTTGCAACACGGGCCACAGGAATAAGACGTGCGCGGTCTGTCAAGTTTTTGTCGGGAATGCTTTGATGGCTGGCCGTGTCTGTAACCCCCAAACGCACCACATTACTGAGAACACCATCACCAGCCCAGTCTTTACAAACGCTGGGGATAAATTCCAAGGCATGTTTAGATAAAGAATAGACAAAACTGTTGCGCCCACCACCAAATTTCACACCAATACTTGAGGCATGAACAATACGTCCCCATCCACGTTTAGCCATGGCTGGCCCCATGACTTGCATCAACAACAACCCCGGTAACACATTTATGCGAAAAGCCGACATCATCTTTTCTGCATCGGCTTCGGCGAAGGTTCCCGCCGGAAGATCAGCCGCCAAATTCACCAAAATATCGACGCGGTCAAAAAAGGCTCGATTACTTTTTAAGGTGGATTCAAACTCATCAATATTGGAAAAATCGAACTGATAAGCCTCAATATCATCTGAACTGGCGATCAAAGTTGCAAATTTTGGGCGCATTGTGCGGTAATGTGCTATCACCTTATAATCAGCATTTAAAAATTTCTGACATGTCGCCTGTCCAATATCTGAACTTGCCCCTGTGATAAAAACGGTTTTCTGATCAGTCATCATCATGCACTCTTTCCTTCATACCACACCCGAAAATTGGGCTGAAACGGCCGCACAGACTATTGCGGATTTGCTTTTCTCAAGCCTCAATAAAAATGGCTTTGCCACATTGGTTGTTCCTGGTGGGCGCAGTGCCAAAGCGATTTTACCTCGCCTTGCCAAAATCGACCTCGACTGGGAAAAAGTCACCGTTACTTTAACCGATGAACGTTGGGTTCCTGCTCACCATTCTGACAGTAATGAACGCCTTGTATACGAGTCTTTTATCAAGACAACGAACGCACACTTTATCGGCATGAAAACCAAATCCGAAACCCCTGAAATTGCCATTTCAGAAAACCACCCGGTCTTGGCTATACCGCGCCCCTTTGATGTGGTTTTTGTCGGCATGGGAGACGATGGTCACATCGCATCCCTGTTTCCCAAAGAGCGTATCAAAACAGGCGATTTACAAACGGCTCAACGCCCGGACCACCCTCGCATCAGTATGACACCGACATGCCTGCTCAACAGCCGACACATTGTTTTGCCTATCCTTGGGCAAGCCAAACAAAGCGCTTTCAAACGTGCCCAAGTTCCAGGCCCCACCTTGGAATTTCCGGTGCGCCATATTCTGCACCAAGATCAGGTGCCGGTAACGATTATTATCGGATAAGTTCCACCTGAATAGATTGCCTTTATTTAATGATAAAGGCCGATCCAAAAGGCATTCGAAGAAAGAACGTTGGTTTGTTTTCTTTCATAAAATCGTCAACAGCGCGCTTGGCACCGGGAAAGCCTGCGTAATTGTAATCATCTAAATAAATACAWCCGCCGTCCACCAGACGAGGGTAGAAAAATTTAAGGCTATCCATAATTGGGTCGTACATATCAACATCAATGTTCACAAAAGAAAATTTACGATCCGCAACTTCGTCAAAGCGGTCAGGAATCCAGCCCTTGTAAAAATGAACAAAATTGAATTCTTTCAACCGTTCCTTAACAGCATCGAAGCTGGATTCGAAATATGCGCGCACGTCATTTTCTTGACTTTCATTGCCAGCACTTTTTTCATCCCGATCACGTTCCGTAAATTCTGATAAGCCACCTTCGAAACTGTCAAAGACGTGAAATTTCCCTGTGAATCCGTTCTGTTGCATCAACGTGGCGCTGGTTCTGGTCGAATGGCCATTCCAACATCCGCATTCCACAACATCAAATTCGGTGTTGTTTTGCAGAGTTTTTTCCAACAGCTGCATCATGATTTCAAAGCGCATTTTTTTGCTAAGATTGTCGGTCTCTTTGCCGCCAACGAATTGAATTGTTTCTTCGTATAGCTTCATATTCCCGCTGTCAGGCCAGAAATTATCGACCATGCTGTAGGGGAAAAATTCACCTGTATTTTTCTTATGGATCGACAGGCTATAACCAAGCTTGCTCGCTAAGTTAGACACAGAACCAAAGATAATCTTCGCACTTTTTTTTATCAAAATGAGAACCCTCTTGCTAAAAACAAAGTGCTTGGGGCACTCATCAAAGACACGATATTACTGAGCATCTGTAAATCCATTTGCTCTTAACCAGAACTCTGCTTGAGGCATCTGGTAATCATAATCCACATCCAGNCCCCCCGTAATTTTCCAAAGGCCAAATATTTTGGCCCATCCATTTTTGGGGCAATAACCCATCTTCCATATTGTCGAGGTTTTTGGGGCGAATAATAGACACGCCCATATCCGCAAACCACACGTTGCCTTGGCTATCGCGGTCACAGTTCAAAGTTTTGGGATCGCCAAAAGTTTCAAATGGCACAAACGGTTGCAAATGCCCACTGGCATCCGTTTTGCGGGCCCGGAGAGGACTCCACATATTATAGCAACTGACCGTTACCGCACTATCTGTATTGGGCTGTTCACGCAATACACCAATGCCCTGTTCTAGAATCTTCGCCGAAATGGTTGGTGAATTGGCCATCAACAAAACCAAAAGCTCCAACTCTTCTCCGGCCTCTGCACATTCGGCCTTAATCAACTCATAAGCATGAACATAGGCATCTTCGCCCAAGGCTTCTTTGTTGCAAAGATAGGCCGGACGATCAATAACCGTGGTTCCATAATCAACGGCAATATCCTTGATCGCCTGACTGTCCGTCGATACATAAATACGGTCAATACTCGGTGCGGCTTGCGCGGCCATCAAGGGATAAGCGACCAAAGGCCGTCCGAGCACGGGGTAAACGTTTTTACCGGGAAATCCGGTGGAGCCTTCACGCCCGATTAAAATTGCGGCGATCATACAAACTCTCCATTAACGCTTGAATTGATAATTATAAATGTGTGCATAAATAGTATCCTCAAACAACTCAGCGTGGCGTTTATCGACAAGCTTTAAGCCGCCTGCCTCAATATCTTTAACAACAGCCTCTGTATACTCAGGACGATCTGCGTCTAATTCAATAGAGATAGATTTAAGGCGGGGGTCAGCAAGTGTTTTAACCGCACCCTTAATAATTTTATCTTCAATACCATCCACATCAATTTTTAGGTGATTTGGGAAAGGGGGATCAAATTTTTTAATGAAACTATCAAGGCTCATACCGATCATACCTTGAAGGAATTTTGCAGAAAACTGTTCCCCATTATAATCTACTGGATCATCAAAACTTGAAATCGCAGAACCAAATCCTGTATTCTGTATATGCAAATTGCTGATCAAATCCTGATCATTTAAAGCGATGCAATATGCCGACGCAACGTCCGATATATTATTTCTTTCGATGTTGCGATTAATCAAAAAATAGTTTGCCGCCAAAGGTTCGAAAGCTAATACCTTAATTTTTTTATTTATCGCGGCATACAAAGTATACACCCCAACGTTAGCCCCAATATCAAACAACACTTCGCCATCATCAATGGCGTCAATCCATTCAATGGTTTCAGGTTCTTTGGTCAAAAGCGTTTCCGCCCGCCATAGCGGCAATGAATCCAAACAGTAAAAACTTATTGTGCCGCGTTTGGTCTCAATATCCTTAATTACTTCGTCAAAACCATTGCTCGACATAGCTTCCCTAAGGACAATCGCCACTCTTCGCCGCCATCCCTGACCAAACAAATTAATGAGGAGACGAACAAAACCAACGAGGACATTTTTAAGGCCTTGCCTCATAATATTATTCGCCTTCTTCTGAGCTGGGAACTGGTGGATGAGATTCTGGATTGCGTTGATCTAAGAACTGAATAACATCCAACAAACCAAGTCCTAAATCTAYGTATGTATTACGGGTCATTTTTCGGCCAATTCTGGGGGTGTAATTGTATGGAGTCTGCATGTAATGACCTGTGACATTTTCATCGCCAAGCACAACCTCAACTTCATTTTTGAAAATCTCACTGAGCATTTCAAGCATGTCTCCGGTGGTCATACGTTCGCGGCCCGTCAGGTGCAAAATCGCCCCTTTATATTCATCATCTAAAACATCCGCACTCATCAATGCGGCGTCTCTGATGTGGATGTATTCGCGGACTTCTTTGCCATTACCACTGTACACAACTTTGCCATTTTCCAAAGCCGAGGTCACCATGGTAAACACGGCATTCGATTTATCGGCACGTGGACCATACAACGATCCATAACGGAGGATCGTATATTCAAGCCCGTAACGATCATGATAATCTTGAATCAAATGTTCGCAGGCCTGTTTTGATGTCCGGTAGAATGAACCCTGATCAGAATAGACATAAATTGAACTCGAAAAGACAAAGCGTTTTATATTGTGAAGCCGTGTAGCTTCCAACATATTTACTGTACCCATTAAATTCACCGCCATCGTATCGCGCGGTTTATTAATGGCTTCGTTAATATCGGCAAGTGCGGCGAGGTGATAGATCGCATCCATACCTGCCACGGCATTATTAACATCTTCGACAACAGTCACATCACCAATAATTTGATTTTGACTATTTTGCAAATAAGGTGATTCATGAAGGTCGAAAATAGTGACCTGATGTCCTGCTTCGGTCAAAGCATCAGCAACATGACTACCTAAAAAACCAGAACCACCTGTAACGAGGATCTTCATTATACCTAACTTCCCTTTTTGTGAGCTAGACGTTCAGCCATAGCATATTCATCTTCGGGAACTGGACTGAGAAAAGGCACGCTTTGAGCAAAGCGTACAGCTTCTTCCGTTGCCTCAATTTCCATACGGGCACGACAGTCTTCCGTCATTGAACCCAAATGACACGTTAAGATAACATTGTCTAAATGGCATAACTCACCTTCATAAGGCTCGTTTTCAAAAGCATCAACAGCAGCACCCGCGAGCATCCCCTCCCGCAAAGCCTCTGCCAAATCCGCTTCGTTAATCACGCCACCTCGTGCTGTATTTAAAAGCACTGCATTTTTCTTAAAGCGTGATATCTCTGACACACCAATCAAGTTCTGAGTTTCCGGGGTCAAAGGTACATGCAAGCTGATCACATCGCACTCATTATAAATGCGGTCTTTATCAGCCCATGTCACAAGCCCATCCAATTCGGGCACAGCTTTAAGATCATTGGCCAGAATTTTAACGCCGGGAAACCCGCCACTTAGGTGCTTGATCACGCCCCCGCCAATACGCCCACACCCAATCACGCCTATGGTGCATTCGGAAAGTCTTCGACCAGCCTTGCGAAACCACTTATGCGCCCGAATATCTCGATCTGCTTTTGTGACTTCACGTAACAAGTCAATCATCAAACCAATGGTAAGCTCGGCCACCGCAGGCGATGGGCCATCGGGTGTATAAGACACCGCTATACCTCTTGATCGTGCAGCTAATAAGTCAACACTATCCAGACCGATACCAACGCGACAAATGGCCTTAAGGTTTGGGCAGGCCTCCATAACCTGGTCCGTGATCGGTTCTGTTCCGGCAATTACAATATCTGCATCACCAATAACACCCGCGACCTCCTCTGGACGCAATTTACGGCCCAAGGGATTAATTTCATACCGTAAGCCTTGCTCATCCAACAGTTCAAGCGGCATAGGATCAATGGTACCAAACGGCACCGTGGTAATGATAACTTTCATTCCCTCTCCGTTGTTTTTTAATATATTTAATATTAATCTTTAGACTTAAACACTTAAGAATAACCAAATGTGCAAATTTTATTTTGAAGCTATTCTCTGGATATCAATTTCTAAGTTTTAGGTTCAACATTTTCACGAATTAACTTTTCATATTTCAATGCAAACCTTGGCGAAATGAAGAACCTATACTTTTCACCTGCTATAAGCTTAAAACTTGGTAAAAAACGATCATTATATAGTATTTGTAGTTCCCGTACTCCAGAAGGCGGTTCCACCCCTTCCAAAATATCGAACATATCTAAACAAAGGTCATGTAAATCTTCTGACGAATTTTCAATCATAATCAAATCATGTTGATCCAAACGATCAAGGATTTGCGGCGAATGTAGCATCTGTTCTTTGGAAAAAAATCCCAACTGATACAATTCATCGAAACATAATACTGACCCATTTCGCCGGCTAATTAATTTGGGGATATAAGGGTCACAGCTTCGTGGAGGCGGCGCCGTCAACGGAGCATAATTACTAGAAACCAATGGCTTATTAAATAAAATCGCAACCATAACAATTCCCGAGGTTGAACCAAAAAAGAACTTATTTTCAGCGGCAAGAAATATGTCCATAAATGGGGTTCGAAAATTACAGGCATAATCAATAATTCGAGGATTATCTAAATTCGGCAAGGGACTTTCAACTGCGCTTCCAACACGAATGGCAAAGCCTCCCCTTCGCGTCACTTCTTCCATGGCAGGAATCATGTTTTCAACAGATGAATTTCGGTAATCGTGATATTTGTTTTCTACATAGGCATTATCTCGGCAATGGAAACAGACAAACCAGTCGTCAGGACCTATGCCCATTTTTTCCAATTCATTACGTCCTAGTCGTTTTTCTTCCAGCGTAAATTCAAGAGGTGCCTTGGTTTGCGTATATAGATTATCTTCTAAATACCTCATGTGATCATAAAGAAATAAATCCAAATATTTCAGTACAGGCCCAACAAAATTTGCGTACAAATTTACAGGCTTCCAGGCAAGAACGGGGACCGTTCTTTTGAACATATCAAAAAGGGGCTGATTGTCAGGATCGTACATTAAGAAAATTACGTGTAAATTATTCGGCTTTCCAAACAATTCCCATTTACGAAGATAAAGTTCGGCTTGTTGCGCAAGGAACCCAAGACGATGAATATTTCCTATATGCGCAAAACGAAGACGAACAAATGGGGCTACACAGGCAATGCCCACAATCCACGGCAATGCGGCTATTACCCGAAGCGGGAAGAACATATACGATGCCATCTTCACTAAATTGCGGCCGTGTTGGCGGCATCTTTTTAGCATACGCCTCCCAAAGCTTGGGGAAATATTAATGCGTGGCATTTAGATGAGACCTATTATTTTATAAATTTGGGAATGGTGACTTGGCAAACAAGTGCCTCACTTTGTATAAAGCACATGAACATAATACGTATACATTTCAGCAACTTTAAACCGTGTAACTTCCCACGACTTTGATGGATTTAAGGTTTCTAGATAGGTGGGTATACTGGCTTGCACAACCTCATCATCAAAGACATTAATCGCTTCTGTGATAAGTCCGGCTGATAATGAATCTTTAACAATATCGGGATCGGTATCAACCTCTCCAAAACAGGAAGGAAGATATTTTGCTACGGGATTGCACGAATAAAAATAGTCTGCATTTTGCTCTATTAAAGAAAGATAAGAACGCGAAACTTTTTTGTCCATCTCTCCGATACTATCGCAATTAACCGCCAGGGTCGGCACCGCTTTTGTACTCGCAAAATATTCTTCACATTCAGTATTTTTAACAAACCGAATTTTTGCAAAAACTTCTGCGGACAAAACGTTTGATAGGTATTTTTTAGATAGATCTAAACAGGCATGAAGATCAATGATGACGTATTCATCAATGTGTTCATAAAGGCTCAATAATGTATGGCATGTTCTTCCATAACCAGCACCAATTTCCACAATGCGCTGAACTTGATTGCCCACATCACCAATAAATTTTGCTTCTGTTATCGCTTGCATATAGTCAAGGCATACATCACGACCGTTCACGCGCGTTGTAAGCGGGGCGCCAAATGTTCTGTTCTTAATTTTATCCAGTAACTTATAATCAGCCTCCGACAAGTTCCTAGCCATAAGACTTAGAAGCGTCTTTAAATAATAAATTCCGAAACGTTCCGGTGCCCATGTTGCGAAAATGAACAGACTTTTGTTTTGTTTAAAAGTCGACATATCTAGATCATCAATTTCGTCAATTCTGTTATTGATTCTATGCCATTGTGCATTTTCAATATATTTGTTCATTCTCAACTAGCCTTAACTTAAGAATATTTTGTATTTTATTTGCGTCATGTATCATAAATAAAATAACTTTTACGGCAAAGCCCCACAATCAGCATGTAGCTTCAATTCAACAATAAGCAATAATAAGGTGTAGATGTTCAGAGCTTGTTACAAATCAACAATGCCAGTCTATAAACATTCGCAATTTTTGATTTAAGCCCCTACGTTCTAACAGCAGGACGCCAATCTCCTGCCATTTCGGCAATGGCGTGACATAGGACCAAGTGTGAAATTTCAACATAACCATACCGTTGGGAATTAATATAAAAGTTCAAATCCCCCATACTCCGCAAGGCATTGTTTTTTTCAAATCCAGAGAGGGTAATGACCTTCATCTTGAGCTCACGAGCAACAGAAATAGCATTAAGTATACTCGCAGACATCCCTGAACTGCTGATCGCAATTAAGATATCTTTGGTCTCACCCAATTTCTGTATTTGTCTGTCAAAAATATGTTCATAACCATAATCATTTCCCAAGCAAGTCAGCATGGCGGCATCATTTAAGGCCATCGCACGTATGTTAGAGCTGTTATTAAGATCAACAACAATATGGCTGGCAATGCTCGCACTGCCGCCATTGCCGACAAACAGCACCTTGCCTCCCTGTTCTTGACACTTGAGCATCATTTCAACAGTYTGTGCTAAAGCTCTGTCCGTTGCAATGGCTTGACCATCGACATCGCTAGCTTTGGTGCCATGAAGTGCATTACAAAGATCATCCACATAAGAGCTGATAGGGAGTGTCATGTCATTCGTTTTCACTGCCAGAATTCCTTTGTCATTTCTGAAGAGTATCATCCGGCGAGGATCCACGTGGCAACGCCAACCAATCCGCACAGGATACTTTTTGGCGTTCAGAAATACGATTTAAACTTTCGTATACGGCCTCTTTATTTTCCGGGAAATTCGTAAGAAGTTCATCAAGGAAAAAAGCTTTAAATCTGTTAACCCAATACTCGCTCTTTACATAACTTTTAGCCAAATGATAGCATTTTTGCGCTTCGTCATCATTGCCTTGGACACGATAAGCCAGTCCCAAAAACAGCATCATATATGGATTGGTGGGATATGCACGCTGGGCCGTTCTCACCCAATTGATGAATTTTTCGGGTCTTCCGCCAAGCATAAGGTTTTTATTATTCACGTAATTTACGATCAAGTTAAACGCAAACCAAATTTCCTTCGCTTGTTCTTCCGACGGTTCTTCGTGCGGGGGGAGTTTGAAAATGTCTAAATTGCTCAGCACATCAACAGACGACACATGCCCGTGACTAGAAGACCGTGAGGGAATAAAGTTTTTAACCACGGCACCGTCACTTTTCATTTGATGCTCAAAATACTCACCGGAATCTGAAAATGCTGAGGCTCCTCGAATAACCTGACATACCGTGACGGCTGACCAGTCTAATTCGATTTCAAGTGCAAATCGAAAGGAGTCCATAATTTGAGCAAATGTTTCTTCAGGAAGACCAATAATAAAATTTCCGCCAACAAAGACTTCTGGATAACCTTGAAGCATACGTGAAAACGACAGGAACTTTGTATGCTTTCCAGGCTTTTTGACCTTTCGCAACATTTCTTCATTTCCGGTTTCGATACCAATTTTGAAGCCAATACAGCCCGAGTCACGTATCAGTCCCAACAACTCCTCGTCAATGGAAGCCGCAATTAGGCCGTTATTTGCAGACCATTGCAAGTTCCAGCCTTTATCAATAATGGCCCGCAACAAAGTCTTTATATCATCTCGATAAAATAAAAGGTCGTCGTCAAGCCATTCAAAATGTCGCACGCCGCGTTGTTCGTAAAGGTATTCAATCTCTGCCAAAAGGTCATCGACAGAGCGGTGACGCACACCCTTCCCCATAAAGTCCCGCACAGCACAAAACGTGCAGGCTGCTCGACACCCTCGAGAAAACTGAATTGCTGCAAAAGAAATCGGTGGGCCGTCGATGCTGCGTGAAAATGGATTTAACGAGCCATAGTGGCAGTATTTTTCAATGGGCAGTGTTTTATAACTATCAATCAGGTTACCGTGAATCATAACAGTGTCAGGCGCACCAGAAGATTCAGTTTTACCTGCCCCATCATCAAAAAAGACGCCCGGTGTCACAGTTTGCCCTTTTGAATCATCTAAGAGATGGTCTAGCAAAAAGTTGAGCTTGTTTTCACCTTCGCCCTGGATAACAAAATGTCCAAGATTTGAAGCCAATAATTTTTCCCATTCATACGTGGCAATAACGCCACCAGAAACAACAACAGCATCGTTACGTTTGCGGACACAGCGGAGGACTTCTAACAACGCTTGAATGCCGGCGTCAAATAAGCAGGACACACCCACAATGGCGGGTTCATAGTCATCTAAAACCTGCTCTAATATTTGAGGCCAATCCGTAATTTTAAAATCAGGGTCCTCAAATACACGCTGCATAAACTCGTAATTCAAATCAAGTATGCGAACCTCGACACCACGATCCTTAATTGCCTCGTGAAGATACTGAAGACCCGTCGGCGGGAAAGTATAGTATCCCCGACTTAAGGCGATTTCTCGATTAAATGAGTCGAGCATAACCTGTGGGATTTGCACCAAAAGCACCCTGCCATTACGCTTATCTATTGGCAGAGTATCACGCAAATTTTGACAGTAAGATTCTAAACGTGCGTTGTCGAATGTTGACTTTATAGGGGGGGATGTATCAGGCATATCAGGGGGATGCTTCAATTCAGTTGTTTGATTTGACTAACGAATGCTGCAAGATTTCTTGAATATAGGCAGATTGAACTGACTTATCGTCACTTTCACTCGGCGACCAATCCGCAAAAAAAGTGTCTTCGGGGCGAAATGGGCCGTTTGTGGTTTCGTGAAATACGGCGACTTCGGTCATGGGAATAACGGTATGATACATGGGTATTGCCAGTCGGTAATAAAAGGCTTGTTCATCAGGTGATGGACATGTTGGCGCCGACAAGTGAACACATTGTAAAACTTTTCCATCATCATTAAAAATGACAATCATCAGGCGACCCTCGATCATATGAAATGATTCAGTTTTTCCGGGGTGCTTATGCGGTCGAATATAGTTATCTTTGACGAGTGCAATCAACATTTCATGCAGAGGATCACCCCCATTATGATGAGCACACAACCGTGCCCGACCGCGCGCGCTGGAAAGGGCCATATTTTTAATCTGAGCGAGATCTGACACATGAACGGTTAGGACATCGTCATCCGTGGAAAGCAATTCCTCATTGACATAGTTGAAGGTTCCCATCGCCCTTTACCTCGGCCAACTTTGGGCAGTTTCTTTAAAAACACTAACCACAGAATCTATAGCATAATCGGCTTCTGACATTGTTGTATTGTAGGGTGGAGTGAAAGCGATGCGATGCCATTTTGAACTCAAAATAATGTCGTATTGATCTTCGAGTTTTTGCTGAATAGCATTTCCAAAATCGGGTTGTTTCTCACATTGATATTCAAGAGAAAAAGCGAGCCCTCGACCACGTAAATCTTTAAAGAAAGAATGCTCGCCAAGCTCGTCCCTTAAACGCTTCATCATATGCTGACTGATGTTTTTCACATTAGCCATAGTATCAGAACGATGGACAATTTTCTGAACGGCTAAGGCCGCCGCGATGCCCAGGGAATATCCCTGGTGAGTGTGCCCATGTTGGATACGTCCCCGTCCTTTTKCKWTKWSATNKAWRWWYKSTTGTTTTGTGATGATGGCACTTACCGGTGCATATCCCGCAGCCAGGGTTTTACCGACACAAACAAAGTCAGGTGTAATGTCATCCCATGAACAATTGTAAATTTTCCCACTTCGCCCCAGCCCGCAATACACTTCATCTAAAATAAGGTGAACGTTGTACTTGTCACAAACTTCACGAATATATTTCCAATAGTTTTGTGCCGGGGGCACATCGCCAATTAAGGAGCCCAGTTGTGTTTCAGCAAGAAAACTACTTACATTTTCAGGCCCAAGTTCTAAAACTTTCGCCTCTAAGTCATCAGCCCCCCGACGTGCATATTCATCAACAGTTTCATTCTGTTTCATCATCCGCGACGGGTTGTGCTGCGGTATCCGGGCTCGTTTTTCTGGAAATAGTGGATTATAGAATTCCAAAATATCACGTTCGGACATAGACATCGCTTGTAATGTTGCACCGTGGTAAGATTGATCCCGAGAGATAATCCAACACTTGCTGTTTTGACCTGCGTCTTGGTGAACCTGAAAGCTGAGTTTCATGGCCGCTTCGGTGGCCTCGCTCCCGCTGTTCCCACAGAAATAAACTAAATCTAGACCTGTTGGTGCTTGGGACACTAAAAGATCCGCGAGCTCATCATGTTGGTGATTGCGCCAGAGATCATAATCCATGTGCGTAAAGCATTCCATTTGCTTCTTCATGGCTTCTAGAACTTCTGGGTGCGAATATCCAAGCACGGCATTAGCCGTCCACCCTGAACTCATATCCATCAACTTCCGACCATCATCGGTGTGTATATAAAGCCCCTTCGTTTTTTTCACGAAGGGCCTTTCTTTAGGAGCGTTGGGGAATTTAAGCAAAAGATGAGACATAGTTTTTCCAGATGATTTATGTGCAGAGATTTAAACGGCTTCAATAACGCGATAAAAGTTATTCACCGTAGTTTGGCTTCCAAGGATGTTTCCAAGTCCATATGTTTCTAATCCATATAAATCAACATATTGTCGGATCGTCTTTTTTTGTTTTTTATTATGGAAAAACTTCATCGTTACGCCATCTTCAAGGTGGAAATCATATGGATCTAGTTCGTACAAGTCCGCATCCATTGCAACAAAATCAAAATGGAAATCGCGCTGATTAACTTGATCCGTTGTCAGAATGTTTTGTTTTCTCAACAAACTATACTGTTCTAATTCCGCCAGATAATAGCTCGCTTTTTCATCAAGCAACCCTTTGTCATCAAGATGCTGTCTGGCCAAGTTAAAGGCCGTCTGATGCAAATCACCCATATGATTAAAGATTGCCAACGCGCGATACATCATCTGCTCGTTATTGCCAAGTTCACCATCTTGGTATTTTTTGATGACACCAGGTTCTTTTAGGAAAGCCACAACCTCTTCCCGACTTTCCCAAATTTCGTGTGTTTCCCGAAGGAAACCTTCGTAAACTTCACTCAATGGGTTTTGTGTGGTCGAGACATGTGTATGGACAGCCCGAATAAAGGCAGGAACCGAAAGTCCTTGGTGGCGTATGTAACCTAACAATTCACGAAACAATCCATAGTTATAGAAAATTTCAACAGTCAGGTTCATTTTCCTACATTCCAAATAGCCATCGAAAGACATCGTTTTGTTACCCACGCATATCTCGTCGATTTCTGGTGCTGAAAACTCTTCTCCGAACAATTTATACATAGCTACGGTACGGGGTGTTATCCGAAAACGCGTAGACATTTCAAATAGTTCGCGATCAAATTCCGTGGCGGCCTCTGACCCATCCAACATAATAAACTGATGCGATCGAACAACATTGATGCCCGCATCCATCAAATCATCAAGAGATTGAAAGTGAGCTTCTACGGTATCGCCAGGTAAACACAAAATAACTTCTGAAAAGCTATTTGCATTCATACTCTTTCCTTCTTTTGCGACGCCAATCGTTGCTTCGATTGAAATATTTTCTCGCTTAACAGCACTCAGGACTTGTGTGTTTGTTGACTGTACAGCTGCCGTTACGACGATGGCTCCACCGTCCAGTTCCGGGCCGTCAATAATGCGTGCGGCTTCAAGGATGCGTTCTTTTTGATTTTTGCCGTTTAATTCAACAGCATGAGGCCAGTCATATTTTTCACGTAACCTTGCTAAGGTTTTGCACGTTTCTATATCCTGTTTATACATTCCAAAGTTCAAATCAGCCCACTGGAGGTGTGGTGCCTTTGTACGGCTCGCAATGTATTCCAATTCATCGGAAATAAACTTAGTTGAATGGCGTTTCACTTTATTCGAATATTCATGCCCATCTTGACAATATGTACACTTAAAAGGACAGCCCCGTGTTGTTTGTGTCAAAGGCACCAAATTCATGTCAAAGAATGAGTCCAACATCCCCGTCAGATACGGTGATGGAATATCGTCTAGCTCTTGCAGCACTGGCGCAAGAGGGCCGGCAATGAACTCATTTTCAACAATGTAATGGCAGCTTGTCAGCCGTTTACGTTCTGCCTTGATCGCAGCAACGTCCATATTCCGTTCAATTAAGGCGCCTAGTATTTCGACAAATGGAATTTCGCCATCGCGGAAAACATATAAATCGACACAAGGATGAGCCTGTAAATAAGCTTCTTGTTCCTTGGGAACAATTGGATAATTTGGACCGCCAAAAATAATCACGGTATTTGGACTGTGTTGTTTAATCCGTTCCGCGATCGCATAAGAAAGGTCTGAGTTCCATATATAATTAGAAAAACAGACCATTTCAGGGACACCTTTATCAAGGTAGGTATTAAGGTCATCTGGATGTTTAAAGAGCTCATAATCAAAAGCCTCTTTCCCCAGTTTCTTTAGTGCATAAGACAGCACCAATGAAATGGCATAAGGCATTGCATTGCAAGAATGTCCACGATGGCCAAGGTCACAAAATAATATTGTCGGTTTTTTCAATGGATCACTCCAGGAACTGCGTTTAAGTTTATTAYTCAAAATAGATGTAGCCATGATCGCCGTCGTAATCAGAATGAGTAAAGACCCATTCCCATTCCTCAGGAGCGAAAAAGCTTTCACACGTAAGTTGCCAATACAGCAAATTCATTTTTTCACGTTCGTTACGATACGACTCCACCATCACATATTTTTGAGGACTTCGGCCCACGCGTTGAATTTCTTGTAATGCACCAATCAAGTCTGGCAAAGGTAAGTTGTGCAATGTTCCAAGCGAAACAACAAAATCGAAACTATCGTTTTCAAAAGGCAAGGACTTAGCATGCCCCACCTGCAAGGCAGAACGAACCTCTTCTTTTCCATTTTTTATAGCGTATTCAGATATATCTAAGCCAACCACTTCGATGCCGGGCACCACTTGGGTGAATTCATACAAAAGAAAACCTTTACCACACCCAACATCTAAAATGCGCATGCCGGGTTTAAGGCCATAATATTTGGCCATTTCTTCTGCAATGGGTTTCCATCGCCCATCATAGCTATAACCGCCATATCCGGTTTTTCGCTCACCATCCCAATAATCTTTGCCAAACTGTTTGGCAAGCGTTGCGCATTCAGATTTGTCCGCCTCCAATACACGACCAACATAATCACGTTTGGTGGTTGTGTGAATTTTTTGGATAAAATCAATCTGCGTCATGATCAATTACACAAACATTGAATGTTCTGGGTCGATTGCCAGATACTCAAGAATTGCTTCGTTGCGAATATGAGCCACACAGTGATGATTGCAATCTTTTGATGGATTTAAGGCAAAGAAACGTTTGTGATTTTCTTCTGAAAACCAAAATTCCTTAAAGGATTGGTTTTCAATTGAACCCAACAGGCCTTTTTCGTTAAAGGCTTTATCGTGGCATGAATAAACACAATTATCAGCCCCAATCACCGTTTGAAATTGCATAAACGGGCAATAATCATAGTCTTTGTCAAAGCGTTCTTCCAATTCGTGATAGTGGTTCACGATCGAAAAGTTTGCATCCGACAATTTAGTCGCTTCGGCGATTTGAGCCTGAGCAATCTCTGATATTTCCCGGTGATATTCATTGTTTTTGGCGCCATCGTTATCAACCACGACACCAGAAAGGCTAACATGGTTCACGCCGGCTTCTTTGAATATTTTGCAGGCCTCTAAAATATGGCTGTAATTTTTGTTATCGATGATAAAGCTTATGCCCAATACACAGTTGCTTTTGCGCGCCGTAAAGTCACGCATGTTTTGAACAACACGATCAAAATCGCCGTCCTTAACATGGCGGGCCTCAGAATAACTGGCATTATCCCAGCCATCGATAGATATCCGTATCCACGTGCCATATGCGGCAAAGGCATCGGCCATTTTTCCTTTTAGATTTGAACCGTTTGTCAGGGAAGCAACTTTGATGCCACCCTTTGACAATTTTTCGATCACACGGGGTAACGGCTTATAAAGCAAAGGCTCGCCGCCACCGGAAAATGTAACTGCTTCAACGCCCATTTCGATGGCATCATCAACAATTTCAAACATTTTTTCTTCGGACAGAGCGTCCTTCGTATCCATCTCTTCGCCCAACTGCAAGTTACTGACACGGTATGCGCAGTACCAGCAATCGTGGTTACAATGGTTGTACGGTTTAATACGAATATGGACCGGAGCCGCAAGTTTTCGTTCACGAAGCGCATCCAAACGATCTTGGTAGCGCATAAACTTCATGTGGCTATATAGTTTTTGTGATTTAGACAACTTCGTCTCCATTTATTAATATCTTGATCTTAGACCATGTTCGAAATTGCGGTGGTTATCCCCCGGCGAACGCAGTCTTGATCGATTTTGTGATGCCACTGGCATCTATTCCATAATGTTTGAGCTGATCACTTTGTGAACCATAATGCTTGGCAAAGGCATCGGAAATACCCAAACGTTTAACCCGTGGCAGACGTACGTCGGAACGGTCTACCAAAGTTTCTAAGATCGCGCTCCCCAGGCCACCGGTCAGAAGATGTTCTTCAACGCTGACCAAAAGTTTCACACCTTCAACAGCGGCGACAAGACCATCAACGTCTATGGGTTTTACCGTAGGCATATGCAAGACACCGCACGATATACCATCTGCGGACAAAGCAACAGCAGCGTCCAAACAATTTTGCACCATGACCCCCGTGGTCACAATCAAGACATCACCAGCCTTGCGTTTCAGGGTGGCTTTACCAATTTTAAAATTGTCATCGGGCGAATACACCACCGGATCACCACCCTTGCCAAGACGAATATAGATCGGCCCCGGCCAATCCAGAGTTTCATCCATCATGGCCCGCATTTCTTCGGCATCGCTGACACATAACACCGTCATATTGGGCAATGCCCGCATGATCGCAATGTCTTCGATTGATTGGTGCGTTGGCCCCAACGGGGAATAGACAAAGCCGCCACCGTTACCAATCAAACGCACAGGCAAATTATGCATGCACAAATCTACCGCGATCTGCTCATAACAACGTCGGGTGATAAAGGTTGAAATGGTGTTGACGTAGGGCACAAAACCTTCAATAGCCATGCCAGCAGCCATGCCAATGACATGGGCTTCGGCAATGCCTTCGATAAAGAAGCGTTCGGGGAACTCTTCTTTCATCGGGTTTAAAGTACCGGGTCCGGGATCAGAGCCAATGTAAAGCACCCGTTCATCACGTTGGGCCATTTCATGGACTTTATTTAAACATACGCGACGCATGATCAGTCCCTTCCCAACGCTGAGTTGATAGAAGCAAGCTCGTCATCTTTAAGCGCGTTTTTGTGATGCCACATGGGGTTATGTTCCGCCACGGGAATGCCTTTGCCTTTTACGGTATGACAGATCACGACCGTGGGTTTTGTGGGTTCAACAGACAATGCCCCAAAGACTTTTTGCAAGGCCTGAACATCATGCCCATCGACCTCGACAGGGTTAAAGCCAAAGCTTCTCCACTTGTCCGCCATGGGTTCCATATCCAAAACATCCGACGTTGGGCCGTATGATTGAATTTTATTGTAATCAATAATAGCGGTGAGATTGCCCAATTC
The DNA here is from genome assembly GCA_002401565.1 of Rhodospirillaceae bacterium. Lineage (GTDB taxonomy): Bacteria > Pseudomonadota > Alphaproteobacteria > Rhodospirillales > Magnetovibrionaceae > JANLGW01. The sequence continues at coordinate 77,811 of NVTL01000003.1, forward strand.
ATATTTACTGGCAGCCATAGCGGCCTCCCAGACAGCACCTTCATTAATTTCGCCATCACCCATAATCACAAATGTCCGCCAATCCTTTTTATGGATGCGTGCAGATAGGGCAAATCCCACACCAATGGATAAGCCGTGACCTAAGGCTCCTGTTGAAGCCTCAACGCCGGGCACTTTCCCATATTCAGGGTGACCACCTAAGTAGCTATCAAATTCGCAAAAGGTCTTTAAGTCTTCTTCAGGAAAGTAGCCTTTATCAGCAAGGATTGAATACAAGGCCAAACAACCATGGCCTTTACTAAGGATACAGCGATCGCGATCTTCCCAATTGGGCTCATTTGGACGAATATTAAGGACGTCGTCATAGAGCACACGCATGATTTCAATCAACGAAAGCGCCGGGCCGGGGTGTCCGCGCCCTGCTACGATCAATGTATCAAGCACCATGGCACGCAGATGAAACGAGCGTTCATCTAGTGCCGGACTGTCTTTTAAAATGTCATATGTCGTCATAAATAGAGCCGTTGATAAAGATTAAAGGCCTTGTTTAATTGTCGTGTCCGGCTGGCCTCTGCACCGGAGTGACCCGCAGCTTCGCGCCGAGCCCAGCGTTCTGGCAAAAACTCATTCAATAAGATTGCGCACCAAATTAGGCCGAAAACTGGATAAAGCAACCTCAGACGTAACGAAAATACTGCATCGTCATGAGAAAAAATAGGGGCAATCTGATCACGAAAGCGTATTGCCAGTTCAGGGGACAGGTTTGAGCCGGGATGTAGCATAACATCTGAAATCATTTTGACCGGGTCGTCCCAACCAAAATATTCAAAATCGATAAAGGTAATTTGTCCATCTTCCCCCTGTAAGGCATTGTGGAAGCCAAAATCAGAGGGGCTGAGTGCTAGATTTTTTTGCGCCAAAGGGGTATCGAAAGACAGCCTGCCTCTCTCGCAAGCATCCGTTAATTCTGTCAGAACGGCCTCTGCTGTCGGCAACAGTTTTGTATCCAGAAAGGCCTGCAAATCATTGGCGGAACCAGCCAAGTCATGAGCTACTTTTTGTAAAAGGGCGAATCTTGACGTTAATTGGTCCGCTACATCTTTAAAACTGAAGCAACTCGCCGATGCTGGACGCAGATTTTCGCCCCCATCTAGCCCCCGAAGGTCTTGCAACTGTGCCAAAAATCCTGCGAGGGCATCGACGTCCTTAGCTTGAACAGTGTTAATACGTTTTCCGTCAATCCACTGATAAGCCGCACAATGGTGTTCTAAGCTTAGCCCAAGGGGTGTGGGCACCTGCCCTATGCCGTTGGCCGTTAAAAAAGATAAGGCGTCGTATTCTTGACCAAGACGGTCACGGGGGTCTTCGTCTTGGGGGGGATAAAACTTCAACGCCACAAGCCCGTCCGCACAGTCCACTTTATAAATTCGATTATTTCCCCCACCGTGTACTGGCGTAATCGTTCGAACGACCTGACCGACAAGGCCTTCGGCAACAGCTCTTAAATGTTCGTTCGAAGGTTGCTGTGTCATGGATAGATCAAGCTTTGGATATCGGACCAATGCTTGCGAACCGAATATGGCATTTCAGAATGATCTGCGCCGTTGGTGAATAAAATTTTCTTCACCGTATCTGGAAAACCCGTTGTGGCGAAAACTTCAGGTAAATCATCAATGAACCAATCCAAATCAAGGGCGGTTATTTCTGCAATCTTTTTTTCCCGCGTATCGTGAAAAAAAACATGATCCAAATTGAGGGAAAATCCATTTGGATTGAAAAAATCAAGAGCCGTCATCCATGCACGCGCGGCATCACGAAGATTGATGCGGTCTGGATCAAAATGACCAAACTCGGTCTTATGGCTAACGATAAAAACATCATCACCGCGTTTATGGGCTTCGTTTAAAAAAGCATCAACACCGTTGATCAAAGACGCTCTGTGCATTTCAGCACCGTATACGCGGCCTTGTAATTTTTGCCATTCGCGTTCGCCACCTTCTCTGGCCCGCAACGCCTCTCGTACTTCGGTTTTGGTTTTTACTGTGGCGACATCAATTATCCGCCAATCGACAGCCAGACTAACGAACGCATGATCGTAACCTGCGATGGTGTTGTCAAAATCAATTCCTATACGCAAAATCAGAGCCTAATGTGTGATGGCAGAGTGAAAGGCGACAGCAATAAAAAACCCAGCTTATTTCAGGAGTGTCGTTACGAATTTCTTCAATGCGCTTGAATGAATGGGTTCTCTGTTGCAAACGATCTGCACGTCCATTGCGGCGGCAACAGCACCAACGAACACAGAAACGCTTGTATCCATACCTTTACCAAAACACAAGGCAGACAATGCCAAGAATGCATCACCTGCGCCAATCCTGTCCACCACACGCGATGAGAGGGCCGGCACCTCATGAAAGAGATTAGCCTTGCAGTCATATGCCATCACCCCTTTAAGGCCACGGGTAATGGTTATTTGTCCGACCTGCAATTTTTGGGAAATCAACTTACACAAATCTTCCAAGGGCTCATGGCGACTATGGGCGGCCAAGCGCAGTTCGGGTTCGTTTAAGGATACAAAATCGGCCCGTGGATAGCGGGTGATGACATGATGTCCGCGATTGCCACTGTTGATTTGTGTGTTTACGGCAAGAAACTTGGACTTATCTGTCAACGTTTGGATAATTTCATCTGTTATAAAACCGTTGCCAAAGTCTGCGGCGATCACAATGTCATATTGTGCGATATTATCATCTAGCCACTGAAGGGTTTCTTTTCCATCGTTTTCTAGGGTAGAATCATCTCTATAATAATAGACCTCAAACAGTTTTGATAAATCATCATCATCAACAAAACGGCGTTTGGTAACTGTTGGCGCATCCTTAAAACGGGCGAACACAGGCGTTACATTTTCCTGCAGTTTGCCCATGATAAAATCTTCGTGACTATCGCGGTCGCCCAACCCAGAAACCAAGGTCACATTTTCAACAAATCCAGAAATATGGTTTGCCACCGCAACAGCCCCACCAGCGAACTGTTCTTCTGATTTGTATTCAACGGACCGTGCATTCCCTTTTCCAATTTGACCCAACGAGGAAACGTAATGATATTCATCAACAATGACGTCGCCGATCACCAAAACCTTTAAATCGGCAAGGGTGTCGAGCATGCTGAGAACGTCTTTATCAGTCCAGTTTTTAGAAAAATTGTTAAGGTAATCTTTTGTTTGAGGCGGAAAGAGGCCAAAATGCTCATTCAGGAGATTACTTGAACTGAAGGTAATTTCGTCGGTAAAAAATAACGTCCCTCCACCTTCCTCTACCGCCTTCTGCTCAAGAACAATGTTTCCCGTAACATCGTTCTCGGCGGTACGATACTCACTGCCTTTCACATACAAGTCTGGCTGAATTGCGTGGATCGTTTCCACGGCCGTATCTTCATGAACAATGGCGACAAAATCGACAACTTCGAGTGCAGCAAGATTTTCTGCGCGCAGTTCGTCTTTGAAAACCGGACGTCCCGGTCCCTTGTTCACGAATTCATCCGCTGTGAGCGTAACCAACAACACATCACCTTCGCGTTTTGCACGGGACAGGTAACGAATATGGCCCGTGTGCATAAGATCGAAAGTGCCGTGACAAAGAACGATACTTTTACCTTCGGACTTCAGCAACCGGGATTGCTCTGAAATCTGCTCTAAACTTATAATCTTTCTGTTGGTCATAAACTCTTTACCTAGATAGGAAACGTTTGGACGATCCGTTTTATTGTTTGTTCTCGTCACCGAGGTAATGGAACCAAACATCGGTGGCTTTTTCGATACTTTTAGGATCCCAAACCGGGGCATCTTTCCAGTTATCAATATATTTAAACATCATCGCAACGCCATCTTCAAACGGAACTTTTGCACGCCAGTCTAAAAGACGTTCAATTTTCGCCGTATCGCCAAACGTACAATCGGGTTCACCTGGGCGTTTGGGAATGTACACAACTTCCCCGCCAAGCAATTCCACCAATTTGTTGACGCTGTAATGATCACCGCTACCGACATTCATCGCTTCGCCAGAAACATCGGACGCGGCGGCCATGAAGAATGCGTTAGCCACATCGGTGACATAAGTGAAATCCCGCGTCTGTGTGCCGTCTCCGACGACAGTATAAGGTGATCCGTTTAATTTCTGAGCGAGGAAAACGCCGAACACGGCACCATATGCACCTGCGGTTCTAGAACGTGGACCAAACACATTAAATAATCTCAAGGACACTGCGGGAAGGCCATAGACCTGCGACCAGTGCAAAACCATTTCCTCACCCATGTATTTGGTTAACGCATAAGGGTACTGTGGCTGGATTGGGGATGTTTCTGGTGTTGGGTAGACCTCTGGAATGCCATAGCTTGACGATGATGCAGCATAGACGAAACGAGAGACCCCAACGCTACGGGCACACTCGAGAACATTTAAGGTCCCTGTCGCATTAACATTGTAATAATGGCTTGGCTGTTCAATCGAAGGAACGATGTCAGCCATACCAGCAAGATGAAAGACCCAGTCCACACCGTCAAAAGCTGGCTTAAGGGCGTCTAGATCACAGATATCCGCCTCAATGAACGTGAAGTCGGGATGTGATAAAATAGACGACAAATTAGCCGTTCGACCCGAAGCCAGATTATCAACAACGACCACACCATATCCATTATTGATCAGGAGTTCCGCAAGGTGGCTACCAATAAATCCAGCACCGCCTGTTATAAGAGCTTTTTTCATTTTTTCACCATGATTGATTTAGGCTGAGAAATAATGTTCGCAAACTTAAATGAAATTGACATGATCAACCAAGTCTTCACGCAATTTAAATAAATACCGATTGATTTCGTCCATGCGACAATTGACCCGGCATTCCTTAATGTCTAGGTTTTCTCGAATATGATGAAAGCTTGCTTCCCGCTTGACCCCTTCCCATACAGACTTGAACGTGTTGTCGTTAAGATTACCGTACATAAATTTTTCATCCAAGAGATAAGCACTACATCCACAGACCTCGCCATTGGACATCACATAAGCCCAAAAGAACGGGGTCGCATTACATTTTGTATAGCGCAGGCCTTCGTCTTCGGTGTATTTTTTCATTGAATTTTCACGAAAAACAACATGAAAATCATCTGTATTCAAGGCTCTGAGTTCATCGGCTTGTTGAAGGTAGGTCGAATAATCAATCCCTTCATATTCATGTGTTTCACTGAACATGTGTTGGGAATACGGTTTGATCACCAAATAAYCCAGACCAATTTCGTCACGGCAAAGTTTTGCGAGCTGAACCATYTCATGTGCATTTTCCGGAAGCAGCAAAGACTGCGCACCTATTGTGCAATCAATGCCACGAGCTTTCTTTGCAGCAACAGCAGCCTTGAGGTTTTTAACCACCACGTCAAAATCGCGTTCCTTGGTACGATGGATCTTCGCGTACGTTTCTGCAGTTCCTGCATTCATGGATACCTTAATCCATGTGGTTAGCGGCAATGATTCTTCAATGAATTTTTCGTTCAGAACCGTTGCATTGGTGGTGAACGAAACATCGATTCCCGCGTCTTTCGTAGCCTTCACAATCTCATTGATTTTTTTGTGTAAAAGCGGTTCGCCCTCGCCAGCATACATGATGCTTTTGACGCCAAGCTCACCCATCTCGGCAAGCCGCTCGGAAAAAATGTTCACGTCCAACATGCGGCTTTGGTAACCAATGTAATCTACAGCGCAAAACGTACAGCGGTGGTTGCAGGCTCCAACAGGAGAGACTTCCACGTAAAGGGGATAGACGCTCTTCGCCTTTTCCCAATCATCACCAGCTTCCACAAATTGAGCGACCCTTTGGGGGTGGTAAATCAGTTTGTGGCTATCAATTGAAAACTTATCCATATTTACTAAACTCCAAACCACATAACCAATATTTTCTGCAACACATTATCCATTCACGCACCTTAAACTCTGGATCAACTCGCGGTTAAATCACACGTGCATATGCTGTCGAAGAACGTCGCATAGCGCTCATCGGCGGCAAGACAGTGACCAACGGGCGACCAATAAAGTCTGCCTCATCGGCAAGCTGAACTCTAACCTTTGTATTTTCAACATTTTTCATTTTCGTTTAGGTTACTTTTTCATTTCTAGACACAATAATAAATGAGGATTCGCAACGAAGTATAGCAGTATCTGTCATGCAACCCTATAAACCGTTATAAGCCCATAAAAAGAACCTGCGTGTTTTTTTGTCAAAAACAGCGTTCCTTTTTAGTAGCTACCTTTTGCGGCTAAGTTAGCAAAGCCTTGGCACGTTTTATTCAGTGTTTCGAAATCACCTTCACCCATAATTTTGCCATCCTCAAAATAGAATATTTTATCACACTGGCGTACCGTGCTTAACCTATGGGCAATAATAATCGTGGTTTTTTTCCCTTTGAGCTCTTTGACCATCTGAGAAATTCTGTGCTCTGTCTGATTATCAAGGGCCGACGTTGCTTCATCAAAAATCAAAATATCGGGATTGTGGTAAAGGGATCTGGCAATACCTATACGTTGCCGTTGGCCGACAGAAAGCTTTGCCCCTTCTTCGCCGATTCTTGTATCTAATCCACTGGGCAGTTCTTTAATAACATCGTCAAGATGCGCCAGTTCAACAACTTCTTTGATCCGCGTTAGGTCTATATCTTTTTCAGAAACGCCAAGGGCTATATTTGCCTTTACGGTATCGTCTGAAATGAACATTGTTTGCGATACATAGCCAATTTTTTTACGCCAACTTACTAAATTTTCGTGGATATTAACGCCGGCATAAAAAACATGACCGTTGGTTGGAACAAGAAAGCCAAGAAGGACATCAACTAAAGTTGACTTGCCGGCACCCGACTTCCCCACAAATCCAACAGATTGCCCCGCCGCTATAGAAAGCGTTATCGCCTCAAGAGCCGCAGCCTCTCGCCCCGGATACTTAAAGGCAACATCGGTTAGAACAATCTTGCCGCCGTCTTCAAAAGTAGATTCTTCTGCAACCTGTGCTAAAGCACTCTCTGTTACAGCCTCAACAGGCGCGATTTCAAACTCCGCAAGAATGACTTTCACAGGCGCAACTGAAATCTTGATCGTTTGCATTAATATAAGAACACGATTGACCGAAGGCATCATACGTAAACCTGCTGTCGCCAAAAGAACAAGTACGCTAACGACCTCTCCGATTGGCCGGTCTTTAAGCATAAACGTTGCAACAAGGGCAATGCCGATCAGCATCGAAATTTCTAGATATAATCTAGGAACGGCCCCTAAAAAATTATTTAAGGAACGATATTTTGCAATTTTTCTTCGATGTTTGCTAAATCTATTCTGTAGATTTTCAGTCTGCCCGAGAACTTTAATTTCCTTATACGCCAATAAATTTTCTTTTAAGTCCCGTAAAACAAAGAAGTTGCAGTCGAGGATGACCTTTCCGATCTCTGAAAATTTATTTTTAGCAAAATNATRMTACSMMMSMTAGAGTC